>DASXMX010000436.1:0-8536 GCA_036495445.1 Tepidisphaeraceae bacterium
AGTTCTGGTCAGCCGATGGCGTCGAGGCGATCCTCGCCCTGCGCGGGCTATGGCTCAGCCAGGACGATCGCTGGCAAAAGTACTGGGAAAACCGCAGCGCGATTGTCAATTAACCGGGCGCGCCCTGTGTGGCGCACCCGCAGCCCGCTTCGGGAAGGGCGAGGCTCCCGCCGAGCCGAGTCTGGCCAGCGAGCTTCGGCTCGGCGGGAGTCTCGCCCTCCCCACATGCGAGCACGCTCGACTCGGGACTCTTATTATCGGCTGGACGACTTAGGGGATTGAGCGCCCGCCATGAGTTCAGGATGGATCGACGCATCCTGATCGGCCTGCTGATGCTCCTCCAGCAGTTTCAACAGCATTTCGAAATTCACCGGCTTGCGCAGGTAGGCTAGCGATCGATAGTGCAGATGAAGCCGCGAGGCCAACGTTTCCTCATCCGTTGCGGTCACAAGGATTGGGAAAACCCTTGGATCCAGCCTTTCCAGGCGGGCGATAAACTCGAGCCCGCTCATCCCGGGCAGGTCGAGGTCGACCAACGCGAAACGCGGCATCCGCCCGCCGTGCTCGGCGAGGCGGATCGCGTCTTCGGCGGCCGGGAATGCCTGCGTCCGGTACCCGGAGGCGGAAAGCAACACGCTCATCGCCCGCCGGGAAATGTGCTCATCTTCGACGATCCACACGGTGGGATCGGCGAGCTTAGTCTCGGCAAAGATGGGCAGCACCTGGGAAACCATAGTCGTCCCTCTGCCCCGTGTTTTACAAAGCCCGTGCCGGTCCCCAACGAGGCAAGGGACTCGACGAAAGCCGATAAAAACGGCACCTGTTCGCAAGGTTTTGGAGTCCCGGCACGTAGCCGCCGCGGCATCCCGACATCGGTATTTCATCAGAGTCACCCCCAGATACGACAAAGCGGCCATTCGCCCAACTCCCTGCCGCATCCGAGGAGTCTTGTGGGGGAGGTTCATTTTCATCTGCAAATGGCGGGGTCCGCTCCTGTCGGCGGGACGGATTGTCCGGTAGGATGGATCGACTATGGGTTCGTCAGACCCTTCGAAGAAACATCGCCATGTATCGTATCGTTCGGCCCATCGCGACCGGAGCCACGAATCCGCCCACGCGGAGGAGGTCGCCCCGCCCAGCGGCAAGCAGATCGATCATCCCCTGGTCCCCAAGGGTCCGGCGTCGCTCGTCACGACCGAAGAACAACTCGGCGAACTGATCGACCACCTCCGCCAGGCCGGCCGGTTCGGGTACGACAGCGAATTCATCGGCGAGCTGACGTACGTTCCCAAGCTCTGCCTCATCCAGGTCGCCTCGGCGGAGCGCATCGCCCTGATCGACCCATTGGCCGGGCTCGACGTCACGCCGTTCTGGAAATTGGTCGCCGACCCGGCAATCGAGAAGATCGTCCACGCCGGGCAGCAGGATCTGGAGCCGATCGTGCGGTTTCTGGACCGGCCGCCGGCGAACATCTTCGACACGCAAATCACCGCCGGGTTTATCGGACTCCCCTACCCGTTGTCGCTCTCGAAGCTGATCAACGAAACCGCCGGGGTGAAGCTCGGCAAAGGGCTCACGTTCACCCATTGGGACCAGCGCCCGCTCTCCGCGATGCAGCTCCGCTATGCCGCCGACGACGTGCGATATCTGGTGCTGGCCCGGCAGAAGATCGGCGAGCGGTTGGACGAGCTCGGCCACGTCAACTGGGCGATGGCGGAGTGTGCGATCCAGTGCGAGCCGCGGATGTTCCGCGTCGATCCCGCCCAGCAATACCTGCGTGTCCGCGGCTCGGGGAGCCTGCCGCCGCGAAATCTGGCGGTCCTGCGCGAGCTGGCCATCTGGCGTGACGCCGTCGCCCGCCAGTTGGACGTCCCGCCCCGCGCGTTCCTGAAGGATGAGATCCTGCTTGACCTGTCCCGCAACCCCATCAAGTCGGTTGAAAAGCTCGACCGCGTCCGCGGCCTCCCCCGCCCGGTCGAAGCCGAGTACGGCTCCCAAATCGTCGCCCTGACGGCCCGCGCCTTGGCCCTGCCCGAAGCCGACCTCCCGCCCGCCGCCCACATCGAACCGAGTCCGCGGGACAAGTTCCGCACCGACTCCCTCTGGGCCGTCGCCCAGTGCCTCTGTGCCGGCCAGTCGATCGACGTCGCCGTCGCGACCAACCGGCAGGAGATCAATGAGTTTTACCAATCCCTCTGCGGTAAAAATGATCAAAATGCGTCAGACCCCCACCGCTTGCGAATCGGATGGCGCAGCGAGGCGCTGGGCCGACCCCTCGAACAGCTTCTCACCGCTGGGTCGCACATCGAGTTGAGCTGGCCGGAGGATGCTCTAGAGGCCGATTCCGCCGAGTAATAGCTTCATAATTCCAGCGACAAGTGCATCGAGATTTCATCCGGCCCGCACGGCAAACCCGTGCCGGCCGGTTTCTTGTTCCCGCCTGCGTGCACATTTGAGATATCGAAGAGATATCGAAATAGCTCTGCTCGCCGGCCCCCTTCTCGATTTGTCCGTTCCTGATGAAAATCATCAACATGATAATGAAATCAATCATTCCCCGTCAGCACGTCAACTGGTATAAATAAGAAGGAAGTAGAAATCATTTCGCGGCCCGTTCGAGTCCGTTTTTCATCTCCCGACTCGCGGATCGGCCGCCTAATTCGAGGAGGCTCGTCATGGCTCGCTGCCTGCGTCGCATGCGTGGCTTCACGCTGGTCGAACTGCTCGTCGTGATCGGGATCATCGCAGTTCTTATTTCCATCCTGCTGCCCGCACTGAACAGGGCACGCGCTCAGGCTCGCTCCATTCAATGTCTCTCAAACCTCCGCCAATTGGGCTTGGCCTGGGGGATGTACACCAGCGAATTCAAGGGGGAACTGCCCAACTACACCTGGTACACCAAGTCGCAGCCGGACATCGCATGGTACGGCTACTGGATCGGTATCTGCTTCCAGTACGGTGCGAGGGATCAGGTCATCCTTTGCCCGGAAGCTCATGACACGATTGGCACGAACCTCCACAATGGATTCGGCCGTGTAAACGAGGCATGGAACGGCCAGTACAATACGGTCGGGACCGCCGTCAAGCACAGCAACACCGAGTGGCGCACCTCCAGTTACGGCTGGAACCGTTACCTCACCGCCGGCGACAAATGGGGTTCAAAAATCGCCCAGGTCAGGCACAACAGTGAGGTGCCGATCTTCTGCGACTCAGTTTGGGCGGATTTCTACGTGACGCAACAGGGAACCGTCAGCAACGGAGTGGTCACCGACACAAATCCCACGCCGGCGCCGCCGGACCTGTCCGGCAGTTTGGGGGGCGACAGCAGTTACCCTCAGGATTTCCGCATCTTGATCAATCGCCATCCGAATCGCTCGATCAACATCGCCTTCGTTGACGGCAGTGCCCAGACGGTGACGCTGGAGGGCGTGACCGACTTCTATTGGAAGCCCACCTGGGTCCCCTACGTTCGAACGAACTTGCCGAGGGAATAGTCTGTCCGCGGCCGCAACATCGCCTGGCGGAACACGGATCGGAAGAGCCTTCCGCCCGCGTGGGACTCCCACGTGGGCGGATTTATTCACGGGTGCGAATTTGTTCCGCCTGTGCAGGCTGGGCAAGTTCGCCCCGGAATTGCGCGGCGATTTTTATCCCGGAATCCGCCCGGATCATTTGACAGGCCGTTAACGGCTGCGCCGCCGGTGACGATGGGAAGGACATGTTTCCGTTGTGCGAATTAGTCACTCACGCCGAGTTGTCCAAATCCAGGCCGATCCCGGATCCCGTGATGGAATCGCGTCGCGCCCCGCGCACGACGCGGGTGGGGAGCGTGATGCTCTACCCGCGGACCGGGCGGGAGGAGCACGAGCCGACCGATCCGACGTTCGAGGACCCGGCGGTGGTCGCGTCGGTGAGCAACGTCTCGCGGACGGGGCTGGGACTGGTGCACGAGGAGGCCCTGTCGCCGGGGACGTTGTTTGAGATTGACTGGGAGGCCGCGGACGGCGAGTGCGTCCCGCTGACGCTACAGGTGGTCCATACGCGGCCGATCGCCCCGCGGATGTACCGCACCGGGGCGCGGGTCGTCTCCGAGCAGTTGATCCCGGTGGAGGTGACCGCGGCCGACGCGCCCGCGCCGGTCGTCTCGCGGCCGCCGACGGTTCGCGTCGTTCAGCCGGCAGCGATCTCGGGCGCGGAGAATTGTGGTGCAGGCTTCCAAGCCTGCACAGCCGCGGATGCAGGCTTGGAAGCCTGCACCACAACCCACCTTTCCGACCGCCCTGCCCTGCAAAACGTGATGCGGATCGACGCCCCGGCGGGCTTCTGCGCGCCCGATGACAGTCACGCCCCCATGCCGGCCGGCACGCTGCGCGTGGTGCCCGGCGGCACGCGGTTCGCCACCACCCAGCGCGTGCAGGGCGCCAGCCCCTGCGGCTTCGACCGCCAGGTCGAGGTCTGCCGCGTCGGGCGGAAGCTCTGGATCTACATCCACTCCCCCGGCAAAAAGAACGGCTGGGGCATCTACGTCGACCCGAACGAGTTCGAAGCAGCGATGAATGCCGTGAGAGGGCAGATCAGTCATCCGACCGTGATGACGCTGGCAGCATAGCCAACCCGTGCGGGGCCGCTCGCACGGGTTAAAAACCTGTGTCACGGCGCGACGTTCTCGAATACGCGCTTCGCCTCCGCTATGCTGGACCGACTTGCTTGGCAGCGACGGAACGCTCTCCGAGAGTCGTAGCGGGACATGCGGGTATGGACGTAGTGGACACTCAACCGGGGGTTACCGCGGAGGGGGCGCGCGGGGCCGCGCCGGACGAGCGGGGCTCGGCGCTCGGGGCGGTTGCGATCTTTTTGTTGACCGTGACCTGCCATCTCCCGCTGCTGGGCGGCGCGCCGCTGGGGGGGACGGAGGGGCACCGCGTCTTTCCGTCGCTGGGGATGGTCCGGACGGGAGACTGGATCCTGCCCCGCCTCTATGGGCAGCTCTACCTGATCAAACCGCCGTTGCATGATTGGATGATCGCGCTGGCGCAGATCCTTTCAGGGAACCATGGGAATGAGTTCGTCTGGCGGCTGCCGTCGGTGATCGGGGCGGGGCTGCTGAACGCGGCGCTTTACCTGTTTGGCACGAGATGGTTCGGCCGCGTGGGCGGAATCGTGAGTGGGATCGCGGGGCTGGCGCTCCTTGCCCTTTGGGGGCAGGCGCGAACCGCCGACGTGGACGGCACCAACACGCTGGCTTGCACCATCGCGTCGCTTTGCCTGATTGAGTTGCTGTTTGGCGGCGGAACACAGCCGGGGGCGGCTGTGCCACATAACCCCCTCCCCAGCCCGCTCGCGGGCAGTCGCCCAATCCGCTCGCTTCCCCCGGAGTACCGGGGGAGGGAGAAATACTCGCAGCTTCGCTGGGGGTGGATCTTCACGGGTGGCATCGCGTTCGGTGCGACGCTCATGACCAAAGGCCCGGCGGGCCTGCCGTTGATCTTGGGCGTGATCGGGTGGGCGGCCTGGTCGGGCCGGCGCGAGGGGTTCCGCCGGTTGCGCTCCGCGGGGCTTTGGGGGCCGCTTCTGATCGGGGTCGCGTTGTTTGGTGCGTACGCGGTTGCGGCCAAGATCGCGATCAGCCGCCTGCACGTTCCGCCGGATTACAGCGGGTTCGACGAAGTGGGAAAGACGCTGGTCCCGAACAACCTCAAGCGGGTGGGACAGTCGCTGCTCGTTCCGATGGAGGTGTTTGCGTTCGCGCTGCCGGTGTCGTTGGCGATGCCGTTGGTGTTTCTGCCCGGCATCAAGAGTGCGATCCGGGAATCGGATCGGGAAACCGGCGTGCCACGGTCGCGCATCGTGACCGCGCTGGCGGCGTCGATCCTGATTTCCTGGGGCGTTTGCCTCCTGACGGGGATGATCAACCCGCGGTACGGGTATGTGACGATCGCGCCGCTGGCCTTACTGGCCGGGGCGGTGGCGGCGGGCGTGCCGTTCATGTCATTGCCGGACGCGTCGCTGGTCCGGGCCGTCGCGCTGGGGTGCGTCGTCGCAATGGCCGGGGCAAACTGGTTCATCGCGCACATGGCTTGGAAAGGCGGGCGCGGGCACGCGGCGATGCTCGCGGCCGGCGCGACCGCGACGCTGCTCGCGATCGGCGTCTTCGTTCGATTGCGGGCATCTCCGACGTTTCGCCCGGCGTGGGGGATGGTCCCGCTGCTGGTGCTGCTGGCGGTGCCGTTCGCGTATCAGTTCCGATGGGAGCGGTGGACGCATTCGGGGTACGCCGCTGCCCCGATCATGCGCGCAGCCGTGGCGAGCAAACCCGATTCGCCGATCCTCACCGGCGCGGTGCTCCGCTCGATCCCCGAGATGTTCTGGTACGCAGGGCTGCACCCCCAGAACGTCCCGACGTTCCATCTGCTGGATCCGAGCCAATATCCCGGAGGCCAGTGGGTCGTGATCGGGAGGTCGCCGGACGACAGCGTCGAGTACGAGCGATGGTCGCACGAGTTCGGGCGCGGCGGGCTGACGCACGTCACGCACTTCTTCAGCAACAAGTCGGGGATTTATGTGGGGTGGTATGAGGGGGCAGAGGTGAAGCCCACAACGACGCGGCCCGACACGCGGCCCGCCGGGCGCGCCGCGGAACAGGGACGGTAACCCGTGTCACGGGAGCAGGGCCGTTCCCAAGTGCCATGCGCCGGGGCTGGAGCCGAGGAAGGCTTCTGGGGTGTGGCCGGTGCGTTGTTCGTAGACGGACATGATCTCGGCGATCGCGTCGTCGGCGCGGGGGGAGTCGTTGGCGAGGAGGGCGACGGTGCCGCCGCTGCCGCCGCCGGTGATCTTGGCGCCGTAGAGGCCGGCCCGCTCGCGCTCGCGGACGAGTTGCACGAGCAGGTCGCACTCGGGGGCGCCGAGCATAGCGTCCATCGTGTACGACTGGTGCGACGCGTACATCAGGTGCCCGGCCCGATCGAGGTTCGCGGTCCGCTCCGGGCCTTCCGCGTTTCGCGCGGCTTCGAGGAACTCGACGAACCGGCGCACGCGCCGCGCTTCGAGCACGTGGTGGTCGGTGGCATGTTGCACGAAGTATTCCACGTCGGCATCCACCGTCGTCACCGTGTCGATCGTGGAGCCGTAGCGGTCGAGGAACTCGCGGCCGCCGAGCAACTCGGGAACCGCCGGGCGGAGGAGGTTCTTGTAGTCGTCGGGATCGAGGTTGGCCAGGTACCCGCGCATCGGGTCATCGGCCAGTTGCTGACCCATCACCCGGACCATCTCGCGCATCTTTTCGAGGATGATCCGGTGCCCCATGAAGGCCGCACATCGCGTGCGGCCATAGGCGCCGCCGCCGACCTCGTGCTTCACGTTGCTGTTGATGCCGAGCACGCGGACGCCGGGCGGAAGCTGGATCGCGGGCAGCAGCTCGTGCGGCTGGCAGACCAGCCGCAACAGCGCGCCACTCTCTCCGACGCAGCTCGTCACCTGGTCCATGATGCCGCAGGGCGCGCCGACGATCAGGTTCTCGACGCGCTGGCAAAGGGCCGACAGGCGCAGCGGGTTAAGGCGGTCGCGAATGCCGAAGTGGTCGACGAGGTTCATCATCGTTGCCACCTCGATCGCGGCCGACGAGCTGACCCCGGCCCCGAGCGGCACCGTGCTGGAAAGCGCAAGGTTCAGCCCCGTTTGATTCGGATCGAACAAGTCGATCCGCAGTTCGGCATGGAGGACGAAGAGGCACCCGACCAGGTAAGCCGCCCACTTCCGGCCCGGCTCGTTGAACTCCCGCCGGAGCATGTCGGCCGGGTGTTTCACCAGCGCGTCGATCGGGATGCGAAACGTGAACGGCTTGTGCTCGTCGTACAGGTTGAATGAGAAGACCTGGACCTGGCGATCGTCCCGCGGCTGCAGGGCGACCGCCGCGGCGCGATCGAGCGGCGTCTCGCAGACCAGCGACCCGGTGTAATCCGCGATGCCGCCCATCACGTCGAGCCGGCCCGGCGCCCGGCTGACGCGGATCGGCCGGCCGGGCACGAAGTCCGCCGATAGCTCCGCCCGCACGCGGGTCAGCAGCGTCGGGACCGGATCAGTGCTGAGGAGCGCCGGTCGGGGCGCGGTACTTGGTCCCATGGCCTGGCTCCTGGGCCTGCGGCTCGAGGATGAGCTGATCGAACAACCGCGCCCGCGGCTGATTTGCCGGAATGGTAATCGCGGGCTGTGTCGCGGCGGGCTGCGTCGCCGGCTCGGTCGTTGGCTCGGTCGTCGGCTCGGTGCTTGCGGCAACGGCGGGCTGCGACAGCGACGCCGTCGTGTTCAGGTCGAACTGCACGGTCAGCACGTAATACTCGCCCTTGTTGGCCTGGGGGAACGGGAGCTGAAACGTGTAAGCGCGCAGGGCGGGATTCCAATGCTCCTGCTGCTGGCCGCGGCTGTTAAGGGAGAAGATCCACGGCCCCCCAATGCGGCCGCCGCGGACTTCCGGCGAGTCCTTGCGGTAGCCGAACAGCTCAAACATCGCCCGCCCGGTGGCGCGGGTCGGCTCGCC
>DASXMX010000437.1:0-9393 GCA_036495445.1 Tepidisphaeraceae bacterium
CTCGACGATGTCGAGGTCCCCCTGCTTGAGCATCTCACGGTAGTCGTGAAAGAGGCGGGGCTGCTTGCGCGACGCCTGCCGGCTGGCAACGATCTCGGCCGCGGCTTCGAGCATCTTCCTGTCGACATCGCACAGGCTGACGACTTCGACCGGCGCGACTTGGATGAGCCGGAGCAGGTCCGACTTGCCGTACCACCCCGTGCCGATCAGGCCCACCCGGCGGACCTTCTGGTCGGCCGCCCCGGCCACGTACCCGCCCAGCCCCATGAACGTCAACGCGGCCGTGCCGCCCGCGAGAAACTCACGACGGTTCATTTCCGAGTCCTCCAAGCTGGTGTGACGGGCTTCCGAACCGGTGAAATGTACCGTGCCGCGTGGTTGTGATCCAATGACGGGAAGGCCGTGAGATCAGCGTCCGTGAAACGTGATGAGTGGAACGTGACGAAGGCCTGTCGTTGTGCGACGTTCGAATCCCTCTTAGGATCGAGCGAACATGCCCGCAGAAACCCTCTCGGATTTCATCGCAGAACTGGAACGTGAGGGCGAACTGGCCCGCGTCACGGCGCGCGTCTCCCCGAAGCTGGAGATCGCGGCGATCGCGGACCGGATGAGCAAGTCGCCGGTGCCGCACGGGCACAACGAGCTCGATCGCTCCCCCGCCGCGAACTTGGGCGGCAAGGCATTGCTCTTTGAGAACGTCGAAGGTTCGGACATTCCCGTCGCGATCAACACGTTCGGCAGCTATTGGCGGGTGAACAAGGCGCTGGGCACCGAGAGCCTGAGCGCACTGGCGGCCCGCGTGCAGCAGATGGTGAAACCGGAGATCCCGACCAAGCTGCTGGACAAGATGAAGCGGCTGCCGGATCTGATGAAGATGGCGAGTTTCCCGCCGAAGTCGGTGCGGAACGGCATCTGCCAGCAGGTCGTGCTCGAAGGGGAGAAGGCGGACCTGACGCGACTGCCGATCATCCAGTGCTGGCCGCTGGACGGGGATCTTGATAGCGGGCAGGTGTTCGATCGCGATGCCGCGTCGAAGGTGACGGAGCGAGGCAGCGGCCGATACATCACGTTCGGCGGCGTTTACACGAAGAACCCCGATACGGGCGACCGCAACATCGGGATGTACCGCGTCCAGCTCTTCGGCCCGCGCAAGTGCGCGATGCACTGGCACATGCACCACGACGGTGCCCGCCATTTCCGTATGTACCAGTCCCGCGGTCAGCGCATGCCGCTGGCGATTGTGCTGGGCGGCGAGTCGGTCCTTCCGTATGCGGCTACCGCCCCGCTGCCGCCCGGGATCGAGGAACTCTTCTTTGCCGGATTCCTCAACGGCGGCGGGATCGGCCTGGTCCCCTGCCGCACGATCGACCTGGAAGTGCCTGCAAATGCGGAGATCGTAATCGAAGGGTACGTCGACCCACATGAGAAGCTGATGGAAGGCCCCTTCGGCGACCACACCGGTTTCGATTCCCGGGCCGACTGGTACCCGGTGTTCCACGTCACCGCGATCACGCACCGGAAAAATCCGATCTACCCAACGACGGTCGTCGGCAAGCCGCCGATGGAGGACTATTACTTGGGGAAGGCGACGGAGCGCGTCTTCCTGCCGCTCTTGAAGATGCTGATCCCCGACATCCTCGATTATTCGCTCCCGATTGCCAGCGTCTTCCACAATTGCGCGTT
Organism: Tepidisphaeraceae bacterium; assembly: GCA_036495445.1. Lineage (GTDB taxonomy): Bacteria > Planctomycetota > Phycisphaerae > Tepidisphaerales > Tepidisphaeraceae > DASXMX01. The sequence goes on from DASXMX010000437.1 coordinate 1,684, forward strand.
CGTCAAGATCCGCAAGGAATACCCGTTCCAGGCAAGGCGAGTCATGCACGCGATCTGGGGCGCGGGGCAGATGGCCTTCACGAAGTTCATCGTTGTCGTGGACGAACACGTGAACGTGCACGACGAGCAGGACGTCCTCTTCCACCTGTTCAGCAACTGCGATCCCGCCCGGGACACCGAGATCGTCCAGGGCCCCGTTGACATCCTCGACCACGCCAGCCCGGACCTGGGCGCCGGCAGCAAGATCGGCTTCGACGCGACGGTAAAACTGCCGGCTGAGGGGAAGGTGAGGGCGTGGCCGAAGGAGCTACGTTTCGATGAGGCGACGAGGCAGTTGGTCGAACGGAGGTGGAAGGAGTATGGGCTGTGAGCCGATCCCGCCGCTTGCGGCTTCGCGAACGTCGCCGCGTCCGCCGTCGAGCGCGTCATCCCCCCTTGAGGGCTTTCGCACAAAGTCACTCGCGACGGCGAATCCGTTCGTTCGCGAAGCCGCAAGCGGCGAAACCAGAATCGATCGATTTCCTATAATCGGCTGATCAACAACTCCCTCTGAAAGATCATCTCCTTCGGCAGATCCCCCGCCATCTTGAGGAACAGTTCCTCCTGGCTGAGCAGTTCCTTCTTCACCGCTTCGTTGTCCACTTCCTGAACCACCTCGAGCGATTTCATGTCGAAGTCGAGGCCCTCGGTGTCGATGTCGGCGATCCGGGGCATCCAGCCCAGCGTCTTCTCGACGGCGTACGCGCGGCCGTGGCAGCGGTCGACGATCCATTTGAGGACGCGCATGTTCTCGCCGAAGCCCGGCCAGAGGAACTTGCCGTTGTCATCGCGGCGGAACCAGTTGACGTGGAAGACGCGGGGGCAGTCGGCCATGCGCTTGCGCATGCGGAACCAGTGGACGATGTAGTCGCGGATGTTGTAGCCGATGAACGGGAGCATGGCCATCGGGTCGCGGCGGACGACGCCGACCTGGCCCGTCGCTGCCGCGGTGGTTTCCGACGATAGGGTCGCGCCCACGTACACGCCGTGCATCCAGTTGAAGGCCTGGTAGACGAGCGGGATCGTCTTGCTGCGGCGGCCGCCGAAGATAATCGCGCTGATCGGCACGCCCGCCGGGTCGTCGGCGGACGAGTCGAGCGCGGGGTTGTTGGCCATCGGGGCGGTGAAGCGGGAATTGGGATGGGCAGCCAGCCGCCCGCAGCCCGGCGTCCAATGCTGGCCGGTCCAGTCGATGCATTCCTTGGGCGGCTCGGGAGTCTTCCCTTCCCACCAGACGTCGCCGTCGGGCAGCAACGCGACGTTGGTGTAGATCGTGTCGTGCGACATGCTGGCCATCGCGTTGGGATTGGTAATCCAGTTGGTGCCGGGGACGACACCGAAGTAGCCAGCTTCGGGATTGATCGCCCTGAGCTTGCCCTTCTGCGGGTCGACCCACATCCAGGCGATGTCGTCGCCCACGGTGGTGATCTTCCATCCCGCGTTCCGGTATTTTTCGGGCGGGATCATCATCGCGAAGTTGGTCTTCCCCGAGGCGCTGGGGAACGCGGCGGCCACGTAGGTCTTTTGACCGTTCGGCTCGGTCGCGCCCAGGATCAGCATGTGCTCGGCCATCCACCCCTGCTGCCAGCCGAGGTAGCCGGCGATGCGGAGGGCCAAGGACTTTTTCCCGAGCAGTGCGTTCCCGCCGTAGCCCGAGCCGAAGCTCCAGATCGTGTTGTCGAGGGGGAAATGGCAGATGTAACGCCGCTCCGGGTTCACGTCGCCGACGCTGTGGAGACAGCGGGTGAAATCGTCGCTGTTTCCGAGTTGCTTCCAGGCGGCCTCGCCCATGCGGGTCATGATCCCCATGCTGACGGCGACGTAGAGCGAATCGGTGAGTTGCACGCCCACACGGGCAAGCGGGTTGCCGACCGGCCCCATGACGAAGGGAACGACATACATCGTGCGGCCGCGCATACAGCCGTGGTACAGGTCGCGGAGCTTCGCATAGGCCGACTTGGCTTCCATCCAGTTGTTGGTCGGCCCGGCCATGTCGGGGCTGGGCGTGCAAATGAAGGTGAGTTGTTCGGTGCGGGCGACGTCGTTGGGGTTGCTGCGGTGCAGATAGCAGCCGGGCAGCTTTTCCTGATTGAGCTCGATGAGCACGCCTTCCTGAACGCCATGCCGAAGCAGCGCGGTTCGCTCCGCCGCGCTGCCGTCACACCAAACGACTTCGTCCGGGAGGCAGAGGGCTGCGCACTCGTCCACCCATTGACGGACCGACTCGTTGAACGGGATCGCGGACGACTTCGGGTGCGGATCCTTCTTCGGTGTTGCCATGGTGGTCATGCATCGCTCCGTCACGGTTCGCCCGGCGACCGCCTCAGTACCGCGCCGGCCCGGCCGGGGCGAGGGGCAAAAGTTTCTTCGGTCCGACCGGCCCGGATCGTGTAGTGCGAGCCGCCGACACATTATTGCGCCCCGAACTGCCGAAAGGGTATTCTGTCTCGGGTCAGGAGGCCCGATAGGGTAGAATGCGCGGGCGCAGCCCGCACATGCGAGGCGGGAGATCATCAGTTCAAGAGGTATTCCTGGACGAACATCACCGTCGCCAGCAGCAGGGACTCCTCATTCTTCTTCTTGACGAATCCGTGGCCCTCGTCCTTAGCCAGCAGATACCACACGGGCGTGCCGCTGCCGCGAACGGTGCGGACCATTTGCTCAGACTCGGACTGCGGCACACGAGGATCGTTGGTGCCCTGAACGACGAAGAGCGGCTTGGTGATATTCCCGGCGTGGTTCAGCGGGGCAATGGAGTTGAGGAACAACCGCATCTGCGGGTCGCGTTCGTCGCCGTACTCGACGCGCCGTAAATCCTGTCGATACGGAGACGTGTGCTCGAGAAACGTGACGAGGTTAGATTGGCCGACGATGTCGAGCGCGCAGCGGATGCGTTCGGGGTAGCGGGTGGCGACGGCCAGCGTCATATGGCCGCCGTAGCTCCCGCCGGTCACCATGACGCGTGCGGGGTCGAGATCGGGCTGTATTCGAATCCAATCCAGCAGCGTGCCGATGTCCTTGTAGGCGTCCTCCCGGCGGTAGCCGTCGTCGAGCTTAAGGAAGCTCTTGCCGTAGCCGGATGACCCGCGCACGTTGGGCTGGATCAGCACGATGCCCATCTCGTTAACAAGATAGGAATTCCCCGACGACAGCCACGGCCGGGCCTGGCTTTCGGGCCCGCCATGGATCTCGACGATGACGGGCCGTCGTCCCTTGAAACGGTCCGCGGGCGGCGGATAGATCCAGCCGGAGAGGGTCCGGTCGTCAAAGGTCTTCCAATGAAAGAGGCGGGGTTCGGCAAATCGGCTCGTGTTGATGCCGCCGCTTTCGCTGAGCGTCCATCGTACGACTTTCCGGGTGACCACGTCGATGCTGTAGACGTCGGACCCTCGGCGGGCGTCGATGAACGAGAAGCCCAGGTCCCTGTTGTTACGATGCCATCGCAGACCGTGGATGACGCCTGCCGGCAGATCGGGCTTCAAGAGTTCCCGGCCACTCGCGGCATCGAGCAGGCGCAGGACGGATCGGCCCTCCTCGTTCGACACGCAGGCCAGGGTCTTGCCGTCGAACGACAAGCTGAATTCGCTGATGTCCCAGGGAATCGACGCGGTGAAATACGTCGGCTGCCCAGTGGCAAGGTCAATGAAGGCGAAGCGTTTGAACTCGCAGTCCCGATCCGAGATGACGTAGATGCCTGTGCCGTCTCGCGCGAACTGGGCGTCGGCATAACACACGGGGTTCGCGTTCCCAACCGGCGTCAGTCGCGTCCCCCGGCCGGTCGCGACGTCGAAGGTCCATAGCGAACTGTCTACTTCGGAGCGGCCTTCGCGCACGAGGAGTTGTCGGTCATCGGGCGAGAAGTCGAGCGGCGTCCAGCCGCCGCCATCGAGACGGGCGAGCATCCGGTCGGTCGTGCGGTTGGCGGGGTCGATCAACCACAGGTCCACGTCGCGGCCGTTCCGCCGGGTCGAACCGTAGACGAAGCGCTCCCCGGCATGCGACCAGACGCCGCCCGTGTTGCGCGACGTTCCGTCCGTGAGGAGCGTGATCGCGCCGCTGAAAAGGTCGTAGCGGTATTTCTGGAAGTTCTCGTCGCCGCCGGAATCTTTGCTCAGCACGAAGGAGTCGCCCCGCGTCGGCTGAAACGTCGCGTCCGAGACCGGGTCGCGGAAAAATGTCAGTTGGGTGCGGGCGCCGCCCGGGCATTTCACCACGTGTATCTGCGGCGCTTCGCCGAATTGTGTGTAGATGAGCATCTCGCGCCGGACCGGATGCCAACTCGCGATGCCGGCGCCGCGGAAGTTGGTGTAGGGGCGGACGTCGTCCGCCAAGCGAGCGGGAATCGGCGGGATGCCGTCGAGGACGAGGTTATCGCCCGGGATCACCGCGTCCTCTCGACCCGCCGCCAGGCACGTCGCGCAGAGAACGATCAGGATCATCTGGCGGTGGCATGCGATCATACCTCCCTGACGGAGTCAGACGCCGCATCTTGCAGCGGGTCTATTGGATCTCTTCGCGCAGTCCGGATCGCTGCCCCTTGTCGCGCAAGCTTCCGGTGTGGAGATGTTCGGCAAGGTGGAGATCCTTGAATGCCGGCGACAGCTCGGTGAAATCGTCCTGCGGCCGGTAACCGAGCAGTTCGCGTGCGTCAGTCATGTCGAGCCGCTGGAAGCGGTTGTTGCTGACGGCGTGGAAGACGGCCCATCGGAGCGTCGTGTCGTCGATGCACCGCTCGATCAGTTGCGCCAGGTCATGCTCGGAGACGAACATCTCCGCGACGCCGATCATCTCCGGCCGCCGGGCGGCATCGACGGGCTGGAACGCGCCGATGCGGAGGGCGATCACCGAGAGCCCCTCCTGCTCGGCCATGTATCGGCCGAGCGATTCGCCGAAGCACTTGGAGACGCCGTACAGGTCGCCCGGGTTGACCGGGTCGGTGGTCTTGACCTGCACGGCTGGCGGATAGCCGCCGACGGCGTGGACGCTCGATGCGAAGATCACTCGCCGGCAGCCCGCCGCCTTCGCAGCGGCCAACAGGTGATAGGTTCCGATGATATTGTCGTGAAGAAGGGTGTTCCAGACCGCGGATGAGTCGGGCGTGGCGGCCAGATGGACGACCGTGTCCATCCCGCGGCAGGCTTCTTTCAGGCGGGACAGGTCGGACAAGTTCGCAGTGACGATTTCGCCGAGCGGGCGGATCTGCTCGATCCGATCCTCGTCGCCGCGGACCATCAGACGCAGGTCGTGCCGGCCCTGGAGGTGCTGGGCCAATTTCGAGCCGATCCTCCCCGCGGCGCCGGTAATCAGGACTCGCCGGTGCGGGGCATTCGACGGCTGGTTCAGTGCGCCTGCATCCTTTGTGAAGGAAAGGGACATTGCTCGACCTCGCTGTTGGCCCCAGCCCACGATGGATGGGACGGGCACTTGTTATCCTCTCCCGGAGTACCGGGCGAGGGAGAACGTTCGCGCGGCTCCTGTGGGCAACGTTTCCGAGTACCTCACAGCCACCGTTTTAGCCACCCTAGGACCTCGCCTCTCATCTCTGGCGTTTCCTGGTGGCCCCCGTCGTAGCGAAGCAGTTTCCATGCGTCCGGCGCGCCCTCCGCGGCGTAGGCACCCTTCAGTTCGGCGTCGACGCGATCAAGGCCCTTGGGTGGCGTCAGGACGTCACGCGTGCCGGCCAGGGCCAGGTGCGGGCGCGGGGCGATCAGCGCGTTGATCTGGGCGGTCGTGAAATGCTTCAGGAGCGAGGGAACGTAGTAGTAGACGCCGTGGGCGTCGAGTTGGCCGGTTTCGATCAGGGCGTGGAAATCGGTCAGGCAGCAGAGGTCCACACAGACGCGGATGCGGGGGTCGAGAGCGGCGAGCCACCAGGCCATCGTGCTGCCCATCGACATGCCGAGCGTTCCGATGCGATTCGGATCGATGTCGTCGCGCGTCAGGAGGTAATCGACGGCCTTGACGCTGTCGTACACCATCATCCCCCACAAGACCCGGCCTTCCCAGAGCATCTGCTTGACGATCGACGATTCGGTCCCGCCGCGGCGTTCGCCAAAGGCCCAGTGGTCGATGCAGAGGACGGCATAGCCGTAGCGGACCAGGTCGGCCGCGTACGACGGGGCGGCCATGTACTCGCGGCCGTCGAACAGCTCGCGCTTGCCGATCTCGTAATTTCCGCCGTGGGAGTGATTGAAGAGGATCGTGGGGAGCGGATCCGACGAGCCGACCGGTTTGACGAAATAGGCGGGAACCGGTTCGAGGCCGTTCAGGTCGAGGCGAAGGTGCTCGCAGAGCATGTCGTCCCGTGATTCACGGGCGACGACTTGAGCGAAAACGTGCCGCCCTCGGGGCGGAAGATCCCCCAGCAAGCGGTACAGCTCTTCGCGACGAGCGGACGGGTTGTTCACGCAGGTAACCGCAGTTATGCGCCACCGAGGCGCTGGCGGATATAGTCGGCGCGGACGGCACGGCGCACGTCGCCTTCGAGCTTGCGGCCCTGCAGCTTCTGCAAATGCGCAGGCTGGGTAAGGAGGAACAGCTCGTTGATCGTGCGGATGTCGATATCCTTCACGCGGCCAAGGTTCACGCCCATGCGGAGGTGGCTGAGGAGCAGGAGCGTCTCCTCGCTGGCCATCAGCCGGGCGTTACGCAGCAGGCCCAGGGCCCGGGAGACCTTGTCGTCCAGCGCGACGGTGCGATCCTCAAGCAGCGTGCGGCGGGCGTGCCGCTCGTAGTCGATGATCTTGGGGATCACCGTGCTGCGGAAGTCGCCGATGATGTCTTCCTCGGTCTTGCCGAGCGTCGTCTGGTTGCTGATCTGGAAGAAGTCGCCGGTGGCTTCGGTCCCTTCGCCATACAGCCCGCGGACGGCGAGCCGCAGTTCCTTTGCGGCGCGGAAGACCTTCTCGATCTCGCCGGTGAGCTTCAGCGCCGGCAGGTGGAGCATCACGCTGACGCGGATGCCGGTGCCGACGTTGGTGGGGCAGGCGGTCAGGTAGCCGAAGCGGGGGTGGAACGCGTAATCGAGCTTGCTCTCGAGCAGGTCGTCGACGCGGTTGATCTGCTCCCAGGCTTCTTCGAGCTGCAGCCCGCTGCGGAGGACCTGCAGGCGGAGGTGGTCCTCCTCGTTGACCATGATCGAGATGTTCTCGTGCGGGCCGATGGCGACGCCGCGCGGGTAGTCGGCCGAGGCGAGCTCGCGGGAGATGAGCTGGCGCTCGACGAGGAACTGGAGGTCGATCTTCGACCGCTGGTTCAGCTCGAAATAGGCCAGGCCCTCGCCGCCAACCGAGATGGCGTTGCGGATGTGGGCCTCGATGTCGGCCTTCTCGGAGCGGCTGGCGCGGTTGATGAACGGGAAGTCGTTAAGGTTCCGCGCCAGGCGGATCCGCGAGCACATGACGATGTCGCTCTCGGGCCCGGTGCCACGGAGCCACTCGCCGGAGGTGCGTGTCAGGTCGTCGAGGTTCATCGGTCAGGCGTCCTCTGCGCTGCGGCGGCCATTCTCGCCCCGACCCTTGGTGATCGGGCGGACGCATTCGACGACCTGCTCAAGATCGATTATCACCACACCCTCGTCGGGATCATAGACAGCCATAATGCCGACCTCGGGCGGAATCCAGGCCATCTCCGGGCTCCCGACGCGATAGTTGTCGCCATCCGTGGTGCGGA
>DASXMX010000438.1:0-1986 GCA_036495445.1 Tepidisphaeraceae bacterium
CATGTACGCATGCCCGTGCTCGTGACGAACTGCGGCATGTTCCGGGTGGCACGGACAGGTACTCATGTCCGTGGCGTCGGCCGACCCCGAATCACCACGGACAAGAGTACTTGTCCGTGCCACCCGAAGGGGCAGGAAGACACGGGCATGAGTACATGCCCATGCCACCCAAAAGGGAGGCATTTCCGGCTCGATTCCCCTCAGGGAAGCGAGCCCGCGTAGCGGTCGGACCGAAGGTCCACCCGGGGGCTGCCGAGCCATGTGGATGGGATCCCATCCCTCCGTCACACGATCCGGTCCAGCAACTCCTGCCCGCGTTCGAAGCGACGCAGGTTGTCCAGGAAGTGCCGGACGATCCGCTCGAACTCGTCAGCGTGGCCGCCGGCGGTGTGGGGGGTAATCCAGCAGTTCGGGAGCGTCCACAGCGGGTGGCCGGGCGGGAGCGGTTCGGGGTCGGTGACGTCCAGGTAGGCGCCGGCAATTGCGTTGCGCTCCAACGCGCGCTGCAGCGCGGGTTGGTCCACGGTCGTGCCGCGGCCGATGTTGTAGAACGTTGCGGCCGGCTTCATCAGGCCGATCAATTCGGCGTCGAACAGCCGCTCGGTTGAGGCGTTGGCGGGCAGGATGTTCAGCACGTGGTCGGTCGAGGGAACGAGTTCCCGCAGGCGCGAGAACGGGAGCGTGCGGATCGGCTCGGTGCCAGTCACCGTGCGGCGGACCGCGACCAGGTTCATCTTGAACGGGGCGAGCAGTTCGATCAACCGCCGGGCGATCGCGCCGAAGCCGAGCAGCAGGGCGGTTTGGCCTTCCAGCAGATGACAGCGGATGCGGTGCTCGGCGGCCTGCCAGGGACGTATCGTCGCCTGGTCGGCCCAGCACTGCGGCAGTTGCCGCGAGACGGCGAGCATCATCGCCAGCACGTGCTCGGCGCAGGGTTCGTCATAGACCGAAGAACTGTTGGTCAGGACTGCGCCGCGGGCCTTCATGCCGGCGCGGAACGATTCGGTGTCGTAGCGCGTGTAGCCGGCGGTCGTGAGGTGGACCCACCTGAGGCGGGGCACGGCGAGCACCTGCTGGGGATCGGGCTGGCCCAAGGCGACGTCCGCCTCGGCCAGGAGCGGATCGGCCGACGCGGGGACCAAGTTGGAGGCGCTGCGGACGGCGGGCTGGATCAGGCGGTGGGGGCCGATCCCGCGAAGGAGTTCCGCCATCACCGGTTCCGCGTAATGCGCGTTGCACCAGATCGTCAGGGGGGTGTTCATGGGGTGGAGGGTTTAGCGTTTTTCGTCCGCGGTGGGTAGAGGGAGATACCGTGGGACCGCCCCGCGGTTTAGCCGGCATGCATGCGTGCCGGCTACACGGGCGGCGCGCCTAAATGGGAGACATGGGCTCGTCTGATCATTGGAGGCGTGCTAGAATCAATCGTCCGGGCGGGCCGGGGCGGTCCCGCGCTGGCGGGCGTTTCCCGCACGTAAATTCCACGTCCGCGCGGAATTGACATCGTTCGCCGGGGATCTATACTCTTTCCCCTTCCACGCCCCCCATGGCGCCTGCTGGCGTTGCGCCGGGGGAGGCGAGAGGCGGAGCCACTACTTCGCTGGCATAGCTCAGTGGTAGAGCGCCACCTTGGTAAGGTGGAGGTCCTGGGTTCAAGCCCCAGTGCCAGCTTTGGAAGAGCGACAATTTGAGAATTTGAGCATCTGATTCGGAGGTTTCGACAATGGCCAAGGGAGTATTCGAGCGTACCAAGCCGCACGTGAACGTCGGCACCATCGGGCACATCGACCACGGGAAGACGACGCTGACCGCGGCGCTGTCGGCGCGGTCGGCCAAGAAGTTCTCGTCGGTGACCGCCAAGGACTACAAGTCGATCGCCAAGGGCGGGACCGAGCGCGACGCGACCAAGACGGTGACGATCGCCGCCGCCCACGTCGAGTACGAGTCGGACAAGCGGCACTACGCTCACGTGGACTGCCCGGGCCACGC
>DASXMX010000439.1:0-13372 GCA_036495445.1 Tepidisphaeraceae bacterium
CTCGCCGATGCCCGTGGTGCTGCCCGTGACGAGGATGACTTTGTCCTGCAATCGCATGGGAATTGAATCGGGCTTGGAATATACGCGAGCGCAGAAGCGGATGCCATGAGACGCACATGGGAGGGCGAGATTCCTGCCGAGCCGAGGCTCTGTCGAGAGACACGGCTCGGCAGGAGCCTCGCCTCCCGAGAGTCGCTCAACCAAGCGTGCCGATGCCATCTTCCCGATATTTGCGTGGTCATCGTTTCGTCTTGCGCCTGTCGCGACGGTTATGAGGAACGGGGATGAATCAACGTCCCATAAGAACCGCCTTCGTCGCATGCGCGAATCATTCCGGCGATTGAGTTCCCCGCTTCCGCACCCGATGCAGAACGCAGTGCCAGCCCGGATGCCGTGGGCGGCAGAGGCGGTCGAGACGACCCAGCCTCGCCGGGTGCCCGGGACGGAAGGGATGCGATGTGCGACGCGAAAACAACGACGCATCTTTTAATGGAGGTTCGATCATGCGGAAGCTTTCGAAGATCTCGTGGGCCCTGCTCGGCATCGTCTCGGTTGGCGCGGGCTGCTCCAGCAGCCACGTCGCGGTGGACGCCAAGAGCGACGGGCTGGCGACGTACCAGTCGGCCGTCGGGCACGTGAACACCCCGGCCTACCAGGTCGGCGACATCGTCGAGGTCGACCCGGCCACCCACAAGGTCTGGAAGGCCGCCGAAGTGCAGATCTCGCCCCTGGACCTGGCCTACTCGCAGCCGGGCCTTGCGTCGAAGGAACAGTTCGGCGCGTCGCTCGACTTCACGTATGACGGCAAGTGCCAGGAAAGCTCCAAGCAGCAGGTCAACGCCGACGTGCAGGACGGCACCGTCCTCCACGTCGAAGGATACTGGACCCGCAGTCTGAAGCACCCGGCGATCTTCATCGCCTCCAGCGACCAGCTCCTGAAGCGCGTCTCCAAGCTCCACGCGCAACACCCCGGCGACCAGTTCTTCCTCGTCTCGGCCGTCAGCGCCGCGGACAAAATCTACCTCGCCGATGACGCGACCAAGGATGACACCGTGAACGTGGACAAGCACCAGTTCCACGTCCACTACGCCCAGAACGCCGAGCTGGCGAAGATGGCCAAGGAGAAGGAATCCTTCTTCAAGCTGACCGCCCTGAAGCTCGACAGCGCCGACGGCCAAGCCGTCGTGCTGATGGACCGCGACGGCGCCGACTCGCTGCCCCAGGCCCAGTTCGGCCCGGCCGTGGCGTCGACCTGGTAACTCATTCTTCAGGCAAATTCGGTATATAAAGCGGGCGTGTCCTCGCGAAGGCGAGTGACACGCCCGCTCGCGTTCGTCGCATCCTGCGATCAGGGGCATTTGGCAGAAACGCAGCCGTGGCGGGCCGGCCACCGCAACCGCGCGCCGGGCCTGACGGAGCCGAGCCGCGTGGGCGTGCTCCCCGCGTACGGCGTCTTCGCGCGCCACGTAAAGGACCTGGAACTGGCCAACATCCACGTTTCGTACGCGAAGCCGGACCTGCGCTCGGCGCTGATGTGCGTGGACGTGAAGGGCCTGGACGTGGACAACTTCAAGGGCCGCGGACCAAGACGACAATTCCGGGTGAGGCGCCGACCCAATGAGCCGTGGCACTGGCAGGGCAATCGTTTGGTTCTACGACGGGAGGGCGAGGCTCCCGCCGAGCCGCGATTCTCGAGCGGGGTTCGGCTCGCCCTCCCTCGTTGCCATCATGTGGAATTGCCATCTTTGGCGCTGGTAGCGAACGTTATACGCAGGTTGGCAGCCGATTTCTGAGACGATATGATCGGCGGAAGTACGTGACAGACGGCGGTGGAGTCCGCCTGAACCGTCCGGCTAAGAAGCAGCTTCCAGCAGGGCCAATGACTCCTGTCGGGCCGAACGGCGCCCCGCGGGAGCACGCACGCAAATAAACCCTGGCGGGCATGCGTCGGCCCGCCAGGGTTTTGCATTTTACGCGGGTAGGGAAGATGAAGGTCCTGGCTCAAGCTTTGGCGGTCGGACTCGGCGGGTTCGTCGGCTCACTGGCGCGTTGGGGCATGGCGCTCTTTGTCGGCACCATGTTCACCGGCCGGTTTCCCCTCGGCACGTTCGTCATCAATATCACCGGCAGCTTCTTCCTCGGCTGGTTCCTCACGTTCGTGACCTTCCGCTATCCGGTGTCGGATACGGTGCGGCTGGGAGTCGCGACGGGGTTCGTCGGCGCCTACACGACCTTCTCGACCTTCATGTACGAGTCCACCCGCCTCAACGACGACGGCGCCGGGCTGGAGGCGATCATGAACCTGCTGGGCAGTCTCATCGTCGGACTGTTGGCGGTGAAGCTTGGCATGGTCCTCGCCCGGCGTCCGTGAGTTCTCGCAGGCGGGGCAAAGGAGCCGGCCCATGGATTTGATCGGCGAGCAGGTGCTGATGCGCGTCTACCTGCAGAACGCGGACCGCGCCCCCCACACGCCTACGCACGAGCGGATCGTGGCCGCCGCCCGCAACGAGGGGCTCGCCGGCGCGACGGTGATCCGCGGCATCCTCGGGGCCGGATATCATGGCATCCTCAAGCCGTCCCGTTGGTCGCTGGTGGACCGCGTGCCAATGATCGTCGAGATCGTCGACACGGCCGAGCGGATCGCGGCGTTCATCCGCGGGCCATTGGACCGGATTATGGTCGGCGGGATGCTGACGCTCGAGCGGGCAGCCGTGTCGATGTACCGGCCCCGTTCCCGCGGTGTCGCCGCTGCTGTGCACACTCCACTCCGCGTGGCCGGGGAAGTCCGGCCGCTCTCAACCTTGCCCGAAATCCAGCCGGGTGCTCACATGACGACCAATCCCAACGGCGTGCTGCTCCGCGTCTTCATCGGCGAGTCGGACCGGTTCGAGGGCAAGCCGCTGTACGAGGCGATCGTCCAGAAGGTCCGCGAACTCGGTCTTGCCGGCGCGACCGTCCTCCGCGGCAGCGAGGGCTTCGGCGCCCATAGTGTCGTGCACAAATCCAGCCTGCTGGAGATGTCCGCCGACCTGCCGATCGTGATCGAGATCGTCGATGCGAACGAGAAGATCCAACTGCTTCTGCCGCACCTCGAGCGCATGGTGCAGGAGGGGATGATCACGATGGAGTACGTCGCGATCCTGATGTACCGGCATGGCGCTGAGCAATCCGAGGCGCCGCCCGCCCCCGGGCCGCGACCCGGGTAAGGACCCGTTTCAGCACCTGTTTAGCGGGCGGCCAAGACCGCCCGCTCAACGGCTCATGAAAGACCGTTTCGGTGGCCCTGCCCATTGCCATTCGCGTGCCGCATGGCTATTCTCTCTTCGGTCCGTCGCGAGTGGCGACTTGGCCAGGCAGGCTCAGAAGTCCGTCCGCACGTCGCAAGCGACCGGCCGTAAGTGCCTGTGGAACAACAAAGTTCGTTGCGGGCGTAATTCAGTGGTAGAATGCAGCCTTCCCAAGGCTGACGTCGTGGGTTCGAATCCCATCGCCCGCTCTTATGAAACCCCATCCGACTCGGATGGGGTTTTTTGTTGGCCGCTCACTTCTTTCGCCAGTGACGGTTCGCCCAGGCGGCGAAGAGGAGCACGGCCGCCGCCGTGACGGCGAGGACCACCATGAAAAACAGCCAGTTGCTGCTGGGCGGGTTCTGAGGCTGTGCAACCTGTGCAAGGCAGAGCGTAGCAATCATCAACGGCCCTCATACCGCCAAAGCGCTCAAACGGGAACGGCAGAAAACGCCGCGGGGCGGGAGGCGCCCCGGGAGCAGGCATGGCACGGATGGATCGGAGCCCAATCGTTCAGGGAAACTTTTACGAGCGTGACCGGGAGGGCGAGGCTCCTGCCGAGCCGGGCACTTTCGAACAAGCCTCGGCTCGGCGTGAGCCTCGCCCTCCCAGAAACCGGCCCACCTGCGCCGTGCTGGCCAACGGGCAATATAGGCTCGTCTCGCATTTACCCGATGAAGGGGATAAACAGGATCGATTCCCGCATGCGCCTTCCGCTCAAACTTTCTCCGCAAGGTCCCGGCCGCAAGACGGTGGCGGCGGCGCTGATTGCGCTGGCTGCGACGGGGCTGGCTCTGGCTGCCCGATACGGCCCCGGCGTTTCGCTTGCCCTGTCGAAACTGGACTACCTGCTCTACGACTCCCTCTATCACCTCCGCCCCGTTCAGGATCAGACCAACGGGCCGGTCGTCATTGTGGGGGTGGACGACAAAAGCCTCGACGCACTCAGTCACAACGGAATCGGGAAGACGACGTACGGCTGGCCATGGCCGCGCGAATTCTGGGGCATGATGGTCGATTACTTCGGCCGGTGCGGCGCGCGGGCCGTCGCATTCGACCTGATCTTCACGGAGCCGAGCCCGTACAACGCGTCAAGCGATGACGACGGGGCGTTCGCAAAGCACGTGGAAAAGTCGCGGATCCCGGTCATTCTCGGGTCGCGGTTCATGTCCGATGGAAAGCCGGAGCGGTTCGCGCCGCCGGTGAAGGACCCGCAGTTCGGTGCCGTGAACGTGGGGAACGACGTCGTCTATCGCTGGTACGAGCCGGTCGTGAACGGCGCGCAGAGCCTCGCGGCCCGAGCCGCCGCGGATGTGGGCGCCGTGCCGATCACGCAGCCGTTTCTGCTCCATTATTACGGCCCGTATCAAACGTCTCAGGGGAAGCGGACATTCCACTATCTGTCCGCGGCGAACGTCCTGGCGGCGAGCGTCGGGCAGAAGAACACCGGGATTACGCGCGAGATGTTCCGCGGCAAGACGGTCCTGGTTGGGGCCATCACAGTCGGCACGTACGACCTGAAATCGTCCCCATTGTCGGCCGAGTACCCCGGCGTCGAGGTGCAGGCGACCGCGATGGTGAACATGCTGGAGGGGCAGCGGGTTCGCCAGATCGCGGTGTCTTGGGCGATCGCCGCCGCGTTTCTCACCTCCCTGGCGGCGGCACTGGGCGTCGCCTTCCCGCGGCGGGTCGGGTTGAAGCTGGCACTGGCGGCGGTCGTTCTCGCGGCGCTGATCGGCACCGCGGCGGCCTTGTTCGTCGGGCACCAGATCCGCTGGCTCCCGCTCGCCGCACCGCTGCTGGCGTTCCTGCTGGCGACGGTCGGGGCCTTCGCATGGAGCTACCTGGCCGAAGGGCGGCAGCGCCGGTTGGTGCTCAAGGCCCTCTCGCAATACGTCTCGCCCCAGGTGGCCGCCGAGATCGATCGGGATCCGGGCGCGCTGAAACTCGGGGGCGAACGGCGGGAGATGTCGGTCATGTTCACCGACATCCAGGGGTTCACCGACCTCAGCGAACGTCTCGACGAACACACGCTCACGAAGTTGCTCAACTACTACCTCGACGAGATGTCGTCGCTGGTCTTCGCGAACAACGGGACGCTCGACAAGTACATCGGCGACGCGATCATGAGCTTCTGGAACGCGCCGCTGCACCAGCCCGACCACGCCCTCCTCGCCTGCCGGGCGGCGCTGGCAATGGAACGGCGGGAGCGCGAGATCCAGCCGCAATTGAACGAGCTGGGCGCGACCGGCCTGCTCACCCGCATCGGCATCAACACCGGGCCGATGGTCTTCGGGAACATGGGATCGAGCCAGAAGTTCAACTACAGCGTGCTGGGCGACGCGGTGAACCTGGCCAGCCGGCTGGAGGGCGCCAACAAGTTCTACGGCTCGCGGATCCTCATCGCCCAGCCGACGGCCGACCAGGTGAAAGGCCAATTCCTTCTCCGTCAGGTCGATTTACTTCGAGTCAAAGGCAAGCTCAAGCCGATGGCGGTGTATGACCTGTTGGCAGAGTTGAACGGCGCGCCGGATGCTGATCTGCTCTTCCGCAAGACGGAATACGAGGCCGCCTTCGCCCACTACCAACAACAGCAGTGGAGCGACGCGACGGAGCGACTGTCGACGCTCCGCGAACGCTTCCCCGGCGACGGGCCTGCGGCCGCGCTGATCCAACGCGTCGCCTATTTGAGCGAACATTCGCCCGGCCCGGATTGGGATGGCGTGTACGTCGCGAAAGGCAAGTAGGGGCACACGGCGTGTGCCCTGCAATGTGGGGCGTACGGCCGTACGCCCAGGGCACACAGCCGTGTGCCCCTACAATTCTTATCAGACGTTTGTTAGCATGGATGGACCATTCAATCGGGCAGGGAGTGTACATGAAACGCGTCATAATCCTGGGTAGTCGAGGCTTCCGCGCCGGGGTGCTGGCGGCGGCGGTGATGGGCTCGGCGGCGGCGCTGGTCGTGGCCGAGGACATGTTCGTTCAGCCCGAGCACGCCGACCTGCGCGAGGGGCCGGGCCGGCTGTTCGACGTCACCGGGACGATCAACAAGAACAGCAAGGTGACCGTGCTGGAGCGGACCGACGACGGCTGGCTGAAGGTCCAGACGCCGGACGGGAAGCAGGGATACGTCTTCCAGAAGGAACTGGGCAGCAAGCCCGCGAGCGGGCCGGGGCCGTTCGCGTTCAACGTGACCAGCGACGCCGAGGCCTCGCAGATGGGCACCGCGGCCGCCGGCAAGGGCCTGGAGCCCGAGGCGGAGAATTACGCGAAGAACAAGAACTACAGCAAGGCGAACCTCGACAAGGTGATCGCGCTGAACAAGGCCGTGAAGGGCAAGGACTGGATGCAGTTCTGCCAGGACGGGAAGGTCGGGCCGGCGAAGCCGAAGCAGTAAGGGCGCGCTCCCGGCCCGCGCGACTCGCGGTTTTGCCGCTTGCGGCTTCGCGAACGTCGCCGCGTCCGCCGTGAGGCGCCTCCCGCGGAACGCGGCTGCGTTCGCGAAGCCGCAAGCGGCGGTCGCTCGGATAGCAATCTGATTTCTCCGGAGTAACGAAATGCAACGCAAAACTCCCATCACCCGCCTTTTCGTCGCGGGCTCCCTCACCGCGGCCGTCGCGTTCCTCACGCTCGTGCCGTTCAACATGGGCGGGTGCGGCGTCGGGAACCTCGACGTGATGCAACTGGCCAACGGCGCCAACAAGGGGGTCAAGGCCGCCGGCATGAACGAGAAGAACGAGCCGGCGATCGGCCAGGCCGTGTCGCTGGCCCTGACCAACACCTACGGCGTCACCAGCAACGAGCAACTCGCCCGATACGTCGTGCTCGTCGGCCAGACCGTCGCCTCCCGCACTCCCCGGGCCGACCAGCCCTGGGTCTTCGGCGTGCTCGACACCAACGAGGTCAACGCCTTCTCCGGCCCCGGCGGGTACGTCTGGGTCACCCGCGGCGCCATCGCCCAGATGCAGGACGAAAGCGAACTGGCCGGCGTGCTCGGTCACGAGATCGGCCACGTCGTCAAGCAGCACGGCCTGCACGCCGCCCAGCAGGCGGGCCTTGCCGATGCCGGCCTCACCGCGGCCTCCGGCACGCAGGCCGGCGCCAGCTTCGGCGACCTGTCCGACAAGATCGTCGACATCATCGTGAAGACGGGCTTCAGCCAGCCGCAGGAATTCGAGGCGGACCTCGAGTCGGTCAAGTACACCGCCGCCGCGGGGTATGACCCCGACGGCCTGCTCCATTTCCTGACCCGCATCCGCGAAAAGCAGAAGTCGGGGAACCCGAACTTCTTCGGCACCCACCCGGGCATGGACGAGCGGATCCAGCGGATCAAGAGCCAGATCTCCTCCGCCGGCACCGGCGGGAATGGCGCCGTGTTGAAGGACCGGTTCGACCACTACACCGGCCGGACGCCGCAGGTGGGGATGGCCGATTGAGTTTCGATCCGGCCTTGACCTGTGGCGGCACTGGCGATCTATCCCCATCCCGTATGTCAAATCGCGTGTTGTTCCTCTGCACCGGAAATTACTACCGGAGCCGGTTCGCGGAGATCGTGTTCAACGATCTGGCCCGCCGGCACGGGCTGAACTGGTCCGCCTTCTCCCGCGCGCTGGCGATCGAGAAGGGGAGTTGCAACGTCGGCCCGATCTCCCCGTTCACGCGGAAAGCCTGCGCCGCGCGCGGCCTGGCGATCCCCGAGCCCACGCCGTTCCCGTGCGGCGTGCGCGCCGAGGATTTCGCCACGGCGGCCCGCGTCATCGCGCTCAAGGAGGCCGAGCACCGGCGGTACATGCGGGAGAAGTTCCCGCACCTGGAGTCGCTCGTCGAGTATTGGCACGTTCACGATCTCGATGGCTCGCCCTTCGAAGAGGCTTGCGACCAGATCGAGCGGCACGTGACGGAACTCATTCACGAGCTGCGCCGGGCCGTCGCGTAGCAAATCAGTGCCTGCGCCCGATAACGTGAAATTCCCCGGTTTTGCCCTGCCGAATGCATGGGCTGGGATTGGGCGGCCGATACGGGGGATGCATGGACTTGGTTTCCGCGATCACCGGGTTGGATCAGGCGCAGGCGATTTCGTCGGTGCAGATCGCCGTGGCCAAGAAGATGCTCGACATCGACCGCTCGGAGGGGAACGCGGCGGTGCAGTTGATCCAGGCCGCCGACAAGGGAGCGAGCCAGGCGGGCGATGCGCTGGTTGCCGCAGCGACGGGGCTGGGCGGGAACGTCGATACTTACGGGTGATCGCCCACGCGAATACGGGGAGCAAGCTCCCCGGCTACACGAAGTCTCCAACCATACGTCTAACGCGTCCCCACCCGAGCGAGTAAATCTGCGGTCGCCACGAGTTCCTGGGTCAATCCGCCCACCAGGTCCGCCGGCCCCGCGCCGGGCATTACCTCCCACGTGTACGTCTCCACTTCCAGATGCGGCGCATACGGCAATGTTGCGACCGCCGACAGCGCGTCGTGCAGACTCGCGCGTGTCGTGCCCAGCGGCCCGAGTCGTTCCGCGTTCACCGGGACGTGGAAGTGAACGCGCCACACGTCCGCGGATAAGAAATCCTCACTCGGTTCGGACGCGAGTTGCTCTGTCAGGTCGATCGCGCGGAAGATCCGCCCGTCGGCAGATCGTGCGAACGTCTGGTGCAAATACCGCGGCTCTACATATCGTCTCAGCGCCGCCCGCGCGTCTGCGTTCGTCGCCGGTTGGTCGAGTTGGATCGCGCAACTGATTTGGACCTTGTTGACGCGAACGCCCGCGTGATCGAGCCTCCGAATCGAGTCGGCGACGTCTTCGAACTCCACCGCCTGATGACACACGTCAAAGCAAAGGCCCAGGTGCGTGCGAACCGCTTCGACGGCGCTGCTCGCCTCCGCCTGCATCCAGAGTTGCTGGAAAAATGCGATCGCCTCTTCCGTCGTTTCCATCGCGCAAAACGGCTCCGGCTCGATCGCGAGCCGGATCAACTTACCGGTTCGCTCCCGCAGCGCGGCGAGCCGGCGGGCGAGTTCGATCAACTGCACGCCGCATCGGGATGTGAAATCGGCCGGGTGGGTGAACCCTTTGAACCCCAGCGGCAACGTCGAGATGCTCCCCTCGACGCCGTCGGGCAGTAGGGCGGCCAGGACGTTCGCGCACTGCTCCGTATAGTCCAACCGTTGCGGCTGCGTCCAATCCGGCAGGTAAACCTTCTCCTTCACCCGCTCGCTGTGAAAGTCGCCGTATGGGAACGCGTTCAGCGTGTGGCACGTCAACCCGCGACGGCGCAGCCCGTCCGCGAACCGCGCGACCCCGTCCTTCGTCGACAACAGTTCCCGCACGACCGGCTCCGCCAGCCACAATCCCGCGGCCAGGGGCCTCCCGAAGCCTCGCGCCACATTCACCGTGTACCGATCCAGCCCCGCCTCCACTTCCGCGACGGACCGGCCGGGGTGGACGTTCGTGCAATAGCTCAATGGCAAGCGACTCAGCGACATTCCGCGAACTCCCAATTGCTTGGCTGCATTGTTGGGTTTCTCCGCCGCCGGTTCAACCGGACGAGCAACCCGCCGTTGATCCTGCTCCGGATGGCGAGCAAGATAGAGCACAATGACCGATTCGACACGCGCACCCATTACGAACGATTCCCTGGAACTCGTCTGCCCCGAGTGCCGCTATGACCTCCGAGCAATCACCAGCGAGCGTTGTCCCGAGTGCGGGTTGGCCATTGATCGCCAGTCGATGTCGGTATCGCGCATTCCGTGGGCGCACCGCAAATCGATCGGCCGCTGGCGAGCCTATTGGCGCACGAACCTGATGGTGATCTTCCGGATCGAACGGCTGGCGGACGAAATCGCCCGGCCGGTGAGCTTTGCCGATGCGCAGCGGTTCCGTCATGTGACCGTCCTGGTTGCGTGGCTCACCGTCCTGGCGTGGCGCGGGTCTCTTTCAATAGCCCACCGCGAGCGGTTGTTCGACGAATTGCGAGATCCCGGGAGCCACTTCGGATGGTGGTTACAAGCGTTGGTGGTTGCCTCGGCATTGTTCGCCGCCTGGCTGGCGCTGCTGATGATGAGCGGCGTCGGCAGCTACTTCTTCCATCCACGCGGGCTGCCCGTGATCCAACAGAATCGCGGAATTGCGCTGAGCTATTACACCTGCGCGCCGCTCGCGTTGCTCTGGCTGCCGGCCCTCTGCGCCGGTTTGGCGGCGTGCCTTTCGACTACGGACTGGGTGCAGGACGGCCCCGGCAAGCGATGGGTGAACGCGCTGGTCATCGCGGCGACCGGGTTCGGCGCCGCGATCGTCTTTTCGTGCTGGGTCGGCATTGTCTCATTGATGGCCCGCATCACCCGCTGCGGCCGGGGCCAAACAATAACGATGACGGTTTACCTACCGTGCGCCTGGGCGCTTTGTGCCGCCGTTGCGGCACTCATCCCGGCGGCGGTGTTTTACGTTTCGGTGGTCGTCTTGAGTTTCCGCTAGTGCGAGGCGGCTTCGGTGGAAGCGGCCCCAAAGGATAAACCGCATCAGGCAACTCCCAACGCCGGCCGCCGGTGATGTCATCCGGCAGGCTTGTGCCACCGTCATCGATCGCATTCCGTCCGACGCTGTAAATGACGGGCGGGTGCGCGGACGGACGATAGCCAAACGGCCGGCCGTCGGCGGCCATGGGATCCGCCGGAACCGCTGGCAGATACGCAGGCACCAACTCCGAAAGTTGGGCGGGGAACCGCCCGCCGTGATCGACGCAATAGAGCCGAATGGCCAGCGCGATCGCCGCGGCGCGGCGATCGGTCAACGTGGGGAAATGCATCATTGATTCGCGAAGACGCCAAAAGCTGAAGTCGCTGCTCAATACGTGGACGTATCTGTCGAGGTCAGTCCACCCGCTTGTAGACCGCGAAAGGGTCCTCTCCGCGGCCGGCCAGTTGGGCTGGGCGGCCGCGGATCGCATCAGCGAAAAACTCGCAACCAACCGGCTCGCATCGAGCACGAACATGGGGCGAACCAGCCATACTTCCGCGGCACCATACTCTATGAGTACGTCACCTCCGTGGTATGTGGCGTCCACCGCTTCGATTGCTATTACACGCGTGCCGTCAAACATGCAAATTGCCCCGTCGCGCAGGTGATGCTCGTCCAATAGCCGCGCGATCGCCTCCCGTATTTGTGCGGCTTGTGCCGCGCCACCGTGCGCCGATGGCGAATCGCGGCCTGCGGCGATCCTCAAACCAGGCGTTATCGTTGCCAGCACCGCCATTGTCCGCGACTGAAAAGCCATAGCTGCTAGATGGGGCAGATAAGTGGAACAGCCTTGGTCCAACGCGTCCGCCTGTCGAAGCAGATCGAGAACCTGTTCCATCGACTCCGAGTCGTTGCCATGAGCATGATTACGAAGGGCCACCCATTGCTCGAGGCTGCACAGGGCGTTTTGGCGGGCAACCCCGCGGAAGTTCTGCACATGTGCGCTCGATGGAAATCCGATTCCCCAGTCCGCATCCGGCTGTGAACGTGCGAGTCGAACCAGTTGGAGGGGAAGGCGGTTGTTCTCGGCGATGACTTCCACCCGCAGAAGCTCCGCGGGCGTGAGCGGGCCGCCTTTCCACCGGCCCATCGCGTTCCAATTGGCTTCCTCCACTAGCGCCGCGCCTGCCCGCTGGAGCGTGATGGCCGCGTTGCGGTCCTCGGGGAGGGTCGATGTCGGAAAATCCTCCGGCAGGACTGGCTCGTGCCGGGCGCGGGCGGCGGCGATTGCTTCGTTTAATCGAGCTTGCGCGGCGCGGCCCCACCCCCATCGCAACCCACCCAGCGCCAGGAGCGCGATCAGCGCGAGCGACGAGCCGCGCTTCAACCACCAGAACCGGGGCGGGTACGCGGTGGTCGACTCGTTCGAACTGCTCGTCGGGACGCTCATTTCCTGGCGGATTGTACCACGCGCGGTAATGAATCGACTCAGGTGTGATAGTCCGCGTTGATTGTGACGTATTCCTTGGAGAAATCGCACGTCCAGCACGTCGCCTTGGCCTTGCCCAGGTGGCAGGACAGGAGCACGCGGACCTCCGGGGCTTTGAGGGCCTTGCTCAACTTGGCCGCGTCGAACGGGAGCGGGTGGCCGTGGCGGAAGACGGGGGTGCCTTGGAGCGTCAGCGTGCTCTGGTCCGGGTCGAACGGCACGCCCGCGTAACCGGCCGCGGAGACGATCCGGCCCCAGTTGGGGTCGTTGCCGTTCATGGCGCACTTGACCAGCGGCGAGTTCGCGATCGTTCGGGCGATCGCCTTTGCGGCGGCGTCGGTCGTCGCGCCTTCGACGTCGATCCGCACGACCTTCGTCGCCCCCTCGCCGTCCGCGGCGATCTGGTAGGCGAGCGATTGGCAGACTTCATCCAACGCGGCGGTGAAGGCCATTACCGCCCGGGGCGAGTCGATCTTCGCGCCGCTGGCGCCGCTGGCGAGGATCGCGCAGGTGTCATTGGTGCTGGTGTGATCGTCGATGGTCACCGCGTTGAAACTCGCGTCCGCCGCCGCGCCCAGCAGCCTGCGGAGCAGCGGCGCGCCGATCGCGGCGTCGGTGGTCAGATACGCTAGCAGCGTCGCGTGCGGCAGGGCCATCCGCGGGCCGATCATCCCGCTCCCCTTGCAGACGCCGGCCAGCGTGACCGTCTGCCGGCCCAGCTTGAACGTCGTCGCGGCTTCCTTGCGCTTCAGGTCCGTGGTGAGGATCGCATCGGAGAAGCGGTGGGCGTGCTCAAGGTCGCGGCCCAGGGCGTGTCCCGCGTGGGCGATGCCGCGTTCCATCTTGTCCATCGGCAGCAGGTGTCCGATGATCCCGGTCGAGGAGGGGAGGACAAGCCGCTCCTCGCACCCGATGGCGACCGACGCGAGGTGGCACATCAGCCGCGCGTCCTTCTCGCCCTGTTCGCCGGTGCAGGCGTTGGCGTTGCCGGCATTGACGACGACGCCGCGGAGCTTGCCCCTGGCGATGTTCTCGCGTCCGACTTTCACCGGCGCCGCGACGACCTTGTTGGTGGTGAAGACCGCCGCCGCGGCGGCGGTCGTGTCGCAGACGATCAGCCCGACGTCCGGCGCCTCTTTAGACT
>DASXMX010000440.1:0-2144 GCA_036495445.1 Tepidisphaeraceae bacterium
ACCTGCCAGTTGAGCGGCCGCTCGAGCTGATGGCCCACGAATCGGGCGAGGTTGGCCGCATCCCGCGGGCGGTTGGCCCAGTTGCCGTCGAACCGGAGCTTGTTCATCAGGATCGGGTGACGCCCGCGGGCGAGGAACAGCAGGCGATAGGCCGTCTCGACCACCTGGTTGCCCCAACTGCCGTTGGGTTGCTGCTCCTGGAGCGTGGTGGCGGCGAGTTCGCGATACCACTCGTGGGCGCCGAAGAACTTGAATCCGGAGGCGAGGCCGACGCGCTCGAGGCCGTAGAAGTCATACCCCCGGTGAGCGAAGGCCGCCAGGCTGATGGAGTTGTCGCCCGTCTCGAGCCACTGGAGCCCACGGGCCAGCGGCGGCGTGAATGGGTCGCGGCCGACCACCGTGCCAAACTTGGGCGCATCCAGATAGTCGTGCGTCACGAACATTGACGCCAGGCCCGCACACGTCATCGAATGGGTGCCCGACCCGCCGCCGGAGTAATAGGCCCACGTGCCGTCGTGATTCTGGGCCTTCGTCCAGTGCCCCTGGACCTTGGCCCAATACGACTCCGGGACCTCATAGGCGACCTCGGCGGCCGACCAGACGCCCAGCAGCCCGTATTGGGAATTGGAGTTGTCCCACACGTTGTCTTCGAAAGACGAGGAGCGGTATCCGCCGCGGGAGTGGTCGAGCTGGTAGCTATAGCCACCCGAGTGGGTGCCGCGGACGAGCGTCATGGCGTCGGCGCTGAGGACGCCGCGGTCCTCGGGGCGGTTGTAGAGCGCCAGGGCGGTGGCGCGCAGGCCGCGGGCGTATGTCTCATAGTTGTAGTGGTTCAGGTCCAGCCCCTTCATCGCATCGATGAGCCCCTTCATCAGCTTCTCGTGCGGGTTGAGGCGGGGATCTTCGGTGGCTTCCTGGCACTGCATCAGGGCGTAGACGCTGAGGATGTCTTCCCCGCGGGTGATGGCGTCGCGCTGCTCGGCGCCGGGCATCAAGTGAGTGGTGGGATCGAACTCGTCCAGCATGATGTCGACGCCGCGGGTGATGGCGGCGCCGATCTGCTCGTCCGTCGGCTCGCGGGCGGGCGGCGTGAGCTTGCGGATCGGCGGGCGCTCGGTGTGTTGGACGACCGCAGCCGGCGCACTGGGGCGCGTTGCGGGCGAGGCCGCGTAAGGCCCCTCGGACGAATCGAGCCGGGTCTCCGCGCCCGGAGGAGGAGTGAAGGTCGGATTCAATTCTTCCGGCGGCTTCGGTGCGGCCGCCACCGATGAACTGCCTTTGGCAAGAGGGGCAGGGTTCGGCAGATTCTTCTCCCTCTCCCGGTACTCCGGGGGAGGGTTGGCCGAAGCGAGCCGATCGGGCGAGCCCCCTCCCTGACCCGCTCGCGGGCGGTCGCTGTTTCCGCTCGCTTCCCCCGGAGTACCGGGGGAGGGAAATGAAGGAAAGACTCCTGCCGGCCCGGCTGCGAGGATCGCACGTTTCTTCTCGATCAGCGCCCGCCGCACCTGGTCGGACATCTGCCGCATCTCGGGCCAGGGGGATCCGGCGGCGAACGCGTCCAATTCACCCGACTGCGCCTCGGCCTCCTTCAGGCGGCCGGTCGCGATCAGCAACTCGGCCTGATCCCGCAGCCGGTTGGCCTCGGCGAGCTTCTGAACCTTGACCGTATGGTTCCAATCGTAAAGGCCCCAAGAGATCGCCGCGATGGCAACCAACGCCGCGATGCCCGCGCCGATCCAGAGCAAGATCCAACCTAAGTTGGAACCGGAGGAGACGGCCGCGGCAGGATGGGAGGCTGCATTCGCGGCAGCGGCCGCGACGGATGTCAGCGGATCGGGCTGGGGCTCCGGATCCGGGACGCGGTAGGACGTCCCGCACGCCGGGCAGAGCGCCAGCAAACCGGCGTCAGCGTCCGGGAGAGTGGAATGCTTACCGCAGGTGGGACACTTGGCTTTCATCGGTGCCGGGCAAGGTCACATACGCACACGCATCATTCATTCGCGCGCCGGATTGTAGCCCGATTCGGGCCAGGAAATACCCTGTCGTTTGGGATAGTCCGCCTCAGCAGCCCAACGGATTGGGACGTCACCATCCTGGGTGGCATGGGCATGTACCCATGCCCGTGTCTTCTGCCTGATTCGGGT
>DASXMX010000441.1:0-2087 GCA_036495445.1 Tepidisphaeraceae bacterium
GGGCTCGACAGCTTCGTGGGCACGATCCCCGATCCCCAAAACCCGGAGTTGATTGCGTGCGAGGAGCAGGGGATTCGCGCGTACCTCGTTCGAGCAGATGATCTCGGCTACCACTGGAAGCAGCCCGTGGCGGAGATGGCCGTTCCGCGGCGGGCCGATCTGGGCGCCGAACGGGCTTGGCGATCTGGAAACTCGCGATCTCAACTCTTCATGGAGCGTGCAACCCTGGCCAACTTTTTCGATGAGCCGTTTTGCGACCAGACGAGCATGATCGCATTCGACGTGATCGCCGGCCATGACGAATATCACGGGGCTGTGGGGCAACAGGTCCCGATTGATATCGAACTTCGATGCTATGCCCCCGATACGGCGGCGGTTCTGCAAGACGCCGATGATCCCCGACAATGCTTCACGCTGTTCATCGAAGGCCCGCAGGGCGACACCGTGTCCCTCCCACTCGATCTGGCCCGCTCGGAGCGGCTCCCCACCACGTTGCCCGTTGAACCTGTGGAGTTGCAAAAGGCGAGAAAGTCGATCGCTCCCGCCCGCCGGCAACTGCACTCTTTCACGCTGGACAAGGCCCACCCCTATCGCCGGGCGATTGATCTGACCCACTTCTGCGATTTCTCAAGACCCGGCCGCTACCGTGTGCGGCTCGGCTACGACAACAGTGATCCAGTATGGCCCCCGGATAATGTGTGGCGCGGCTCGTTTGAGGGTGAGAGCTTTACTTTGTTCATCGAAGAGCCGCGTCGCTCGCCACCGACATCTCCGGAAGGGTAAGCCCGCGGAGGAGAATGGCTCTCCGAAAGCAAGAAGCAGCCCTATTCGCCCGTCGCCTGCGGCGCAGCTTCCGCCGCCTTCTCCAAGAGTTTTACATTCCGGATATTCGCCTTAAACGCGACGTCGAAGAAGTCGCCGACCCAGGGCAGCAGGCCGCCGCCGAATTCGATGGCGAGGTTGGCGGCCATCCGAGCCTGGACGCCCTTGCCGAGTTTGTGGCGGTTGGCGATCCAGAGCGGGTAGAGGCCGGCCAGCGCGCCGATCGTGTCGCCGGCGACGGGGACCAGGCCGATTACGGCCTCGAGGCCGAAGCGGACGCCGCCGACTTTGAACTGCGTGTCGAGCAGTTTCGCCAGGGTGCGAGCCCGGCGGAGGTCGGTTTCCAAGTCGGTCTTGGTCAGCTTGTTCTTCGCCCAGCGGAACGGGGTCACGAGTTGTTGCGCATTGATGGCACTCATAGCAATAGTGCGTCTGGCGAGCCCGTCGGTTCAGTTGGGCTCGTTATAATCCGCAGACCTCCTTTCCACCCGTATTCCCCTATTTCCATTGCACTTCACGAACGCCCGGCAGTGCCGAAAGGCGAGCGACAACCTGGCGAGGCAAGTCGAGTTGCCGGCCGACGTGGAAGCGGACGTCGCACCGGATCGTCGTCACTTTCCGCCGAACCTGATCGCGGATGGAAAGGTTCTCGATCGCAAGGCCCAGTGATTCAATCTGACGGCAGAACTCGTCGGGCGTCATGGCCGGCGCGCGGGTGACGACCGTCACGCTGGCATACCGGTCGGTGTGAAGGTATCGCTCGGCGTAGGGCAGGAGCAGGAGCGCGAAAAGCCCAATCCCCCACGCCAGCAGCCCGACTTCCCAGAGCCCCAGCCCCAGGCACAGGCCCAGGACGGTCACATACCAGAGAGCGGCGGCGGTCGTGACGCCGCGAATCGTTTCGGTCCCCTGCCGAAGGATCACCCCGGCCCCCAAAAAGCCCATCCCGGCGAGGATCCCTTGGGCGAACCGCGAGGTGATCGCCGACAGGTCGGACCCGGGATGCCGGCCCGCGAAGTCGCTGGCCGCCACCATGGCCAGAGCGGCGCCGGTGCAGACCATGAGCATCGTCCGCAACCCCGCCGCCCGCCCGCGCTGCCCGCGGTTAATACCCACCGACGTTCCCGCCAATGCGGCGAGCCCCAGTCGCAGGAACACGTCGGACCATGGGAGGGCGAGGGACATGAGGTCGAGTGTAACCTGACGGGTCGCTCGCGCCCCAAAGGGGGATGACAAGGTGACAAGGTGACAAGGTGACAAGGTGA
>DASXMX010000442.1:0-25592 GCA_036495445.1 Tepidisphaeraceae bacterium
CGTCGACCCGATCAACGTCTCCAGCCCCCACGACGGCACCGGCCGGCTGTTCGTCTGCGAGCGGCCGGGCGTCATCCGCATCATCGACAAGAACGGCAAGGCCCTCCCCGAGCCGTTCTACGACAACCGGGCCAACACCAACTTCCAGTTCCTCGAGCAGGGGCTCTACGGCATCACGTTCCACCCGAACTTCAAGGAGAACGGCCGGTTCTTCGTCACCTACGCCGACATGTGGTTCAACGGCGCGACGATGATCGTCGAGTACAAAGCCGACCCGCACGACCCGAACAAGTGCGACATGGCCTCGGCCAAGCCGATCATGCGGATCGACTTCCCGTACTGCAACCACCACGGCGGTAAAGTCGCCTTCGGCCCGGACGGGTTCCTGTACGTCGGCGTGGGCGACGGCGGGTGGGAAGGCGACGTCCTCTCGACCGGGCAGGACCTGTCCACCTGGATGGGCAAGATGCTCCGCATCGACGTGGATCATCAGAAGCCCCACGAGCCGTACAGCGTCCCCGACAGCAACCCGTTCGTCGGCGCCGCCGACCCGCAGTTGATGGTCCTCTTCGGCAAGAGCGAACAGGAGTTCTCGCGGATCAAGCCCAAGAGCAAGCCCGAGATCTGGGCCTACGGCTTGCGCAACCCGTGGACGTTCAGCTTCGACCGCAAGACCGGCGACCTCTACATCGCCGACGTCGGGCAGAACACCTGGGAGGAGGTCGACATGCAGCCGGCCAGCAGCAAGGGGGGCGAGAACTACGGCTGGAGCTTCATGTGCGGCACGCACCCGTTCCCGGTCGAGAAGGAAGCGGCCGGGGAGAAGACGCCGGTCGTCGGCACGCTGCCGATCGCCGAGTACAACCACGTCCTGGGCAACTGCATCATCGGGTTCGGCATCTACCGGGGCGAGGCGTTCCCCAGCCTCGACGGCGTCTACTTCGCCGGCGACTGGGGCACCGGCCGCATCTGGGGCATCAAGCGCGACGAGAGCGGCCACTGGCAGATGCAGGAACTGCTCCACGCCGCCCTCAACTTCTCCAGCGGCGGCGAGGACGAGGCCGGCAACCTCTACGTCACCAGCATGGGCAGCCAATACGGCACCTGGAACCCCTACGACAGCGCCCGTGGCTCGGTCTGGAAGATCGTCGCCGCCGACAAGGTCCCCGCCGGCGCCAAGACCGCCCAACTCGTCGCGGCGAAGTGATCGGCGCGTCCGATAAATGTGGCTCGATTGCCTTTCTCACGTTCGCGCGTTGGAACGCCGAATGGAAGCGCGGTGGGATAATTTCGCCCCACCCCGAGAAAGGAAACACGAGATGTCGATTGCGAGCATTGGCAGCGGGACTTCGCTGCAGTACACCCCGATCCAGAAGACCGCCGCCGCCCCCAAGCCGCCGGTCAGCAGTCCGATGACGCCGAAGGACGCGGACGGCGACACGGACGGGGACACGGACGCCGGCGACGCGAAGGGCCTCGATATCAAGGGTTAAGGCCCAGGCCTCAAAACCGCACGCACGACGAACGCACCGGCGAAAGCCGGTGTTTTCGTTTTCGCGAAAGCCGGCCGGGGAAGGCCTTCGTCAGGTCCTTCGCCGAATGTTTGACGACTTCGCCGCCGATGGGCGATATTGGACCCTTATGCGATGCGAAGGGTGTGGCGCCGAATCGCCGCTCAAGTCGTTATTCGTCCGGTAGAGGCTGCCTCGCGGGCGCGGCCATCAAATGCTGTGCCCGGAATGCCTCCGCCGGCGAAAGGAGGCCGCATTTCGCAAAGGGTTCGCGGTCTGGTTCCTGGCCGGCGTTGCTTCGCTCCTCGCGGCCGAGGGCAAGAGCATGCGGTGGCCCGCGAACCTGCTGCTATGGGTGATGTTCGAATACGTCTGCATCGTTCCCCACGAATTGGCGCATGCCGCGGCCGCCCTGTTGGCCCGGATGGAGGTGTTTCAGATCACGTTCGGGACCGGGCGGCGATGGGGGCATCTGTGCGTTTGGGGCATGCTGATCGAGTGCCGAGCGCTTCCGGTCTGTGGTTCGGTTTCCTGCGCCGGTTTGAGCATGCGCGCCTGGCGATTGCGGCGGCTGGCGGTCGTGGCGGCGGGTCCCATGTCGAACGTCGCCCTGTGCCTCGTCGCCGTTTGGGTGGCCGGCGGGTGGCGGCGGCTCGTCGCGGTGGATTGGAGCGAACACATCGCGCCCTGGCTCATGCTTGCGTTGGCCAACGCAATGCTCGTGCTGGGTCCATTACTGCGACGGCGGGCGGGTATTCCAGGGATCCCGACCGACGGGGTTCAGTTCTATCGTCTGTTGTTTCGGCCGCTGCCTTCGGAATCCCAACGTCGCCTCTCCTATTTCGTCTCGAAGGCGCATGCCCTTCTGAACGCCCGAGCGTACGAACAACTCGACGCTCTCGTATTGCGCTTCCATGACGAGCTTTCTCCTTCCCAGTTCCTCCACTGGCGGGGCATCGCTGAGGCGGAACTGGGCAACTTCGACGCGGCCAAGGCCAGCCTGATCAAACTGCTCGAACTGCATTTTGCGCCGGGCGTTGAGCGTGCGATTTCGCTGAACGCAATCGCCTGGAACGACCTGGTCATTGGCGCCAGCGACCTCCTGCCGGAAGCGGATCGGTTCTCGGCTGAGGCCTATTCGCTCATGCCGTGGAACGCTGCGGTCCAAAGCACGCGCGGGTGGGCGCTTGTGGAATTGGGCGATCTGCTGGCGGGCATGCCGCTGCTCCGCGAATCGTTGCGCGGGGTCGCGTACAATCATGATCGGGCGAGCGTTCTGTGCACGCTGGCGATTGCGGAAGGCCGAAGAGGGCGGCGCCGATATGCGAGCGAACTCTTGCGCCAGGCCAGGCGATTGGATGCCCGATGTGCCCTTCTGGCCCGAGCCGAGCGCGAACTCAGCGGGATCGCCACCGCCACCTGAGGGCGGCGGCATCCGCACGGGTTGGAAACCCGTGTCACGGGAAACGCGCGTCGGAATTTCCAACGGAACTTCAAATTCGGGCGTACAACAGATATGGCGAAGATTCGCAGTTGGACCGTGGGTGGGCTTTTTGCGGCATTCGCCAGCGCCGTTCTCGTCGGCACCGCCAGATCACAGGACATCCGCTTCAATCGCGACATTCGCCCGATCCTCTCCGAGAACTGCTTCGCCTGCCACGGCCCCGATTCCGGGCACCGCAAGGCCGGGCTTCGGCTGGACATGAAGGGCGGGTTGTTCGATCGCCGGGAGCACGGCTTCGCGATCGTGCCGGGGAAGCCGGGCGAAAGCTTGATTGTTCGGCACATCACCGCGAGCGATCCTGACGAACTGATGCCGCCGCCCAAGTCGGGGAAGAAGTTGTCGGCGGCGCAGAAATCCCTGTTCACGAAATGGATCGAGCAGGGGGCGGATTGGGAGCCGCTCTGGTCGTTCGTGGCGCCGACGCGGCCGGCGCTTCCTGTTGTCGGGAACGAGCAGTGGTGCCGGAATCCGATCGACCGGTTCGTCCTCGCCCGGCTCGAGGCGGCAGGGCTCCAGCCGGCGCCCGAAGCGGACCGCAGCAGCCTGATCCGTCGCGTCACTTTCGATTTGACCGGCCTGCCGCCCAAGGCGGACGATGTCGAGGCGTTCGTCGACGATCCATCCCCGGATGCTTACGAGAAGGTGGTCGATCGGCTGCTCGCGTCGCCCCAGTACGGCGAGCACCGCGCCCGCTACTGGCTCGATGCGGCGCGTTATGCCGACACGCATGGGATCCACAACGACAACTACGTCGAGCTCTGGCCGTACCGGGATTGGGTGATCGAGGCGTTCAATCGCAATGAGCCATTCGATCAATTTGTCGTCGAGCAGATCGCCGGCGATCTGCTGCCGCATCCCACGCTCGACCAGCAGGTCGCGACCGGGTTCCACCGTTGCACCATCACGACCGGCGAACTGGGCTCGATCGACGACGAGGTGCTGGCGATGTACGCCCGCGAGCGGGCGGAGACGACCGGCCAGGTCTTCATGGGCCTGACCGTCGGCTGCGCCGTCTGCCACGACCACAAGTTCGACCCGATCAGGCAGAAGGACTTCTACGAGCTGACGGCCTTCTTCCGGAACACGCCGCAGCCGGCGCTGGACGGGAATTTGAAGGACACGCCGCCGGTCATCGTCGTGCCAAGCGAGGCGGATCGGCCGAGATGGGCCCAAGAGCAGAAGACCGTTGCGGAGCTGAGTCGGCGCGTTGACGAAACGAAACGGCAAGTCGCCGCTTCATTCGCGAATTGGGCGAAATCGGACGGGGCGGGCGCAATTTCCGAGCCGATCGACCCGGCCGACGAGTGCCTCGCGCTCCCGCTCGACGCGGGCGATGGGGATCGGGCCGCCTTCACACTGGATGGCCGCGAGGATTCCGTCCCGCTGCCGAACGTCATCACCTGGGGCACGGGGCCGGCGGGGAATAACGCCATTCACTTCGGCGCGAACGAGGGCGTGCAAATCCCCGGTGCTGGCGATGTTGACGCGGATCGTCCGCTTTCGATCGGGCTCTGGGTGCTCGCGCCGAAGGACCAGAGCAATCACGTCCTGGCGGGCAAGATTGACGCCGGGCCCAAACATCCCGGTGGCTGGGTGCTGGAGATCGACAAGGGGATCGCCACTTTCAAGCTGAGCGCCGATGGCTCGGAGAAGCCTCTGCAGGCGCGGGCCGCCGCGGGGGCGAAGGTCGCGGCCGGCAAGTGGGCGCACGTGCTGGTGACGTACGATGGCAGCCGCCGAAGTGACGGCCTGGCTCTCTTTGTTGATGGGAAACCGCAGCCCTCCAGACCGGGCGAGAATGTCGTCCTCAAGGGCAGCACGCACTCGGACGCGCCGCTCCGCATCGGCTCCGATGGGAAGCGCGGGTTAAATGGCGGGGCGGTGCACGACGTTCGAATCTACCGCCGGGCGCTGCTCCCGGAGGAAGTTGCGGCGGTCCACCGCTGGCCCGAACTCCGCAATGCGCTCGTTCGCGTCGGCGGCAAGCTCTCCGACGCCGAGCGGAAAGATTTCGAGAATCTCTACCTGGTCCGTTTCGATTCCGACTATCGGAAGCTCGCCGTTGATCTGAATCGTGTGAGAAGAGACGAGGAGGCAATCCGTCAGCGCAGCCCCGTGGCGGCGGTGATGGTGGAGCGGCCGAACTCGGTACCGAAGGCGCACGTCCTGTTCCGCGGGCAGTACGACCAGCCGAAGGAGGAGGTGATCGCGGACACGCCCGCATTCCTCCCGCCGCTGCCAAAGGGCGCGCCGCACAACCGGCTCGGGCTGGCCGAGTGGATCGTGGCGAAGGACAACCCGTTGACGGCCCGCGTGACGGTCAACCGATTCTGGCAGGAAGTGTTCGGGGAGGGGATCGTCCGCACGCCGGGCGACTTCGGCATCATGGGCGAGAACCCGTCGCACCCGCAGTTGCTCGATTGGCTGGCGTGTGAGTTCCGCGACGGTTCGACAGGCTCACCGCAGGCGGGTTCGACAGGCTCACCGCAGGCGGCCGCGGCCCAGGCGTGGGACGTCAAGCACATGCTGAAGCTGATGGTGATGTCGGCGACGTACCGGCAAGCGGCCGTCACCACGCCGCAGAAGTTGCAGAAGGACCCGGACAACCGCCTGCTCTCCCGCGGCCCGCGGTTCCGGCTGGATGCGGAGGAACTCCGTGACGCGGTACTCGCCGAGAGCGGGCTGCTGGTGGAAAAGATCGGCGGCCCGAGCGTCAAGCCTTATCAGCCGCCGGGCGTTTGGGAAGCCGTCGCGATGTACGGCAGCAACACCCGCTTTTACAAGCAAGACTCGGGCGAGGGGCTCTATCGGCGGAGCATGTACTGGTTCTGGAAGCGCAGCGCCCCGCCCGCGTCGCTGGACATCTTCAATGCCCCGAGCCGCGAGACCTGCACCATCAAGCGCGAGCGGACCGACACGCCGCTGCAGGCGCTGGTCGCCATGAACGACCCGCAATGGGTCGAGGCGGCCCGCGCGCTGGCAACCCGCGCGCTGCGCGACGTCCCAAGCGACACGGACAAGCGGCTCGACTTCATCACCGACCGCGTCCTCGCCCGCACCTTCGATCCGCGCGAGCGCGAGATTTGCAAGCGGTCGCTCCGCAACTTCACTCTCACCTATGAGCAGCAACCCGAAGAAGCGACGAAGCTGATCGCCACCGGCGAGTCGAAGCCCGACGCGAGCCTGCCGGCGGCCGAACTGGCAAGCTGGACGATGCTTGCGAGTCAGATCATGAACTTGGACGAGGCGCTGAACAAATAGATTGCAACCGCGAAGACGCGAAGGCGCGAAGAGCGGAAAGAAATGAAAAGAGATCGCATCCTCTTTCGTCTTCACGTCTTCACGTCTTCGCGTCTTCGCGGTAAACACTGTAAGGATCGCAGTTACCATGAATCAGCAGCATGAAGCCGTATTGCTTGAGACACGTCGGCAGTTCTTTGGCCGCACGGCGCGCGGGCTGGGTGTCGCGGCGCTCGCAACCTTGCTTGGGGATTCTGCCATCGGAAGGGCGGCGGAAATCGTTGCCGCGGGTCGCCGGCCCGGACTGGCGGACTTCGCGCCGCGGGCGAAGCGGGCGATATACCTGCACATGGTCGGCGCGCCGCCGCAGATGGACCTGTTCGATTACAAGCCGCAGATGCGCGCGATGTTCGACAAGGACCTGCCGGACTCGATCCGCCAGGGCCAGCGGCTCACGACGATGACCTCCGGCCAGAGCCGGTTCCCGATCGCCCCGTCGATTTTCAAGTTCAAGCAACATGGCAAGTCCGGCGCGTGGGTGAGCGAACTGATGCCCTACACCGCCCGGATGGTGGACGACATCGCGATCGTCAAGAGCATGCGCACCGAGGCGATCAACCACGAGCCGGCGATCACGTTCATCCAGAGCGGGAACCAGATCACCGGCAAACCGTGCATCGGCTCATGGATCGCCTACGGGTTGGGTACGCTGAACAGCAGCCTGCCGACGTTCGTCGTCCTAAACGCGAATCACTCGGACCCGCGTGCTAACGTGCAGGCGATCTCATCACGACTCTGGAGCGCAGGTTTCCTCTCCGCCGAGTATTCGGGCGTCGCGCTTCGCACGGTGGGCGACCCGGTCCTCTACATCAAGAATCCCGATGGCGTCGATCCCGTGCTCCGCCGCAAGATGCTCGACGGATTGAACGCGCTGAACCAGATCGAGTACGAGCGGGCCGGGGATCCCGAGACGCAGACGCGCATCAGCCAATACGAGATGGCTTTTCGCATGCAGGCGAGCGTCCCGGACCTGGCGGACCTCTCGAAGGAGCCGGCAAGTACCTACGAAATGTACGGTGATGACGCGAAGAAGCCGGGCACGTTCGCCAACACCGCGCTGCTCGCCCGGCGGCTCGTCGAGCGCGGCGTTCGCTTCGTTCAGATTTACCACCGCGGCTGGGACGTTCACGGCAGCCTGCCGGCCGTGCTGCCAAATCAGTGCAAGGACGTGGATCAGGCTTGCTGGGCGCTCGTGCAGGACCTCAAACAACGCGGCCTGCTCGACGACACCGTCGTGATCTGGGGCGGCGAGTTCGGCCGCACGATCTACTCCCAGGGCAAGCTCACCGCCACCGACTACGGCCGCGACCACCACCCGCGCTGCTACACGATCTGGATGGCCGGCGGCGGGGTCAAGCCGGGGATCGTCTACGGCGACACCGACGACTTCTCCTACAACATCACCGCGGACCCCGTCTCCGTCCACGACTGGCACGCCACCCTCCTGCACCTGTTCGGCATCGACCACGAACGGTTCACATTCAAATACCAGGGCCTCGACCAACGCCTCATCGGCGTCGAGCCGGCGAACGTCGTGAGCGGGCTGCTCGCGTGAAGGGTGCCCCCTGACTCGGCGGACGGCCGAATCGGTCCGCGAATGGACGCGAATATGCGCGAATAAGAAAATGCGATGTGGCACATCGCGGCCACCTTCGATTCTTTGTCGTTATTCGCGTCCATTCGCGTTTATTCGCGGACCAACTCCTTCGTTCCTGCCGCCGAGCGCGCCTCCTTGTTCTCCATCGCACCTTTCGCTGTAGAATCCCTGACGGGCGCACCTGCGTGAGCCCACGTTCGATCTTTCGCGGCGACGGGGTGCAATGTCTGCGGGTAACTGGTTAGCGATCTACATCGGCATCGGCTGGGTGATCCGGCTGCTCATGGTGCCGGTGATCCTGCGGCGGCAGTTCGCGCCGGGGGCGGCGGTCGCGTGGCTGGGCGTTATCTTCTTGCACCCGATCATCGGGTTGACGCTCTACCTTACCTTGGGCGAAACGCGGCTCGGGCCGCACCGGGTCGAGCGGCATCGGGCCCTGGTGAACCGGTACCGCACCGCGATGCGCGAGGCCACGGGAAGCGAACTGGATCGCTGTTCGCTCAGCCTGCCCCCGGCGTATGAGCCGCTCGTAGTGCAGGCGGAGAAGATCAGCGGGCTGCCGGTGCTGGGCGGGAATGGCGTCGAGTTCCTGACCGAGTGCACGCCGATGATCGACCGGCTGGTCGCCGACATCGACGCGGCCACGTCGCACGTTCACCTGCTCTACTACATGTTCGTGCCCGACGCGACCGGGAACCGCGTCGCCGACGCGCTCGTGCGCGCGGAGGGGCGCGGGGTGAAATGCCGCGTGCTGGCGGACGCCGTCGCGTCGCGCCGTTTCTTTCATCACGACTGCGGGCTGGCGCCGCGGCTCCGCGCGGCCGGCATCGAGGTGACGGCGGCCCTGCCCGTCGCGGTCATCAAGCGGCGGCTCCCCCGGATGGACCTGCGCAACCACCGCAAGCTCGCGGTGATCGACGGAAGAATCGGTTACTGCGGCAGCCACAACCTCGTAAACCCCGATTACGGCGGCCGTCGCGGCGGGCCGTGGGTGGACGTCACCGGGCGGTTCACCGGGCCGATCGTCAGCGAACTGGCGGTCGTCTTCGCCGAGGACTGGGGGTTCGAGACGAACCAGATGCTGGAGGTCTGCACGAAGGGGATCGCGGCCCCGCTCAATCAGGGGACGCCGATGCAGGTCGTGCCGACCGGGCCGACTTCGGTTGGGGAGAGCTTCCGGCGGGTGTTCCTGGCCGCGATCCAGTCGGCCCAATCCCGGGTGATGATGACGACGCCCTATTTCGTGCCGGATGAGCCGACGCTGGTTGCGCTGAGCCTCGCCGCCGACCGCGGGGCGGACGTGTCGCTGCTCTTGCCGAAGGTGCCGGATCACCTCTTCACTGCCGCTGCCGGGCGGGCCCATTTCGCCCGGCTGATGGACTCGGGCGTGAAGATCTATCTGTATCGCAAGGGCCTGCTGCACACCAAGAGCACAACGGTGGACGACACGTTCGCCGTCTTCGGGTCGGCCAACCTGGACGTTCGCAGCTTCAACCTGAACTTCGAGCTTACGACGCTGCTATATGGCGAGGAGGTCACGTCGCGGCTGCGCGGGGTTCAGGAATCGTATCTCGCGGATTCCGAGCCGTTGGACGCGGCGCGATGGGCTCAACGCTCGACGGTCAAACGTTATACGGACAGCGCGATTTCGCTGCTGTCGCCTCTGTTGTAGGGGCGGACCCCGTGTTCGCCTGTTGGTGTAGCGGAAAACCTCTGTGTCTGCCCTCCTTTGTCGAAAAGGATGAGGGCAGGGACAGGGCCCTGCCCCTACGTCAAATCCAAAGGGCCGGCACGGGGGCCTGCCCCTACTGATGATGCCTCAAATATGTCCCGAAGAAGATCAGGACCACGATCCCCGCCATCAGGGCGTACTTGCCAGCGTAGTAGACCTTGCGGTTCCACTTCTTGATCGACTGGAAGAAGATCTTCAGCCTGTAGATGAAGCTGGAGATGCGGTTCAGGACGCCGACCTTTTCGTCGTCGGTGTTTTGGGTCATCGTGATCTTCACGATGCGGTCGATCGTGAACTGGTTGATCGCGCGGATGATCGGGTTACGGATTGGCCGGGTCACGTCGCAGAAGAGGATCAGGCGTTCCTGATCGGTGTCGTTTTTGACGCTGTGGATGTACGTCTCATCGAACATGATCGCCTGGCCGTCGCGCCAGGAGTGCGGCGTGCCGTCGATGTAGATGCGGCAGTCGTCCGAATTCGGCGTCATCAGGCCCAAGTGGTACCGCAATGACCCGGCGAACGGGTCGCGGTGCTCGCCGAGCTTGCTCTTGCCGGGCAGCATCGCGAACAAGGCTGCGTTGATCGTTGGGATCGACCGAACGAGTTCCACAGTTTTTGGGCACAGGTCTGTGGCGGACGGGAAGATGTCGCCGTACCACTTGAGGTAGAACCGCTTCCAGCCGCGCTTGAAGAACGTGTTGAAGGCCAGGTCGTTGTAGTTCTTCGACATCTGGATGTGCCCGCCCTCGTAGAGCTTGCGTGCCTCGTCGCGGATCGTCTCCCAATTCTGCCGGAGCGCGTCGAGCTCAGGGAACTGTTTGGGATCGACCGCCGGCGTGTTCTTCACCGCGCTGAACAGGTAGATCAGCGCGTTGTATGGCGCCATGAACGTCGAGTGGTCGGTAAGCTGCCGGCCGAATTTGTGCCGGACCTTCCCGCGGAAATGCACGTACAGGGCCGAGGCCAGGAAGATGTAAAGGATAATGAACTTCGGCGTGATCAGCTCGTGAAGGATCAGCCGCGGCCAATCGGTCTGGGCCAACATTCTCGCTCCGTGAAAAGCGCCGCGGTATCCGTGCCGCCGGCCACACTGTCATATCGAAAAGATCCCTTGCTGGCAGTCCCATGCCAACACAACCGAAATGGATCCGGCGTCCGCCTCAAGGCCCGATCGGAGCGTGTCTGATAATGCGACGACGGGCTTCGGTCAAGTCGACGTCTCAAAAACCTCAAACCTATAATGCTCGCACTCCGGGTGGCGCGGACGGCATTTGACCAAATAGTACAACAGACGATCGGCCAATCCATTTCGTGTCTGGGCACGGATTGGGATAATCTTCGCCCTTACCCGTTGCATTCCCGGAGTGCGACGGCGCGAAGAATGCAAAGGACTGGTCCGATTCCATGAACATCGACCGCTCGATCACTCCGTCCGACTTGTCCAAGGCGACTGCCCGCGTGTTCGATCTCGCGGCCCAAAGAGTCCGCTCGCTCGAATCGGCTTGGGATAAATCCAAAGGCACCCCCGTCTTTACAGTTGAAGGCAAATACACCACGCGCGGCTGGACCGAGTGGACGCAAGGGTTCCAATACGGCAGCGCGATCCTCGCATACGACGCGACCGACGATCGCGAATTGCTGGAACTCGCCCGGAACAACGCCGTCCACCACATGGCGCCGCACGTGACACACGTGGGCGTGCATGACCACGGGTTCAACAATCTCTCAACGTATGGCAACCTCCGCCGGCTCATGCGTGAGGGCCGGATCCCGCAAAACGAGTGGGAACTGAAATTCTACGAGATGGCGATCAAGGCCAGCGGCGCGGTGCAGGCGTCGCGGTGGTCCGGCGTGCCGGTGCCGAACCGCTCGCCGCTCGCGGCCAACAGCCCCGCGCTCGGGTACATCTACTCATTCAACGGCCCGCACTCGTTGTTCGTCGACACGATGCGAACCGTGCGGATCCTGGGCGTGGCCTGGCAACTGGGCCACGCGCTGATGCACGAGAACGATCGCCGGGCCGATCTGCTCAAGCGGTCGGTCCTCCACGGGCTGGCGACGAATCAATACATTATTTTCCACGGCGATTCCGGGCACACCTACGACGTCCGCGGCCGCACGGCGCACGAGGCGATCTTCAACCGCAACGACGGCAACTTCCGCTGCCGCAGCACGCAGCAGGGGTATTCGCCGTTCAGCACGTGGACTCGCGGTCTGGCGTGGGCGATGCTCGGGTACGCGGAGGAACTGGAGTTCTTCGCCGCGATCGACGACGCGGCGTTTCGGTCGTCGGTCGGTTTGCCCAAGCGCGACGTGTTCGCCGTCTACGAGCAGGCGGCCCGCGAGACGTCGGACCATTACCTGGACGATTGCGCCGCATCCGATGGCATCGTCTACTGGGACGACGGCGCGCCGGGCCTGGTGAAGATGCCGAACTGGCGCGACCGGCCCGCGGATCCGTTTAACGACTTCGAGCCGGTCGATTCGTCCGCTTCCGCGATCGCAGCGCAGGGTCTGCTCCGCCTGGGCAGGTATCTCGGGGCGGCGGGCGAGCGATATACGAAGGCGGGGCTTTCGATCGCGAAGGTGTTGTTCGACGAGCCGTACCTCTCGACGAAGGCGGATCACCAGGGCCTGCTCCTTCATTCGGTCTATCATCGCCCCAACGGCTGGGATCAAATCCCGGCAGGACGAAAGGTGCCCTGCGACGAGTCGAGCATGTGGGGCGATTATCACGCAATCGAATTGGCCCTGCTGATCCAGCGGCAGGTCAAGGGGCAACCGTATTTCGCGTTCTTTGACGCCGGGAAATGACATGTAGGGGCGAACGTCGTGTTCGCCCTCTTCGTAGGGGTGAACCTTGTGTTCACCCTCGTTGGACGTCGAATGAGGAGCGAGGGCGAATACAAGATTCGCCCCTACGGAAAGGGCGAACACAAGGTTCGCCCCTACGAGCGGAGCAGGACAATGGCGGATCGGAAGGTGGCATTCATCACCGGCGGGAGCCGCGGCATCGGGCTGGGGATCGCCCGCGCGCTGGCAGGCAGCGGATTTGACGTCGCGATCAACGGCCGCCGAGAGGCGTCCGAAGTCGAAGGCGTCTTGAACGAGCTGAGATCCGCTGGCGTTGAAGCGATCTATCTGCAGGGCGACATCGCCGAACTGGACGACCACGCCCGCATGCTCGATCAGATCCGCGCCCGCCTCGGCCGGCTCGACGTGCTGGTGAACAACGCCGGCGTCGCGCCCAACGTCCGGGCCGACATCCTGGATGCGAGCCCCGAGAGCTTCGACCGCCTGATGTCGATCAACCTCCGCGGTCCGTACTTCCTCACGCAGGCCGCGGCCCGGTGGATGGCCGAGCAGCGGAAACAGAACGCCGCGTTCCACGGCTGCATCGTCAACGTCTCCTCCGTCAGCGCGACGGTCGTCTCGACCAATCGCGGCGACTACTGCATCAGCAAGGCCGGCATCGCGATGGCGACCCAGCTCTGGGCCGCCCGGCTGGCCGAGTTCGGCATCGACGTCTACGAGGTCCGCCCCGGGGTGATCGCCACCGACATGACCGCCGGTGTGAAGGAAAAATACGACCACCTGATCGCCAACGGATTGACCGTCGAGCGCCGGTGGGGCCGGCCGGAGGACGTCGGCAGCGCCGTCGCCGTCCTCGCCCGCGGCGACCTGCCCTACGCCACGGGCCAGATCCTCAACATCGACGGAGGCATGACGATTCAGCGACTGTGAGGCAAGAGGTTCACCGCAGGGACGCCGAGAACGCAAAGGAAGAACAAAGGCGCCGCCAAGACGCCAAGGACGCCAAGGACGCCAAGGAGAGAAGAGGGGGAGAATGCAAAATGCAAAACATGCAATGCAAAATGCAAAACCGAGAGGTCCGCTCCTATCCATTTTGAGTTGTGCATTTCCTGTTTTGCATTTTGCATTGCATTTTCCTTGGCGCTCTTGGCGTCTTGGCAGCCGCATTCGGCGTTTTCTCCGCGTCCTCTGCGTCTCTGCGGTGAATCCGTCGTATTTGCGAGGAAAGCATGGAAACCAAAACGATCGGCATCATCCTGAACGGCGTCACCGGGCGCATGGGCACGAACCAGCACCTGATCCGCTCGATCCTGGCCATCATGAAGCAGGGGGGCGTGCGGGTGTCGGACGACCTGCGGCTCATGCCCGACCCGATCCTCACCGGCCGCCACCCGGAGAAACTCCGCGAGCTGGCGGAGGCACATGGCCCTGCGATCACCGGTAAGCCGCTCAAGTGGACGACCGACCTTGCGGCGCCATTGGGCGACTCGAAATACCCGATCTTCTTCGACGCCTCCGGCACGTTGCAGCGGGCGCGGTTCATCGAGATGGCAGTGAAGGCCGGCAAGGCGATCTACTGCGAGAAGCCAACTGCGGTCGAAACCTCCGAAGCCCTGCGCCTCGCCAAGCTCTGCGAGTCGGCGAAGCTGAAGAACGGCGTCGTCCAGGACAAGCTCTGGCTCCCGGGCATGCGGAAGATCAAGATGCTCCGCCAGCAGGGCTTCTTCGGCGACCTGCTCTCCGTCCGGGCCGAGTTCGGCTACTGGGTCTTCACCGGCGAAATCGACGACCAGCCCGCCCAGCGCCCGAGCTGGAACTACCGCAAGGAAGACGGCGGCGGGATCATCATCGACATGTTCTGCCACTGGCAGTACGTCATCTCGAACCTGTTTGGCCCCATCGACTCCCTCGTCGCCTACGGCAATACGGATCTCAACCGGCGGGTCGACGAGACCGGAAAGCCATACAAGGCGACCGCCGACGACTCGGCGTACGCGATCTTCAAGCTGAAGGACGGCCTGATCTGCCAGTTCAACTCGAGCTGGTGCACGCGCGTCCGTCGCGATGACCTGCTGACAATCCAGGTGGACGGCACGAAGGGCTCGTGCGTCGCCGGCCTGCGCGAGGCGTGGGTGCAGTCGATCGCCGAGACGCCCAAGCCGGTCTGGAACCCGGACATCCCGCAGCCGATCAACTTCTTCGAAGGCTGGCAGCAGGTCCCCAACACGACCAACTACGACAACGCGTTCAAGATCCAATGGGAGCTGTTCCTCCGCCACGTCGCCCTGGACGAGCCGTTCCAGTGGACGCTGCGCGAAGGGGCCAGGGGCGTTCAACTCGCGGAACTGGGGATCAAGAGCTGGAACGAGAAGCGATGGATCGATGTGCCCGAACTCGTCGCCTAGCCAATTGAAACGCAAGTGCAGGTTTATCGTGAGCGTAGGGTTCGCTTCAGCGGACGCAATGCTGCCCATACGGGGTTACGTTCGCTGAAGCGGACCGCACGCGCTAACCCCACGCGGAGGCGTTCTTCCCACGCAATGGGCTCCTACACTTCCTTATCAATGCTCCCGATTTGGCGCTGACTTGAGTGGCACGGGCATGTACTCATGCCCGTGTCCCCGCACGGGCGTGGGATGGTTCGCGATCGCGAGGCACAATGACGACAGCGCAAGCCCAGGCCGATCCCGCGACGTCGTTCGACGCGATTTACAACGCGACGAAGCATCGCCAGAGCGTCTGCACACTGGCGATCCTCGCGTGGGTGGCGTCGTGCGACGGGCGGGTCGAGCCGCGCGAGCAGACGCTCCTGGACAAGATCGCCGAGGCCGTGGACGACGTGGAGGACCTGGCCGCCGTCGAGGCGGCGGCGCGGATGCAGCGCGTCGACGACCTGGCGCTGGCCTGCCGATACCTTCGAAACAACCTCGATCGCGGCGGCAAGCGTCTCCTGCTCCAGATCGCGATCACGATGGCGATCGCCGACGGCGCGCTGAGCGTCGGCGAAAACCACCTGCTGCAGTTTTTGGCCGACGCGCTGGGCGTTCGGCCGCGGGCGTTCGGGAAGCTGTTCCAAGAGATCGCCCACCGCCCGTTCCCCAAGGCGGGGGATCCGAGTTCGGTGGAATGGTGGCAGCGGCGCGAGGCGGGCCAGCCCGCAGCGCCAGCCGCGGATGAGGTGACATCGACTGATCGATCCGAGGAAGAGCG
This sequence comes from Tepidisphaeraceae bacterium, assembly GCA_036495445.1. Taxonomy (GTDB): domain Bacteria; phylum Planctomycetota; class Phycisphaerae; order Tepidisphaerales; family Tepidisphaeraceae; genus DASXMX01. The sequence goes on from DASXMX010000442.1 coordinate 15,669, forward strand.
CGACCCGGTCGGGCCGATGGCGCGCGCCGTCGCGCTGCACGTGATGGGGCTGGAAGAAGGCGCGACGCGCGAGCAGATCCACGCCGCCTATCGCCGGCTGGCCAAGGCGCGGCACCCCGACCGCTTCGCCCCGCTTGGCCCCGCCGCCGTCGCGACGGCGGGCGAGGCGTTCAAGCGGTTGCACGAGGCGTACGCCGTCCTCTCCAACTGATTTCTCCCATGAAGGATTTGTACAAGCGGCTGAACGTTCCCGAGGGCGCGACGGAAGAGCAGATCCGCCAGCGGTTGCCGGCCGCCAGTGTCGATTTGCGCGCCGCGTCCGAGATGATCCTGTTGGAGCCGCGCCGGCGGCGCGTCTATGACCGCAACCGGCAATTGCTGGTCGCGATCGCGCAGCTCCGCACCGAACTGGGGCTCACGTACACGCGGTTCTGGTCGCGGCGCGAGTTCAAGGATTTCTGGCCCAAGCCCGCGGTGGTCTTTTCCGCCACGCCGATTCCCGTCGCCGAGGAGAAACCAAAGCGGCGGGTGGACAAGGTCATGATCGCCCAGGCGTTCCACGCCGCCCGGACGGTGCACCATCATAGTCGTCATCATGTCGCCCGGTGGGGATGGGCCTGGGCCGCGGCGGCCATTACCGTCACCCTTGTGACGACAATCCTGGTGCTCTGGCACCTGAGCTACTGACCGAGTCATGCCTTCAGCGTGAGAATTGCTTCCACCTCGACGCTCGCCCCCTGCGGAAGCTGAACCATGCCGAGGGCGGAGCGGGCGTGCATGCCGGCCTCGCCGAACACGTCGATGAACAGTTGCGACGCGCCGTTGATCACCAGGTGCTGGTCGGTGAAATCCGCGTCGCTGTTCACGTAGCCCGTGACGCGCAGCACGCGCTCGATGCGATCGAGCGACCCGACTTCCTTGCGAACCAGCCGCAGGATGTTCGCGGCACAAAGTGCCGCGGCCCGCTTCGCATCCTCCACGCACACCTGCGAAGGCACCTTCCCCCGGCTCGCCAGGTTCCGCCCGCCATCCATCGGAACGCATCCCGAGACGTAAACGGTCGTCCCGTCGATCACGACCGGCCTGTAGATCGCGCCGGGTTGCGGGATCCGGTCGAGCGGGTATCCGAGCGTTTCCAGTTTCTGGTCGAAGGTGAGGAACATTGTTGTCTCCGTGACGTCCTCCCTGTCCTCTGTGCTCTCTTTGGTTAATGCATTTAATAGACTTTTCCCCGCGCGTCCACGCTCATCGGCTCCGGCGGTGAGCCGGGTTCGTGCCACCAGACGTTGTCCTGCAGGTTGATGCACGGGCAGATGTGGTTGGGGATGGCGGTGACGCGCTCGCCCACCTTGGGCCGCCGGTCGCAGGCGGCGGCGTCGACGTGGCCGTGCTCTTCGCTGAGTTTGGCGATCTTCGCCTGCGGGTATTCGAGGACCATGCCGTGGCCGCTCTCGGGCGCGGGGCCGCAGCGGTCGCTGGTGAGCGTCTTGCTTCCCGCGTCGATCACGAACTGCCCTGGGACGGCCGTGCTGATCACCGTGCAAACGATCCGCGCGGCACAGTCGTCGACCGTGGCGCATCCCTGGCGGATGCAGTTCACGTCGTTGAAGACGTAAGTGCCCGGGCGGAATTCGGTCAGTTGCGGGATCAGGTGCGAGAGTCGGCCCGCGGGGGTCGAACCGCCGGAGAGGATCTTCGCCTCCAGCCCATGGCGGTGCCAGGCGTCCAGCACTTCGGCCAGCCTGGCCGAAATGGCGTGGACGCCCGCTTCGATCGTGCCCGGCGGCCCGTGGGAAATGTGGCCCGGATAGACCATAAGCCCATCGAGCCGCAGGCCGCTCGTGCGGTCGATGTGCTGGGCGAGGGCGACCGCCTCGTCGGCGGTCTGCACGCCGTTGCGATGGTGGCCGACGTCGAGCTCGACGAGGACGCCGATCGCGGTGCCCGCAGACCGGCCGGCTTCCGCCAGCGCGTCCGCGGCGGCCGGGGAGTCGACCGCCACCCTCACCTTGCGATCCCGGGCCAGTGTGGCCAGTGCCGCGCACCGCGCCGGATGGAGCGCGGGATACGCCATCAGCAGGTCGTCCGTCTCGTCGGCCATCACCAGCGCCTCGCCCACCTTCGCGACCGTCAGCCCGATCGCGCCCCGCTCCCGCTGCATCCGCGCGATGCGGCGGCTCTTGTGCGTCTTCGTGTGCGGCCGCAGGCCGATGCGGTGCGACCTCGCATATGCCGCCATCTGATCGAGGTTCCGGCGGACCGTCTCGGCGTCGAGCAGGATGAAGGGAGTGGGAATATCGTCGAACATGGATGGCGGGATTGTACCGAGTTTCCTGGTTTTTGGGTGGCATGGGCATGTACTCATGCCCGTGTTCTCTCCACGGGTGAGAAGACACGGGCATGAGTACATGCCCATGCCACCCCGAAATGCACGGCGCTCGTCGTGATTCACCCGCGCATCACGACGGGGAATGCCGCCGGTTCGGGCTCGCGGTAGAATGGCTTTCTGGGATCGATGAACAGCCAGAGGCACGCCGCGGCGAAGTAGACGCCCGCGTAGACAGCCAATAGCGCGTTCCACCCGGCGTGCTTGAAGACCATCGCGCCGACAACCGGCTGGAGGAAGTTGCCGACGTTGCCGACCATGTTCATGAACCCGAACGCCGTGCCCGCGTAGAGGCCGCCGATGCCGATGACCGTGGCCCAGCAGGCGCCCTGGCCGAAGTCGTTGGCGGCCGAGGCGACGCACATCAGCGCGATCGCCTGGCCGGGCGTGTGGGTCAGGCGGATGGCGAACATCGCCGCCGCGGCGGTGAGATAGCCGCAGATCGGGAAGACCGCCCGCCCGGACCGCGTCCATCCCGTGGCGTGGACCAGCGCGTCCGAGCAGATCCCGCCAAGCAGGCAGGAGATCCCGCCGCAGAACAGCGGCAGCACATCCATCGCCTGCGAGCCCTTGAACGAGAGGTGGTGCGCGTCCTCCAGGTACTGCGGCATCCAACTGACGAAAAACGACCATCCGAAGCTGATGCACAAGTACGCCAGCGCGAGGCTCCAGAGGCTTCCGCTGGAAAACAACGCGGCCCAGACGCGCCAGCCGCCGTGCGATTCGCGAGGCGTCTCGGATTCCGCGCCGCCGGACTGGATCAGGTCCAACTCGGCGTCGTTGACCAACGCCTTGTCACGCGGGTTGTCGCGAAACCAGGGATAAAACAGCGCCACCCAGACGAGGCCCACGAGCCCCATTGTCCAGAATCCCAATCGCCAGGCCGGGATGGACGCCGGGAAGTGGAGGACCGGCACGCGCGCCACGGCGTGGCGAAAGCCCGGGGAATCGAATCCGTCCAGGAGGTATCCGAACAGCAGGAACGAGAACGCGCCGCCCCAGCGGGCGCAGAGCCACAGGAACCCCCCGGCCCGTGCGCGGGACTTGGCCGGGAGCCACCGCGACTGTACGCGGGCCATGTTCGGAAACGCGCCCGCTTCGCCGATGCCGAACAGCAGCCGGTAAACGATCAGGGAGGTGAACCCGACCGCCGCCCCGGACAGGGCGGTGAACAGGGACCAGGCGAGGACGATGCGGGAGAGCGTCGAGCGCGAGCCGAACCGGTCGCCCATCCATCCGCCGGGGATCTCGAACAGGGCGTACCCGAGCCAGAAGATCCCCATCACCATCCCCATTTGCCCCATGCTCAGGCCCAGGTCATGCCGAATGTCGGCCTGCGCCCGTGAGATGCACACCCGATCGAGGTAGCTGAGGAAGGCCAGCGTGCAGAGGAACGCCATCACGGCGTAACGGACGCGTGTCGGCCGGGCGGCGGGAGGTGACATCGGGCGGGATCTTACAAACTGCCGGCAACTTTTCCCAAATTCTCATCGGGATCGGAAACACTTGCATTTGCGAATTTCACACTTTCCTCGTCCGGCATGCCTCTGATATTCTCCCCGCCAACCGAACACATCCGTTGTGAGGAAAACCCGTCATGCGCCGCCGCGCCTTCACGTTCGCGGAGCTGTTGATTGTGATCATGATCATTGCGGTGCTCATCGCACTGCTGACGCCGATGATCGCCCGTGCCTGGGAGCAGGCTCGCCAGGTGCAGTGCATGTCGAACATCCGCCAGGTGACCCAGGCGGTCCTCCAATACGCCGCCGACGCGGACGGCCAATTCCTTCGGCTCGATCGGAACCACGCCCAACTCGGGCTCGCCGGCGACGAAGCTAACAGCGAGGTGATTCTGCCGTTGAACCAATTCCTGCACAGTTCCGCTGTGTTTCATTGCCCTTCCGACCCGCGGGACAAGAGGCTGAGTTACTCGATCAGCGACTATCTCGGTGGTACCTGGCCCTCCTACACGCATCGGGCAAAGCGAGTTCTGGACGTGACGAACCCGGCCACGACGTTCGCGGTGATCGAGGAGACGGACTTCTTTCCCAAGGTATCGAACGATCCCGGCGGGTTCGTCGTCGAGCCGCCGGGAACGGCCCTCGCCTTCGTCTGGCAGGACGCACCCGCTGTCCTGCACGGCGACGGCACCTGCATCACGTTTGTGGACGGGCATTGCGAGTACTGGGTCTGGCAGGACGCCCGGACGCGGACGCTTTCTGCCCAAAAGCACGGTACCCAAACCCCCGACAACCCCGATTTAACCCGCCTGCAGGCCGCGTCCGGCGGGCAATAGCGCTAAGACGGTTGCTTCCCCGCCGGCATTTTACACGATAGAACAGACTCGATTTAACGGCCGCCCGTGCGGCCACTACTCTACTTTCGAAGAAAGGAAAGGCATGGGTATGGGTGCATAACGCCCCGGCGGCGGAAAACAAACCGCCGACTGGGGGGTAACGCAAGAAGACGGCACAGTTTGCCGTAGTCGTTCAGAAGGAGCATGACACGCATGCGAAGGTTAAGTGGAATCGCGATCGCGGGCCTTCTGGCCTGCGGCGCGGCGAGGCTGGCTCGGGCCCAGGCGGCGCCGCCTCCGACAAAGGAAGGGATCGAGTTCTTCGAGTCGAAGATCCGTCCCGTGCTCGTGGACAAGTGCTACGAGTGCCACAGCGAGGTCAAGAAGAAGGTCAAGGGCAAGTACCGCGTCGATGACTTTGCGTCGATGTTCAAGGGCGGTGAATCCGGCAAACCCGGGATCGTTCCCGGCAAGCCGGACGACAGCCAGCTCTACTTCTCATTGACGTACAAGGACCAGGACACGCCCAATCACGATGCGCTGCTGATGCCGCCGCCGAAGAACGGGAGGAAAAAGCAACTCCCGGACAACGTGCTGCAGGACTTCCGAAAGTGGATCGAGATGGGCGCACCCGTCCCGCAGAATGGCGGGAAGGCCGACGCGACGCCCAAGGGCGAAGCCAAGGAGCACTGGGCATTTGTGCCGCCCAAGGATCAACCGATTCCCCAGGTGAAGGCGACGTCGTGGGTGAAGAATGCCATCGACAGCTTCGTCCTGGCCAAGTTGGAGGCGCAGAACCTCCACCCTTCTAACCCGGCGGATAAACGGACCCTTATCCGCCGGGCAACTTACGACCTGACCGGCCTGCCTCCCACGGAACCGGAAGTGCAGGCCTTCGAAGCCGATAACTCCCTGAACGCTTTCGAGCGGGTGGTGGATCGGCTGCTCGCCTCGCCCCGCTATGGAGAGCGGTGGGGGCGATACTGGCTTGACGTCGCACGTTATTCCGACACCAAGGGGTATGTGTTCGAAGAAGAACGGCGCTACCCCTATTCCTATACGTATCGGGACTGGGTGATCGGGGCGTTCAACGAGGACCTCCCGTACGACCAGTTCCTGATCCAGCAAATCGCCGCCGACAAGATCGACCGTCACGGCGATGATCGTTCGCTGGCGGCCGAGGGTTTCCTCACCCTCGGCCGCCGTTTTCTCAACAACACACCTGACATCGTGGACGACCGGATCGACGTCGTCTGCCGCGGCACGATGGCGCTGACCGTCGGCTGCGCGCGCTGCCACGATCACAAGTTCGATCCGATCCCGCAGAAGGACTACTACGCGCTGTACGCGGTCTTCGCGAACAGCGTCGAACCGAAGGAACCGCCGCTGCTGGGCGCGCCGGAGAACACGCCGGAGTACCAGGCGTTTAAGAAGGCGCTCGACCAGAAGGAGGCGGCGGTCGAGAATTACCGGACCACGACGCTCACCGCCCACGCGGTCGCGCTGCGCCAACCGCAGACGATCGCGGGCTACCTGCTCGCGGCGCAGACCGATGCGCAGGCGCCCGGCATCGTCCCGTTCGAGACGCGGCGGTGGAAGACCTTCCTCGAACAGCGGGCCACGGCCAAGGACAAGGTCTTCGCGGCGTGGCGCGCCTACGCGGCGGCGCCGGCCGCCGAGTTCGCGGCCAAGGCCAAAGAGATCACCGAAACGATTCAAACGGAATCGGACAAGCACAATCCGCTGGTCGCCAAGGTGTTCGCCACGGCCCCGGCCTCACTGAACGAAGTCGCCGAGCGATATGGCAAGCTGCTCGCCTCGTTTGAGGGGGACAAGCCGCGGGACAATGCGGATGAAGAGGCGCTTCGGCTCGTGCTGCGGGGCGAGGGCTCGCCGGCCGTCCTGAGCGGCGACCACCAAGAACGTGTCTTCAGCGTGCCGGAAATCCAGCACCTGCGTGCCCTTCGGCGCGACGCCGACGCGTTACGCGCCACCAGCCCGTCGGCCCCGCCGCGGGCCATGGCGCTGCAGGACGCCCCGAGCATCGGCGAGCAGCACGTGTTTCTTCGCGGCAATCCCGGGAACCAGGGCGACCTCGTCAAGCCGCACTTCCTGACGATCCTCTCCGACGGCAATGCCAAGCCGTTTACCGACGGCAGCGGCCGGCTCGAAATGGCGCGGGACATCGCCAGCAAGAATAATCCGCTGACCGCCCGCGTGATCGTCAACCGGGTCTGGCTGCACCACTTCGGCCAGGGCCTCGTGCGCACGCCCAGCGACTTCGGCATGCGCAGCGACCCGCCGACGCACCCGGAGCTGCTCGACTGGCTCGCCGTCCGTTTCATGCAGGACGGCTGGTCGATCAAGAAGCTTCAGAAGCTGATCATGCTGTCGGCGACGTACCAGCAGGGCAGCGAGTACGATCCGGTCGTTGCGAAGGTCGATCCCGACAACAAGTTGCTGTCTCACTTCAGCCGCCAGCGGCTGGATTGGGAGGCGACGCGCGATTCGCTGCTGGCGGCCGCGGGCCGGCTCGATACGACGATGGGCGGGCGGCCGGTCGAGATCCTCGATTCGCCTCGCCGGACCGTTTACGGCTTCATCGACCGCCAGAACCTCCCTGGCGTCTTCCGCGCGTTCGACTTCGCCACGCCGGACGCGACCAGCCCGCAGCGGTTCACCACCACGGTGCCGCAGCAGGCGCTGTTCCTGATGAACAGCCCGTTCTCGGTCCAGCAGGCGCAAGCGCTGGTGCATCGGCCCGAGGTGGCGAACGAAACGGACACCGCCCGCCGGATCGCGCGGATTTACCAGATCGTCTATCAGCGGACGCCCACGCCCGACGAGATCGCGTTGGCAAGCCAGTTCATCCGAACTGAGGAAGGTAACGGGAAGGAAGACGACCACGCGATCGCGAGCGTCTGGCAGTACGGCTACGGCTCGTTCGACGAAGCGGCCCATCGCGTCGCCCACTTTACGCCGCTGGCGCACTTCACCGGCGGCGTGTGGCAGGGGGGCATGGAATTGCCCGACCCGGCCCTCGGATACCTGAGCCTGACCGCGGGCGGCGGGCACCCGGGCCGCGACGTCGCGCACGCGGCCGTCCGCCGGTGGGTGTCGCCGATCAATGGCCTCATCCACATCACCGGCATCGTCTCGCACAACGAGACGCAGGGCGATGGCGTCCATGCCCGCATCGTCTCCAGCCGGTCGGGCGAGCTCGCCTCGTGGAACATCCTCCACATGCAGGCGGCGACGGACGTGGACAACATCGACGTGAAGAAGGGGGACACGATCGACTTCGTCGTCGATTGCCGGGGCAGCGACTATTACGACTCGTTCGGCTGGTCGCCGGTGATCAAGGTGGCCTCGCCCCCGGTCGCCGGCAACGACGGCCCCGCCGTCTGGAACGCCGCCACGGATTTCGCCGGCGCGAAGGCCAAGCCGCTCGACGCTTGGGTCAAGTACGCCCAGGTCCTGCTGGAAAGCAACGAGTTCGTGTTTGTCGATTAACCCAGAGAAGGAGGATTCACCGCAGAGACGCCGAGAACGCAGAGAAGAGAAATACATTTGAGCCACAGATGGGGCACAGATGCACACAGATGAGATGCGAATATGAAATTTCAAATCTCAAATCTGCATTTATCTGTGTCCATCTGTGCCCCATCTGTGGCTAACAGCGCATTTCTCGGCGTCCTCTGCGTCTCTGCGGTGAATCAAGCATCACGATGAATCCCGCCGAACATCAACTTCAATTAGACGCCAAACTCCTCTCCCGGCGGCAGTGGTTGGGCCGGTGCGGGATGGGGATGGGGGCGTTGGCGCTGACGCAACTGATGGCGGCGACGGAGATGCTCACGCCGAAGTCGGCGTCGGCCGAGACGATGTCGCTTAACCCGCTGGCGGTGAGGTCGCCGCAGTTTCGCCCGCGGGCGAAGCGCGTCATTCACCTGTTCATGAACGGCGGGCCGTCGCACGTCGACACGTTCGATCCCAAGCCGCTGCTCGACAAGTTCGCCGGCAAGACGCTGCCCGGCCCGCACCGCTCGACCGAGCGCAAGACCGGGGCCGGGTTCCCGTCCCCGTTCAAGTTCCGGAAATACGGCAGGAGCGGCATTGAGGTGAGCGACCTGTTCGCCAAGACCGCGCAGTGCATCGACGACATGTGCGTGATCCGCTCGATGCACGCGGATGTGCCGAATCACGAGCCGTCGCTGCTGTTGATGAACTGCGGCGACGCCCGGCTGGTCCGCCCGAGCGTCGGCTCGTGGGTCACCTACGGGCTCGGCTCGGAAAACCAGAACCTGCCCGGCTTCATCACGATGTGCCCCGGCGGGTACCCGATCCAGGAGTCGCAGAACTGGCAGGCCGGATTCCTGCCCGGCGTCTACCAGGGCACCTACATCGACACCCAGTACACCGAGATCGAAAAGCTGATCAGCTATATTAAAAACAACTACGAGCAGCAGCCCGACCAGCGCAAGCAGCTCGACCTGCTGCTGCAGCTCAACGAACGCCACCTCGACCAGCGGCAGCAGGACCCGCAGCTCGAAGCGCGGATCCAGTCGTTCGAGCTGGCCTATCGCATGCAGATGGACGCCGCCGACGCCTTCGACGTGAACCGCGAGCCCAAGCACATCCTCGACATGTACGGCCCCGGCACCCAGGCCCGGCAGCTTCTGATCGCGCGACGGTTGTTGGAGCGGGGCGTCCGATTCGTTCAGGTCTGGCACGGCGCCGGCCAGCCGTGGGACAGCCACGACGACCTGCAGGCCAACCACGCCCGGCTCGCGCAGCAGTGCGACCAGGGCATCGCGGCGTTGCTCACCGACCTAAAGCAGCGCGGCATGCTCGAAGATACGCTGGTGATCTGGGGCGGTGAGTTCGGCCGCACGCCCACCGTCGAGCTGCCCACGCCCGGCTCCAACGCCGGCCACGTGAACGGCCGCGACCACAACCACTACGGCTTCACCATGTGGCTCGCCGGTGGCGGGGTGAAGGGCGGATACGTGCATGGATCGACGGACGAAACCGGATTCGCGGCCGCCGACAATCCCGTCCACGTGCACGACCTGCACGCCACGATCCTCCACCTGCTCGGGTTCGACCACGAGAAGTTCACGTACCGCTACGCGGGGCGGGATTTCCGCTTGACGGACGTGTACGGGGAAGTGGTGAAGGACATCATCGCGTAATCGTTCCGTCTTCTTACTTATGCCGCTTGCGGCTTCGCGAACGAAGG
>DASXMX010000443.1:0-15368 GCA_036495445.1 Tepidisphaeraceae bacterium
CGAAGTAGGTGCCCTCGGGGTAGACCTGCTCGAGGATGCCATTGCAGTCGCCGTACGTCTTTTCCCAGGCGGCATGGGCGGCCTTGTCGCTGGCGTCGGGCGGGCGCGGGATGATCACCTGGTCACCCGGCAGGCTGCGCGACCCGTCCTTCTTCATCAGGACGAGCACCTGCCCCTGGTGGACGACCTCGCGGCGGATGAGCCAGAAGTAGGAGAAGTAGACGATGACGGCGGCCAGCGCGACCGCCGCGATCGTGCGGCCCCGGCCGAACCCGCCCATCCCAAAACCGCCATTGCGCCTCGGGATCGGGGGCGGCCCGCCGTGACCCTCCGCCGCCGCATGCGGCGGCACCGTTTTAGACGAGAATCCCGCCATAGGGAGCCTCCTCGAACTAAGTTGTCCCACTCAAATGCCCGCGGGTGTGGAGATGGATGCTGTCCCGCTTAGTCCTTTAGCCGCTGCCCGCACCGGCGGCAGAACTGGGCGAACGGCGGGTGGGCCGCCCCGCAGGCGGCACACAGGCGCTGCCCGCCCCCCGCCGCGCGTCGGCGCCCCGACGCGACGGTGACGAACACGAAGATCAACGCCACCGTCACGATGATGACGAACGTTTCGAATTCCATGTCGCGTTCGCCTCGCTGTCAGTCCCGCGGCGCCCGCACGCCGTCGCGACCGTCCGTTCACCTCCACAGACGGTAGCATCGCCGCGCCCCAGCCGCTAGGACCATTATAAATGGCCGCCCCGTTTCACGCCCCGGCCGCTGGTGCATCGCGGTGCAAAACGGTGCACGTTTGACCCTGCACCATGCACCATCCCCCGTCGCGAGCGCGAAAAACTGTGGATGCGCAACGAGATTGCAAGCCTCGTGCAGGGAGAAATTTACGATTCAAAATGTAAAGTCTGCGCCTAAAGGGTGAGGCCCCATTGTTTTGGGCCATACACCGACGTTCAGGGAGATCGCATGTCCGAACTCTGTTCTGCACCGTCGTCCGCGACCGAGTCTGCCGTGCTTGATGCGACGCAACAGATTGCATTCTCGGCGCTGACGAGCGGCGCGACGATTCGCCAAGCCGCCTCGAAGGCCGGGGTCCACCGCAATACGGTCAGCCGCTGGCTCCATTCCGATGCGGCGTTCCGTGCCGCCTACAATGCCTGGCGCCAGGAGATGATCTCCTCCACGCGCACGCGCGCCCTGGGCATGGCCAACGCCGCGGCGACCGCCGTCCTCAATTCCATTGAGATGGGCGACGCCCGCATCGCCCTTGCCCTGCTCCGCGATCTGGGCATGACCCGCCCGGCCAAGCCCGGGCAAACCGAACAGCAGCTCGTCCGCGAACAGATCGAGATCGCACTCGACAAGGTGGACGCGCGCATCGCCGAGGCCCGCGAGCGGGCCGACCGCAGCTACCGTGACCGCAACCTGCTCCGCGCCCGCATCGGCCCCCGCCCCGCCCTCCCGGCCCCGCCGGTCGCAGCGCCGATTGCGCGCGCATCCGAGGAAACAACGGGGACGCAAGTAGTTTCTTGAGCCGAGTAGAGTTTCATAAACTGCTCGCGTCCCCGTTTTCATCCGCGGGGCAGAGTTGGAACTGAATGTCGCCCTCGTGTGGTACTATTCCCGACAGATGATCCGGCGACCGTTCGTCATGGCATTGGTGTTGTCGCTGCTGCTGAGCATGGTGGTCGCGATGATGTGGATGCAGAGTTGCCGCCGCGAGATGCACGTCACCGGGCTGACGCGTGCCGGGCGGTGGACGGTTCGATCGTCCAACGGCCGATTGGCGGTGTTCGTGCCGCCGCGGCCGGCGCCCGGCGCACCGGGCGCCAAGGCTCCGTCGTGGGCAGCAAGCGTGCTTGCCGAGAAACCCGAGTGGCACATCAATTGTCAGATTGGCGGCGGGTTCTTCTATCCCGGACCGGACCGGCCAGTGGGCATCTCGTGGTGGGGAGGCTACGAGCCCTTTGGTGCGCATGCGACCGATGGCAGCGCCGTCCCACTCCTCGCGGCGCTCGAGTCCCCACGGACCTTCGTTCGCGCGCATATCGTACTCGCCCGGATTTACGGAACCAACGAGCGCATCTCGTTCGAGGGGCAGCCGGCGTTGCGTGACGACGGCGTCGCCCGACGCTTGCCGGCGACCATCGACGGGCTGCGGGTCGTTCTGCGCGATCCACACGACCGGATCATCCCACACGGATCGTTTGCGTACTACACCGTATCAGTCGAGGTCGACGCCGCTCAACTGTCGCTTATCCGGGACCAGTGGCACCGGCGACTTGATGTGCCCGTCGGCGCGGTTCGCTACAGCTATCTGCTAATCGCGACGCTCGCCATTCCGTTCGCGGTGACGTTCGCGGGCATCGCACGCCGCGTGAGACGCAGGGCACGCCGTCTCAATCATCGCTGTCCTTCGTGCGGATATGATCTCCGCGCGAGCAATGCGCGATGCCCCGAATGCGGGACGCCGATCTCATCGGACGAGAGATGCTGACATGCTCCGCTTTCCTCTCCCTCCCCACGTACTCTGGGTGAGGGCTGGGGAGGGGGTTTACAGCAGGAGATGATCCATCGGACGAACCCCCTCCCTAACCCTCCCCCGGCGTACCGGGGGAGGGGATTGAACGCGGCGGACCGCGGCGTCACGTTTCACTCTTCACGTTTCACGCGCTACCCCCGCCTCCCGTGGTACAATTCACGCAGATGCACTTCTCGGCCGAACAGGAAAAACTCATCCTCAACCTGGCGCGGTCGTTCGTCCGAGCGGGGTTGTCGGGGGTGGTGCCCGCGGCACCGGGCGAAGTGGAACCGGCGCTGTTGGAGCCGGGGGGGTGTTTCGTGTCGTTGCATTCGCTGGAGGGGCACAGCCTGCGCGGGTGCGTGGGGCGGATCGATGCGAGTCAGCCGTTGATCGATGCGCTGCGGCTGGCGTCGGTGCAGGTGCTGCGAGACTCGCGGTTCGCGCGGGATCCGGTCAGCGTTGAAGAGTTATCGATTTTGAGCATCGAGGTGAGCGTGCTCTCGCCGGGCCGGCCGGCGCCGACGCCGCTCGATTTTGAGCCGATGGAGCATGGGATTTTTTTGTCGATCGGGGGCCGCACAGGGTGTTTTCTCCCGCAGGTGGCCCGGGAGACGGGCTGGACGCGCGAGCAGTTGCTCGACCGCCTCTGCCTCGAAAAGCTCGGCCTCCCCGCCCCCGCCTGGCGGAACCCCCACGCCCGGCTGCACGTATTCTCCGTACGGGTCCTCGGACCCGAACCCTTTGGTTGATTCACCGCAGAGACGCGGAGATCGCAGAGAAATGCGAAGAAAAAGTTAGCCACCGATAGAGACAGATGCACACAGATGAAATGCGGGTCTAAGATTGCAGAGCTCAAATCTGGATTTCCCATCTGTGTGCATCTGCGCCCCATCTGTGGCCAAAAAAAGTATTTGTTTTTCCTCTTCTCCGCGTCCTCGGCGTCTCTGCGGTGAACTCCATGGTGCGACACTTTGCCCATTGGTGAGCGGTGTCAATTGGAAAACAAGGGCGGGACCTTTAGAGTATAACTGACCGTGACCTACCCATTACGCCTCAGCTTACTCCTGCTGTCGGCGGGCCTGATCGGGATCGGGTGCAATCGGGATGAAACCGCCATCCGCACCTATCCCGCGCCCAAGGACGCGCCTGCGCCGCAGGTGGCCTCGGCTGACCAGACGCCCGCCGATACTCAGACGCACGACCAGCCTGAACAGCAGCCGCCAGCCACCACGCCGATTACGTGGACCGTGCCCGATGGCTGGAAGCAAGCGCCCGGCGGCAATCAGATGCGGTTCGCCACGTTCGACGTTTCGCCCGATGATCCCAAGGCACAGCTCACCGTCGTTCCACTTCCAATGGAAGCGGCGGCGGTGCTGCCCAACGTGCAGCGATGGGCCGGGCAGCTCAAACTGCCCCAAGTCGCGGAAGGCGACCTCCCGAAATTCGCCCAGCAGACTCAGGTTTCCGGCGAACAGGCGACGATCGTCGACATGACCGGCGCCCCCGAGTCCGGCAACCCGCCGACCCGGCTTTTGGCCGCGATCATCCCGCACGACGGCCGGGCCTGGTTCTTTACCCTCAAGGCCCCGGAAGCAGTCGCCGCCGCCCAAAAGGCCAACTTCGAAAAATTTATTCATTCGATCCAGTTCCCGACCGGCCCCACCTCGTCGAGTTCGTCCGCGGATGATTCGGGGAAAGCGAATCACGGGTTCGGCCCGACCGATCAGCGGTTCAAGCTCGCCAAGTGCACGACGCCCGCCGGGTGGCAGGAACAGCCGGGTTCGAACGCGATGCGGGTGACCTCGTTCCGGGTGGGGTCGGGCGACCAGCAGGCGGAAGTGGTCGTGAGCCGGATCCCGCAACAGGGCATTGGTAATCTCCCCGACAACATCAACCGATGGCGTGGCCAGGTGGGCCTCGAGCCGATCGAGGGCGGCAAGGCCGCCGGGTTCCACCCGATCACGATCGCGGGCGAGCCGGGCATGATGCTCGACCTCACCGGTCCTGGGGCCAGCGACCAGCCGGCCAAGGAATTGCTCGTCGCGCTCACCGTTCAGGGTTCCGATTTTTGGTTCTTCAAGTTGCTTGGGCCTGAGTCGGTCGTCTCCAAGCAACAGGACGCGTTCAAGCAGTTCCTCGGATCCCTCCAGTTTGAGCCGGAGTCCCATTGAGCAGCGGCATCAAAAAACTTCTCAAGCCCCTCGCATCGCTCTATTTGACCGTCGCGCTGCTCGGCCTTTCGATGCTGCTGGTCTACGGCGGCACCGTCGTGCAGAAGGAGATGGGCATTCAGGACGTGCAGAAGCAGTTCTTCCATAGCTGGTTCGTGCGCATCCCGCTCGACCCGATCGTCCACCCGTTTGCCCCGGCCGGCACCTCGACGTGGCTGGCCAATTGGGGCGTCTGGATGGTCGGCGGGTACACGCTGATCGTCCTGCTGCTGGCGAACCTGTTCGCCGCCCACTCGGTCCGATTTAAGCTGAACTGGAAGCGCTCCGGCATCATCGCGATCCACCTGGGCCTGATCGTGATGCTCTTCGGCGAAGTCTTCGCCAGCCTCTTCTCGGTCGAGAGTCAGATGATGATCGACCAGGGGCAGACGGTCAGTTACTCGTTCGACTCCCGGCACGTGGAACTCGCCGTGATCGATCCGTCACCCGCGGACCACGATAACGTGACCGTGATAGACGAATCGTCGCTGAAGGATGGCGCGGTTCTGCGCCCGGCATCGCTGCCTTTCGAAATCGAGGTGAACAATTACTTCTCAAACTCGGCCGTGCTGGGGCCGATGCAGCAGTCGACTACCGCGGTGCAGAAGGCCACCGTCGGGAACAACCAACGACTGCGAATAGAGCCCGAGGGGAAAACGGCCGGGACGGAGTCGGGAAATGACGTCGCCTCGGCATTCGTCACGTTGCGGGCCGGCGGTCGCGCGCTCGGCACATACCTGCTGACCCAGTGGGCCGATCCGCACGTGACCCGGCCCGGGATGCCGTTGTCCGGTCTGGTTAACACCAGTCCCGAAACGGTTGAAGTGGGCGGCAAGACCTACCAATTGAACCTGCGGTATCGGCGATACTACAAGCCGTACCAAGTTACCCTGCTCAAGTTCTCGCACGATCGATATCCGGGCACGGACGTCCCGACGAACTTCTCCAGCCTGATCCGGCTCGTCGATCCGACGCGGAACGTCGATCGGACCGTGAAGATCTGGATGAACCACCCGCTGACGTATCCGTCACTGCGGGGCGAGACGTTCTACCAGCAGAGTTTCCTGCCGGGCGACCGGACGACGATCCTGCAGGTGACGCACAACCCGGCCTGGCCGCTGCCTTACATCGGGCTGGCTTTGGGCTTCGTCGGGATGCTGTTCCACTTCGGGATGAACCTGACGTCGTTCCTGCGGCGGCAGGGCGCCGCCCGGCGGGCCGCGGCGACGCCGCCGGCTCGTCCGTCGCGCGGCAAGCCCGCGGCCACCCACGCCCCCTCGCCCATCGGCGAGCCGGCGCTGGCCAGCTACACGCTTGAGCCCCGCAGCCGCCTCGGCGGCTGGCTCGCGGCCGCCCTTGGCGCGGTGATTTGCGCCGCGTTTTTCGGCTACGTCCTCTCCACTCCGGTAGCGCCCGAAAACGGGTTCGACCTCGGGTCATTTTCCAGGCTCCCAGTGAACTTCGGCGGCCGTGTGATGCCCTTGGATACGCTGGCCCGGATCGGGCTTAAGGAGATCAGCACGCGCGAGACGTTCGACGATCCGGTTGCCAAGAACACCTATCACCCCGCGATCCGCTGGCTGGCCGACACGATGTCGGACGCGCCGGGCTCGCTGAAGTACAAGGTCATCGTCATCGACGACCCGAGCGTTAAATCGCAGCTCGGCCTCGACCCCAACGAGAAGATGTTCTCGCTGGACGACCTGCTGGCCCACAAGGAGATCGTTCAGAAGCAGATGGACCTGGCGATTCAGGTTCCCGAGAAACAGCGCGACGACTACCAGCGCCACATCGTCGAGCTCGCCCAGCACGTCGAGCAGTACCTCGAACTGCGCCAGATCGGCAAGCTGCTGCTGGTCCCGCCCGCCAACGAGGGGAGCGACCGCTGGAAGCCACTGGAAAGCGACCGCGGCACGCTCACGCCCGGCGGCAAGCCGTTCCTGGACCTGCTGAAGGACTACGGCGACGACAAGCCGCGGGAGTTCAACACGGACGTCGCGGCCTACCACGCGGATTTGGCGAAGCAGCTTCCGTCGACGATGGGCAAGGTGGACTACGAAGTCTTCCTCAATCACGCCGACCCGTTCTTCTGGTGCCTCTGGCTGTACGTCTTCCTCGTGTTCGTCCCGGCCTGCCTGTCGTGGCTGGGGTGGCGCGGGTTCTTCTGGCCGGCGGCGCTGGGCACGATGGTCGTGATCTTCGCCTACCACACGTTCGGCATCGTCTCGCGCGTCTACCTGACCGGCTGGGGCCCGGTGACCAACCTCTACTCGGCCGCGACGTTCATCGGCTGGGCGGTGGTGCTCTTCGCGATCGGCCTCGAATTGATCTACCGCAACGGCGTCGGCGCCGCGGCGGGCGCGGTCGTCGGGTTCTCGTCACTCATCCTCGCCCACTTCCTGGGCCTCGACGGCGACATGATGAAGCCGCTCCAGGCCGTGCTGATGACCAAGTTCTGGCTCTGGACGCACGTGCCGTGTGTGACGCTCGGATATGCCTCGACGATCCTGGCCGCGGTGCTGGCGATCGTTTACGTGGTGCTGGGCCTGTGTACCCGCCTCATTGACGAGCCCAGCGGCAAGGCGCTGTCGCGGATGGTCTACGCGATCACGTGCTTCGCGATCCTGTTCAGCTTCGTCGGCACGATCCTCGGCGGCATCTGGGCCGACTACTCGTGGGGCCGCTTCTGGGGCTGGGACCCGAAGGAAAACGGCGCGATCCTGATCGTCCTCTGGAACGCCATCATCCTCCACGCCCGCTGGGGCGGCATGGTCAAACAGCGCGGCATGATGGTGCTGGCGATCCTCGGCATTGTCGTGACGACCTGGTCCTACTTCGGCACCAACCTGCTCGGGATCGGACTTCACTCCTATGGCTTCATGGAAGGCGCCGCCGGGCGATTGGAACTGGTTTGGCTCGGCACCCTGATCATGGCGCTTATCGGCCTGGTCCCGCAAAGGTATTGGCTCAGCTTCGCGGGGCGTGAGAACTGACGATGGGATCTGATGCTGCCCTGTGACACGGGTTTCCAACCCGTGCGGACCCGCGCCCGCTTGACGGGGATCATTGCGCATCCGACTGCATTCCGATCGAAAGTCTTCAGCACGGGTTGAAAACCCGTGTCACGGGGGGCGGCTGTTTCCTACTCGTCCCAATCCGGGTACTGCTTCGGCGGCTTGCCGTGCTTTTCGAGAAGCTTGGGGCGTTTGAGCTTCGGGTCGGGCGGGTCGACGCGTTCGAGGACGACTTCGAACGTCCAGCAGTCGCCGAAGTCGTAGACGAAGGGGAACGGCTCGCCGATCCGCAGCGGCGTCCCGCGCCGACCTGGTATTCGGCGCCGCTCATGCTGGGGGTGAATCCCAGGTCGTCCGCCTCGCCGCGGGTGATCTGGACTTCGTCGCCGAAGCGGTCGGTCCACGTGAATGCCCAGAGGTGGTCGTCGTCGAAGTTGACGCTGCGGCGAATCGCGTCACCGAAATCATCCCACAGGACCTCCTCCGGCACCGCGAACCGCCGCCAGACCTTCCAGCCTTTTAGCGCGACTTTGAAGATGTGGACGCCGTCGCGGAACTCCGGCGGCGGGATCGTCAACGCCCGCTCCCATTGCGGGAAGTAGGGCCGGAGAATCGGTTGCAATTCGTCGAGTGCGACCGCCTTTCCCGGCTGATCCTCCTCATCCTCGCCCTCATCTTCGGCTTGGTCCTCCCCCGACTCGCGCTGGTCGTTCTCCTCCTCGTCCGCATCGTCCGCGAAATCGAAGATCGCCGAGAAGATGTCGTTCTGGCCGGTGTGCAGGTCGGCGTGAGCCAGCAGCGTGAGCAGCGCGTCCCCGAATTGCGTGTGCCGGATGGCGGCCGGGCACCAGGTCTTCTTCGGCAGCGGCGCGCCCTGTTCCACTTCGACCAGGCCGAACAGCCAGAGGAAGGCAAGGTTGTAGCGGCGATAGTCGATGTCCTTGTAAAGTTCGGCCGATCCCCGTTGTTCGTTCGAGTACTTGCGGCCGTTCTTCGGGATGCGCCGCCAGGACTCGATCCCGCGGACGAGGAGTTCGCCGCGGCGGTCCCGCTCGCCGATCACCTCGCTGCTCGCGTGCATGGCCCAGGCGTCCAGCAGCGTGCAGTACCGCTCGACGGGATTGAGTTCGAGCCACTGCCGCAGCAGTTCCTCGTCGACCGCAAGTCGCGTCTCGTCGCCGTTCGCTTGCACCATCACCAGCCCGGTCGCCCGGGCGAGCATCAGCAGCGCTGCCAGGTTCGGATACGACTTCAACTGGCCGCGTTGCAGGTCGACCCGCAGCGGCTCGCGCATGGCGGCGTTCAGGTCGGGCAGCATCTTGATCGGCGGCAGCCGCCACTCCCCCGCCGTCTCGATCCCGTTGGTCCCGATGAACCGCAGCAGCACGTCGAAGTCGTGCACGACCGTCCCCGGCCCCTCCGCCGTGATCGGCTGCGCACGAAGGACCTCCTGGTGCTCCGGCGTCAATGATGGGATCTTCGTCAATCGCATGGCAGGGTTCCTTACAAGCGGGCGGACGGAGTTGGAACGCGAACGGACGCGAATGGACGCGAAGAAAACAGGCCACGGAACATGGCACGAACGTTTCGCCCGTGCCGCGCCGTGCCGCGCCCATTTGTTCTCCTATTCGCGTTCATTCGCGTCCATTCGCGGACCAATTCTTTCTTACTTATCCTTGGGATAATCGCTCATGGCCGCGCGCGGCGATCCCGTTTTATCTCCACGGTCGGCGGACGGCCGTAGTCGTTCCAGAGTTGGTTCAGCTCGTCGGGGCGGAGCACGCCGTCGGCGACGACGAAGCGGTAGCGTTGCACGAACGGCTTGCCGGGGACGATCTGGAACTCGCCGAGCTGTTCGGGGGCGTAGCAGAAGAACGGCTGATCGGGAAAGATCCGCATCGGCTGCGGGAAGCGGAAGTCGTCGGGCCCGTTGAAGATCGCGATGCTGGCGGGCTTGCCTTGCAGCATCCCGCTGTACCGGACCCATCGGCCACGGGTCTCGTTGCCATTGGCACGGGTCTTGCTCCCGGAGGTAAGGACTTCGCACTTGTCCGCACCGTGGTCCCACTCCCTGGGACCCCGGAACCCGAGGCCGCCGTAGCGGTATTGCCCGAGCGTCAGCGGACTGGACGAGGCGCAGGTCTGCGTGATCGCCAAGTCAAACTGATAAAACGGCTTGCTCCCGATCGAGCCCTCGCGATACGCGACGACGTGCCACGTCTCGTTCAAGGCATCCTTCGGCTCCGGCTTGGCGCTCAGGTCCACCTGGCGGTGGTGCGCGACGAACCCGCCGCAGACCGGCCCGCTGAACGTGCCGCCGTAATCCACCGGCTCAACCGTGCCGGTCTTGTCCCCCATGTTCCAGAAGTCGGGGTGGCGGCCTTCGAACTCGGTCTTCGTCCAGGGCGACCAGATCCCATGGTGATGCTTGTGGTTGGCCGGGTAATCGTCAGTGATGTTCTTGCCGAAAGGCGTGAACACCGGATAAATGTACCCGCCCCGCTTGTACGCCGCCGCGTACCCCTTGGGCGGATTGGTCTTCGCGCCCTGGTAGGTGAACGCTGGCTTGCCCGCGATGCTGACGACGATCGTGCCGTCGGTCTTCTTCGCCTCGACGCCCGCCTCGTGCTGATCGGTAGCGCCGGCCGGTCGGATCTTGAACGTCCGGCTCGCGTTCGCCTTCAGTTCCGGCAGCACGAACACGCCGCGATGCTCGTCGATCATCTGCAGCGGGATCGCCACGCCCGATTCGTCGATCAGCTCCAGCGTCCCCGCGCCCGGCGACTGCTCGAACATCACCTGGACCGGCGCATCGTGCCGGTCGAACTCGCCCGCGTTGACGGTCAGCTCCATCGGGTTCCCCTTCGCAGACGAAAGGAATAAGGCGACCGAAGTCCACGCCGCGATTCCAACGAACGGGAAGACCTTCCGTATCACACTTTCCTCCACTCATTTTCAAAGCCTCACAATGTCCGGACGAAAACGCCTGCGCGCATCATTCGCCTTGGGGACGCTCCGCATCGGGCGATCGCTTGGTACGTTTGCCCTTGCCCGCCTTGGCGAGTTGATCGGCACCGCGGGCTTCGAGGTGTTCGAAGTCGGGGCGGTCCTTGATCGGGCCGACGACGGCGCCCGGCTTGTTACCTAGCGCGTCGGTCAACTTGCCCGCGACGCCGGCGATCAGCTCGTCCCACCGCTTCAACTCGGTAAGCAGCTTCTGGTCGTCGCGGTGACGCCAGTAATTGGCGTCGTCGCGGATGTGGACGGTCATGCCGAGCCGCTTGCACTCGTCGACGGCGGCGAAGATGGAACGGTGGGCGCGGAGGAAATTCTCCGCCCCGCCGAGCCGCGGGTCGCCGGCGTACTGCGTCTTCACGAAGCCCTGCCACGTGTACCACCCGCGCAGCCGCGTATTGAACTCGGCCGGCGTCCCGGCCCCGACGCGCCGCTCCTCGTCATTCTCAGAATGTTTAATGATCACGTCCGCCCGGTGAACCACCACCGGCGGGTGCGAGGCGAGCCCGAACGACGCCGTCTCCGAGCCTTGGAGGTCCGCATGAAAGCAGACCACGTGCAGCGGCGGGACTTCAACCAGGTCCGTCTGGCCGTCCTCGCGATTGCGCTCCAGGTAAAGCACCCCCGGCTTCCAAGGAGGTTCCCCCTCGGCCCGCTCGAACGCGTATTTGCCGTCGGGCGAGTCGTACTCGTATAGCTGACTCACCTCGTCGAACGGGAGCTTTGAGACCGACGCGTGCAGTTGTCGCACGAGTTCCCGCGCGGCGTCGGGGCCGACTTTCGCCTTCGTCCGATAGTAGATGGTGAGACCCATGGGTTGCCGTATGCTACCGCGAATGAGGCGGCCGCGTTAGCGACCCTGCCGCCTCAATCGCGCGCGGACCTCACAACCGGGATTACAGGCTGCCCGAGGCCGGCCAGTTCGACCAGTGGACGTTTCCGCCGGTGCACTGGTACAGCGTTGGATCCTTGTGGGCGATGACGCGAGCGAGTTGCTTGAACGAGTCGCTGCTGCGCGGCAGCTCACCCCGCATGAGAATGGGATGCTCCCAATCATCTAACTGTGTCAGCATCGGTAGGTCGGCAGGCACCCCAAGTCGGCGCTCGGCGTCGGTCGCTAACAACAGTTCGCGACACTCGGGAACGAGACCGCGCATCACGTGCCAAGTCCTTAAGTCGAACTGCCCAACTTTCGGGCGCAAATTCTCTTCATACCACTGTACCGCACTTTCGGCTTTCTCGGGCGAATGGAGGTTTCGGGCGGCCCGAATCATTTTGTCGACCTGCTCGTGCGAAAGGCGCTCGACGTCGATCTTCCGGGCCCAATAGTAGTTCTCGTCCGTGCGAATCGGCACCACCTGCTCCCGAATGCGGAGGTCCGTCGCGGCCCGGTTGATCTCCTCATTAGTCCGGTCGCGCAAAAACGGAGCGCCCGGCCCGTCCCCTACCACCTAAAGCGGTAATACCGGATGCCTTTTCCATCCGGGCTGCGGGGGAAGAGTAATGGCATTCCCGTGGTAATAAACGTTCGTAGCAGTTCCCCCGAAGGCACCGGCGCGGGGATTGACCGCCAGTTGCTCTATGGTAATGACCCATCGGGAACCGTCACTGTAAGCCGTGAGTCTCGCGTCAACGTGATAGTAGTACCCATGCTCGAAATCGGGGAAGAACGCTGCCTTCGCGCGGGCGTCCTCGTCCAATTCGTCGAGCACGTCTTGCGCGGTGAGTGATGGTCCCATGAGCAAACCTCCCATTCATCTTGCACGATCATGTCTGTCATCCCGAATAATGATCCGATCGACGGCAGTCATCCTCATCGCGTCCGCTGACGAGAAACGTATCCGCAGGCGTTTTCGAAGTAGGACGGGTCGACGAGCCACTTGATGCTCCCGCATTCCGCCCACCACGTGGCGCCCTGGTCCAGCCGCCATTGCTCGGACAGGGACTGCCCGAGCCATCGCTTGAGGATCCTGCGAATCGTCTTCGGTTCGTGCTCGGAGGTGAGGATCACGTGGACGTGGTCGGGCCCGACGGCGCACGTGTGATAAGTCCACATTCCGCGATCACAGAGTTCAGGGATCGCAGATTCCGCGAAAAGTCGCTGTTCTCGAGTCAGGATCACGGGTGGGGATTTCATCTTTCCCCGCTCGTACTCCCAACGTTCCTCATGCGGACCGAGGATCGGATCCCGGTGACCGGTTTCGGTGCGGTCCACGGTTCCTCGCGGGTCTCCGTGGAGACGGGTTCCGTAGGTGCCCCAGGAGAGGAAGTACCCGAGTGGACGTGACACCGATTGTCTCCCCGTTTGCGATCAGAGTTTCGGGGCGGGGACGCCCCGTCTCTCCTGACAAGGGACGCTCATTCGCGCGGAGAGACGGGGCGTCCCCGCCCCGAACCCCGAGCGCTTATAGTCCGCTCTCGTTCACCGTCACCCCATGCGCCTTAAGCGTGTTAAGCTGGACGAGCTTCGCCTCCTGTTCGTCCTTCACGTTGTCGCTGTGACAGGCAGCTTTTTTGCCCTTGTGGGCGAGCTTCACGATCTCTTCAGGGCTG
Organism: Tepidisphaeraceae bacterium; assembly: GCA_036495445.1. Taxonomy (GTDB): domain Bacteria; phylum Planctomycetota; class Phycisphaerae; order Tepidisphaerales; family Tepidisphaeraceae; genus DASXMX01. Next base: position 13,314 of record DASXMX010000443.1, read on the forward strand.
AGGACGCCGCGTTGCTTGAGGATGTCGGCGCCGGCTTCAGTCACGCCCGGGGAGGCGAGGGCTCTTTTGGCGGGTTGGGACTGTTCGTCCTTGCCGGAGTAGAAGTCGGTGATCTCCTTGCTGATGCGGACGGAGCACCAGTCGTGGCCGCACATGGCGCAGAAGTCGGTGTCGACTTCCAGGTCCTCGTCGTGGTAGGCGCGGGCGAGGTCGGGGTCGAAGGAAAGGTCGAAGTGCTTCTGCCAGTTGAGGGCGGCGCGGGCCTTGGTCAGCTCGTCGTCGCGGTCGCGCGACCCGGGAATGCCCAGGGCGACGTCGGCGGCGTGGGCCGCGATCTTGTAGGCGACGCAGCCCTGCTTCACGTCGTCCTTCTTGGGCAGGCCGAGGTGCTCCTTGGGCGTCACGTAGCAGAGCATGCTCGCGCCGTGATAGCCGGCGGCGGTGGCGCCGATGCAACTCGTGATGTGGTCATAGCCGGGGAAGATGTCGGTCACCAGCGGCCCGAGCACGTAAAACGGCGCGCCGTGACAGAGTTTCCGCTGGAGCTTCATGTTGTATTCGATCTGATCGAACGGCACGTGGCCGGGGCCTTCGACCATCACCTGGCACCCCTTGGCCCATGCACGCTCGGTCAGTTCGCCCAGCGTGGCGAGTTCACGAAGTTGGGCCTCATCGGACGCGTCGGCCAGGCCGCCGGGGCGGAGGCCGTCGCCCAGGGAGAAGCTCACATCGTACTCCCGCATGATGTCGCAGATCTCGTCGAAGATCTCGTACATCGGGTTCTGCTTGTTGTGGGTGAGCATCCACTTGGCCAGCAGCGACCCGCCGCGGGAGACGATGCCGATCAGCCGTTTGCGGACGAACGGCAGGTGCTCCCGCAGCACCCCGGCGTGGATCGTGAAGTAATCGACGCCCTGTTTCGCCTGGTTTTCAAGCTCCTTCAGAATAACATCGTAAGTGAGGTCCTCGATCGAGCGGCCGATGATCATCGAATAGATCGGCACCGTGCCGATCGGGACGGTGCTGTTGCGAATGATGGCTTCGCGACATTCATCGAGGTTGCCGCCGGTGGAAAGGTCCATCACCGTGTCGGCGCCCCACCGCTCGGCCCACTTGAGCTTCTCGACTTCCTCGTCCGTGCCAGAGGAAACGGGCGATGCGCCCATATTGGCGTTCACTTTCGTGAGCGACGCCCGGCCGATCGCCATCGGTTCGAGCTTGTACTTCAGGTGGACCTTGTTGGCCGGGACGATCATCCGCCCCGCGGCGACCTCGGCGCGGATCTGCTCGGCCGAGAGGTGCGGCTCGCGCAGCGCCACCCGCTTCATCTCATTCGTCACCCGGCCGATCCGCGCTTCCTCGAGCTGCGTCTTGACATCGTGGTCGCGCGGGGAGGCGAAGTCCATTGCGGTGATATCCGACACGCCCGGCATGCCCGGCGTGTCGGGCGAGCTGTAGGTGTAAGGCGTCCCGACTCGACCCTGGTTCGCAAACGACCCGGGCGTCGTCCCCTGCTTTTCCGAAGAAGGATTGTCGCCCACCGGCGGCAGCGCATACGAACGATCGGTCGAGAGGGGACGGGTGCTCATGTGCTCCTTCTTTCACAGCTCAATGCGGGAAGGGATCGGGAGGGATGGCTCTCACGATTCGCTTCCCTTCGCCGGTACGGTCCGGATCAGGTTCCAAGGGTTTATTCTCAGGCCGGCTTCGGGGCCGGCCACCCCTAGCGAACGGATGTGAGTGTAGGAGGGGATCGGGGCGCTCGCAAGCAGCAAAAGCCCGTGCCCGCCAGTCGGGTGCGCCACGTCCGACGCGGGCGGTTTTCGGGTAGATTTGGATGAGGGGGGAAAAACCACCGGTCAAGGAGGATGCATGGCTGCGCGTACGACACGTCGGGAAGCGCGGGAGCGGATGATCAAGTCGTTCATGGACTCGCTGGACAGGATTATTCCGCCGGACGAGCAGGTGCCGTTGCGAGGCCGGACGTTTCTGGATTGGGAGCGGCAGGCCGATGCGATGCGGAAGGCGGTGCTGCCGACGTTGTTGCAGGAGCGG
>DASXMX010000444.1:0-18990 GCA_036495445.1 Tepidisphaeraceae bacterium
GCTGAGTGATGCCTCCATTACAAGGCGGTCGCGAGGCGTGAGTGTGCTCGCCTGTAACAAAAAGCCTCCTATGGAACCGAGCCGAGATGATCGTCCAGGACCGCTTTCAGTTCCTCGAAGTACTGAGCGCCTGCTCCGCCAGACTGGCGTGATCGCCATCGGCCAGGGCGGACGCCACAGTCAAGTATAGCTGTCCCGTGTGCGTATCGAGAATCCCAGTGCCCGGATTCATCGGCGATACCGACCGACGGAACGCCTCCAACTCGTCGCGGGGCGGGGGCGATATCGACATGGGCATCCAAGACAAATCACCGCGACCCGGCGCATGTGCGCCGGGTCGCTGGGCTCATGGATTGTTTCGGAGTCCGCAACGACGGGGCAGCCGTTACGCCTTGTTCGGCTCGGCCAACCCGCTGCCCTCGTAATCGATGGCGATCTTGTCCTGCAGGATCTCCTGCACGACGACTTCCAGGTCGGTCATGTTGCCGCGATCGACCAGCGGGCGGGCGCCGTCCATCAGTTCCAGCATCCGCTTCTGGATCAGGGCCGTCAGCTTGAACCGGCCGCCGACCTTGTGCACGATTTCGTCGCTCTTGAGTGCTTCGATCATATTCTAAAGTGCTCCCGTCTTCTTGTTCGCAATAATCCGTTCGATTTCGGCCACGGCCCGGTTCAGGTCGTCGTTGATCACCATGTGATCGAACGCCCGGCTCCCCTTGGCCATGTGGATCTCACGCTTGGCCGCCCGGAACCGCCGGGTGATGTCGTCGGCGGTCTCACTGGCCCGGCTCTTGAGCCGGGACAAGAGTGTAGGCTCGTCCGGCGGCAAAATAAAAATCAGCAACGCGTCCGGGTACTGGTACCGCACCTGCAGCGCGCCTTGGACGTCGATCTCCAGCAGCACGTCCTTCCCCGCCGCCAGGTCCTCAAGCGTCGGGTGCTTGGGCGTGCCGTAATACTCGCCGTAAACCTGGGCATATTCGAGGAACTCGTCGTGGTCGAGCCGGCGGAAGAATGCGTCGGTCGTGACGTAGTCGTATTTCTTCCCCTTGTCATCCCCGGGCCGTTCGCGGCGCGTCGTCGTGCTGACCGCGTAGCGAATGCCCAATTCATCGCGCAGGCGCGTCGAGATCGTGCTCTTGCCGACCCCCGAGGGGCCGCAGAGCACGACGAGCTGACCGGGATGCGAAGCGGAATTCACCATGGAACCTTTGGAAGTATTGCAAATTGCGGGCACGGTTGAGCACCGAAACCAATTTACAATTTGCATTTATCAATTTGCAATTTGCAATGCATTTTCCGCCCATTACTCCACGTTCTGCACCTGCTCCTTCAACCGGTCGATCGCGCCTTTGATCTCGACGATATGCCTTGCGATCGTGGCGTCGTTGGCCTTGCTGCCGATGGTGTTGGCCTCGCGGAGCATTTCCTGGGCGATGAAGTCGAGCTTGCGCCCGGCGTGCTCACCGGTGCGGCAAGCCTGCTCGAACGCGTCCAGGTGGCTCGTCAGCCGCTGGATCTCCTCGGCGATGTCGGCGCGCTCGGCGAAGACCGCCACTTCCTTGATCAGGTCCGCCTCGTTCACCCGCAGCTCGGCCTTGGCCATGAGCTGATTCACCCGCTGCGACAGCCGCTTGTGATAGTCCTCGATCACGTACGGGGCGCGGGCGGCGATCTCCTTGAGGCTCGAGGCGATGCCGCTCACGTGCTTCATCAGTTCTTTGAACAGCGCCTCGCCTTCGCGGCGGCGCATGGCGTCGAGCTTGGTGATCGCGTGCGCCGTCAGCTCGCGGATCACCGGCCCGTGACGGGCGATCTCGTCGGTCTCGTCCCGCGGCTCCTGGCAGACGCCGGGCAACTGCATCAGGCCGGCCAGGTCGATCTGCACGTAATGGTCGAGCCCCTTCACTTCCTGAAGCTGGGCGAGGTAGGCCTTGAGCGCCTGCGTGTTGATGTGGTAGGCCGCCTCGGCGCTGTCCGACCGCATCTTCAAAATGAAGGTGATCGACCCGCGACCCAGCGCCTCCCGCAGCATCGACTCGAGTTCCGGCTCCAGCCCGCTGACGTTCTCCGGCAGCTTGATCACCGGCTTGAAGAACCGATTGTTCAACGATCGGATCTCGACGGCGTAATGGGTCCCGTCCCGCTCGGCCGTCGCGTCGCCAAATCCGGTCATGCTGACAATCATGCTGCTGCTCGAAGGGGGTAAGGGGATTAACGGGGAAGACGAGGGTTCAGGGTTCGGGGTTCAGGTTGGCAAGGAGACGTTCCTCAGCGCGCCTGAACCCCGAACCCTAAACCCTTTTGTTCGTTCTACGGCGCGGCCGGACTGCCCGGCGTGGCGGGCGCCGTCGGCATCGTGACCGTGGTCGTCGCGCCGGTCGGATGGGCGTTGCGGTAGTCGGCGATGAGGACCAGGCCGGCCGACAGGATCATGAAGACGCCGAAGACGATGCTGGTGGCCCAGGTGAGCACGTCGCCGGTCTTCGAGCCGAACGCGGTGTTTCCGCCCCCGCCCCCGAACGCGCTGGAGAGCCCGCCGCCGCGGCCCTTCTGGATCAGCACCAGCAGGACCAGAAAAAGCGAGACGATGAACAGCAGGACGTAGAAGAGCCAAAAGAGGAAATTCATGGTGTTCGCCCGCGGGCCGTTCGCCCGCGTCCTTCATTCAATGCACACTTCCATAGCATGCGTCGGGACAGCTATTGCAGGGCGGCGTTCACGATGGCCAGGAAGCTGTCGACCTTGAGGCTCGCGCCGCCGATCAGCCCGCCGTCGACGTCGGGCTGGGCCATCAGGCCCCTGGCATTGTCCGGCTTCATGCTGCCGCCGTAAATGATACGTACGCGGTCGGCAAAGTCCTTGTTCCACATCTTCGCGACCGACTGGCGGATATACGCATGAACTTCCTGCGCCTGCTGGTCGGTCGCGTTCCGCCCGGTGCCGATCGCCCAGACCGGCTCGTAGGCGATGACCAGCCGGTCCGGATCCTGCATCTGCGTGCTGAGTTCTTCAAGCTGCGACTGGACGACCTGGAACGTCTTGCCGGCATCGCGCTCTTCGAGCTTCTCGCCGACGCAATGAACGAGGATCAGCCCGGCGGCATAAGCCGCGTGGGCCTTCTGGCCGATCAGCTTGGGCGATTCGCCCAGCACGTGCCGCCGCTCGCTGTGGCCGGTGAGGACGAACTTGGCCCCGACGTCCTTGAGCATGTCGGCCGAGATCTCGCCGGTGAATGCGCCGCTCTTCTCGAAGTACAGGTCCTGCGCCCCGACCAGCACAACCGACCCGGCCACCGCCTGAGCCACCGCATCCAGATAAACAAACGGCGGCGCCACCCCGACCTGCACGCCGGACTTCGGCGCACCCTTCGCGACGCCCTTGGCCAGCTCCACGGCGGCCGCCCGGGTCGTATTCATCTTCCAATTCCCAGCAACAAATGGCGTACGAGGCATTCTGTTCAATCCTTAAATTCGTTTCACCGCAGAGACGCAGAGGACGCCGAGAAAAACAGAAGAAATTGGCCGAAGATAAACACAGATGCACACAGATGAAATGCAGAGTTCAAATCCCTAATCTTCGAAACTTGATTCCCTATCTGTGTCCATCTGTGCCCCATCTGTGGCTAACAACGTATTCCTCTTCTCCGCGCTCTCTGCGTCTCTGCGGTGAATCTTTCTTTTTCTATGCACTCACCAGCTCACCCGCCTCGACGAACTCTTTCTTCGTCAAGGCGGCAATCGCCCGGAGTTGGCCCATCAGTTCTTTGAACGTCTCGGGGAGCAGGGCCTGCGGGCCGTCGCATTGGGCTTCGGAGGGGCAGTAGTGGACCTCGACGATGATCCCGTGCGCCCCGGCCGCAATGCCGGCCAGGGCGAGGGACGGGACGTAGTCCCGCTTGCCCGCCGCGTGGCTCGGGTCGACGATGATCGGCAGGTGCGAGAGCTGCCGGGCCACGGGGATGCTGGTCACGTCCAGCGTGTAGCGGACGCTGTCCTCGAACGTCTTGATCCCGCGCTCGCACAGGATGACCGACCGGTTCCCCTGCGACAGCACATACTCGGCCGACAGCAGCCAGTCCTTCACCGTCGCGGCCAGCCCGCGCTTGAGCAGCACCGCCTTGCGGGTCTTGCCGACCTCGCGAAGCAGGTCGAAGTTCTGCATGTTCCGGGCGCCGATCTGGAAGCAGTCGACCAGCGGCTCCATTGCCTCGACCTGCCGCGTGTCCATCACCTCGACGCAGATCGGCATGCCCAGTTCGTCGCCGGTTTCGCGCATCCAGCGGAGCGCCTCGAGGCCCAGGCCCTGGAACGAGTAGGGGCTCGTCCGCGGCTTGTAGACCCCGCCGCGGAGGATCGTCGCGCCGCCGTTGCGGACGTGGCGGGCGATGGTGCGGAGCATCTTCTCGTTCTCGACCGCGCACGGCCCGGCGATGCAGGCGGCGTGGTGCCCGCCCACCTTCACCTTCGGCACCCGCCCGCCGCCGATCTCGACGACGCTGTCGTCCTCGTGGAACTCGCGGCTGGCGAGCTTGTAGGGCTTCATGATCGGCACCACCTTCTCCACGCCGTCGAGGCTGGCCAGGTGGGCCTGGTCGATGTCGCGCTCCTCGCCGACGGCGCCGATCACGGTGCGAAACTTCCCGCGCGACAGGTGCGGCTGCGCGCCCATCTTTTCGATCTCGCGGGACACGCGATCGATCGCCTCGGCCGACGCGCCGGTTTCCATAACGATGATCAACGCCTGCTCCTTACTACTGGTGCCGCCACAATTTCGTTCCAAAACCCGCCGGGCTCGCCCGGCGGAGCGAAGAGCCCAGTAATGTATCGGGACTGCCGTTCCCCTTCAAGAAGGGGGTGGTCCAGCATTGCTGGATTGCGAATGGTTGCGGGATGCCGGCGCGGGGGACTGGAAACGCGATTTACAACCTGAGCAGGACAACGAACTAACACTCTGTAAGATGGGGGGCGGTTTAGCCGGCACGCATGCGTGCCGGCTGCACCGGGTCTGCCCGGTGCTTGCGACGAGCTCCAGCGAACGGAGGGCACGTGAAATCGAAGGTTCCCCGCATCCCGATCCTTTCGACGCTTGCCTTCCTGCTGCTCATCACCGTCCTGGTCCTCTGGGTCCGCAGCCCGCGGCACGCCGACGCGGTGTTGTTCTACACGCCGGCGGGGCACCTGACCGGCATGGCATCCGACCACGGCGGCATGCTGTTTTGCGCCAGCGACATCCCGTTCGGCCGGGAGATGGGCCTGACCGCCGACGCGATGAGCACCTCGGCCGACGAGTTCGCCGCCATCCACGTCACGCTCTTCGACCCGTCAAACGAGAAGTGGCACTTCCTCGGCTTCCACGTCGCCGCCGGGACGTTGGGGACCTGGGGCTGGAAGTTCAACGCGATCCTCGTTCCCTACTGGGCGCTGCTGATCCCCCTGGCGATCCCGCCCCTGACCGGCTTCCGCCGGGCGATCCGCCGCGCCCGCCGCCGGCGCCGCGGCCAATGCCTCGCCTGCGGCTACGACCTCCGCCAATCGCCGGAACGATGCCCGGAGTGCGGGCGGCCGGTGGAGGGCTCGGGCAGCGGGGCGGCCGTGAAAGCCGTTAGCTCAGAAACCAACGGTACGTTGCTCGCCTTGGTTTCGTGGTTAGTGGTTGGGGCGACGCTGGCGGCAGTACCTTGTGCGGTCGCTCGCGGACGTGCGGCAGGAAGGCGGGTTGCAACGGCGCCGCCTGAGCAGGCGATCTTCAATCGGACGATTCGGCAAATCGACATTCAGCCGACGACGCTCGACCGGGCGGTGGCTTCGCTCGCCCAGGCCGCAGGTGCGCGGATCGAATTGGACAGTTCCTTTCCGAACTCACCGACGTCGGCGGCTCCAGTGAGCGCGTCCCTCCATGACCTCGGCTTTGCTTCCGCGTTGCGCGCGATTTGCGAGCCGTCCCTTTCGGCTAACAGCTATCCCGGATCGTTTCAGATTTGGGCCACGGGCCCGACGTTGCACTGGGGGTACGACTCGAATGCCGCCTTCGTCGTTCGTTCGTATCCCGTCGCCGAGCTGCTTCGCGAACAGTTGGGTTTTGATCAACTGGACCAGGATCCCCTTGGAAGTGGCGGCGTAGTCTTCCTTCAGCCAAAGCCAGACGCCGGCAAGGAACTTGTGGAGCTCGTCTCATCGAGCGTGCGCAGCTACGACTGGACGAACGGCGGCGGAACTCTGGCGGCGCTGGCCGTAGCAGCCGGGCGGCTGTGGGTCTGCCAGACTCAGGAGGGACACGCGGCGGTTGGAAAACTGATCGCGGGCATGCGGTCGACCGGCCAAAACTCCGACACACGCGACGCCGACTCCATTGGTTTGCACACGGACCTCAACCAGCACATCGACGAGTTGAACCTTGAGTCGGCGACGCTCGAGGATGCGATCGAGGCCGTTCGCAAAATGACGAGCGCGAATCTGGTTGTTTACTGGAATACCTTGGCGGCAGCAGCGATCTCACGAGATGTGCCGATCAAGCTGCACCTTTGGAATGTCACGCTGGGGCAGGCACTCTCGGCGATGCTGGCCGTCGCTGGTGGAGAGTCCTACACCGCATATGCCGTACGGGACGGCGTCATCGTGGTCACGACGGCCGATGCGCTTAACGCGGCGGCGACTGACGACGTGAGGGTTTACGACGTGCGCGACTTGCTAAGCGCGTTTATTGCCTCTCATTTACCGGCCCCAGGCACGCAGCCTGCCGACGCAAATCCGACCATCGCAAACTCGACAAATGGCGGCTGGGACCAACCCCGCCCCACGACCGCCGCGGACGCTGGCCAAGCACTAGCCAACATAATTGAGGATACGGTTGACAAGGATACCTGGAAGGACAACGGCGGCAGCTCGGGCATCCTTCACGTGTTCGCCGGCCGGCTCGTGATCACTCAGACCTCCAGGAACCAAAGGAAGATCGCGGCGCTCCTTCGAGCCAGCAAGGAGCAGCCCGACGGCCCCGCTGCAGAGCCCGCGAATCCGCACGCGGACCTGGAGCAACGAATCCCCGAGTTAAACCTGGATTCGACGACCCTCGAGGACGCAATCGATCTCGTCCGCAAGGCGACGAAAGCGAACCTGGTCGTCAACTGGAACGCGTTAGCTGCCTCAGGGATCTCGCGAGACACGCAGATCAAGCTGCGCTTTCGGAACGCGACCCTCGATCGCGTCTTGGCGACGATCCTCAACGTTGCCGGCGGCGACTACCCAACCATGCACGCGGTGCGGGATGGGATCATCGCCATTGCGACGCAGGACGTGCTGCGCGATACGAACGTACGCGTCTATGATGTGCGCGACCTCGTCGAGCCGGCCCGCGGGATTCGCCCGTCGCCAGGCGCGACACAGCCGGAGCCGCAGCAATCTACGGTTCAGCTTCACGGCTCGGGTGACCCGATGAGTAGGGAGGAAGCGATCCATTCCCTCACCAGATTAGTCGAGGACGATATCGATACGGATACGTGGAGGGACAACGGCGGCTCGATTGGTTCGGTGCGCGAGTTCGCAGGCCGGCTGGTCATCACGCAGTCGCCCGCCACCCACCGCAAGATCGCCGCGCTCCTCCGCACCCTCCGCGCTGGCGGGAACAAGGAAGGGACGGAACTGATGGGCCACGGCCGGTAGTTGCGGCGACGGCATTGATCTCTGGGGAGTTCACAATGTTCAAGATCCAACGATTGCAATGGGTGGCGATCCCACTTCTGTTGCTTGTCGGCATGCCTTCGGAAGCGGACGTTGTCGCCCCGGCGGAAGCGAAGCCGGCGAACGCTTACGCGGACCTGAATCGAACAATTCCCGAGTTCAAGCTGGATTCGGCAGTGCGGCTCGAAGCGGCGATCGATGCGGTGCGCGAGGCGACGCACGCGAACATCGTGGTGGATTGGGCCAGCCTGGAAGACGCCGGGGTGAAGCGGGATGCGCCGGTGCACATTCATCTGTGGGACGTCACGCTGGATCAGGGGCTGCGCGCGATCGAAGCCGTCGCCGATAAGGAGGGGCTGATCTCGCATGAGCCGCAGAATGGGATTATCGTTATCGCAGCGCGCGACAAGCTCCGGCGGGGCGGACAGGTCGTCCGCGTTTACGACGTGCGGCCGATCCTTGATGACTTGATCGCGTATCGACGAGATCGCAAGCCCGCCACTCGGCCGGCTCGGGACGGCGCGTCGGTCCGGCCCGATGGCGTGCCGAGCCTGGACGAGGCGACGGAGGGGCTTGTGCGAATGATTCAGACCACCGTGGAGCCGGAGGGGTGGCGGGACCAGAGTTGGAATGAAGGGTTCGCCCGCCCGTTCGCCGGGCGGCTGGTGATCACGCAGACGCCGGAAAACCACCGGAAGATCGCCGCGCTGCTCCGCACGCTGCGCGAGGGCGGGAGCAAGGACGGGACGCAGTTCTTCGGGCGATGAGTTCGTGCCGCGGAGCGACGCGGCTCTACGCAAGGGGCCAGCACCATGCGTTGGCGCCGAAAGATCGTTGCACTGCTCATCTGCCTCCTCGCGATAGGCGGTGGGAGGGCGCTGCTGCTTCGCTGGCGGACCGCGCACTCGGCCGAAACGCTCGGGCGGCGGGCGGGGCTCGATCGCCGGGTCGCGGAAATCGATTGGGACGAAACCACTCTCCGCTCCGCCGTGAGCAAGCTTCGCGGGGTGACCGGGGCACGCATTGAGATCGGCGAGGACGTGTTCGGCGATGGAGAGGCGTCGAGTTCCATCACGTACAGTTGGCGCCCGCCGGTGCCATGGCGGCTCCGCGCGCATCTGCGCAACGTGACGCTGTCGTCCGCGCTCGATTTGCTTGCCGACGCGGCACAGACGCGATACGGCGGGCACGCCGTGTACGAGGTTCGACCGGACGGGACGATCGTGCTGCGCTCCGCTTTGTCGGCTGAGCGGATCGCCCGGATCTATGACGTGCGCGACCTGCTCGCAAACCCGACCCCCCGGCCCGCGGGGGGCGATCCCCTGGAAATCGCGCTCGGCTGGGCCGCGGATCCGGGGCTTGGCAGCAGCCTGAGAACCTCCGGCCGGCTTGCCTACGTCGCGACCCGGCCGGAGCACGCCCGGATTGCCGCGGCGTTGGCGTCGTTGCGGCGCCGGGCGGGGCCGCCGGATTCAGATGACCGTGGGATGGAGGCGTTGGCCTATCCGGTTGGGCCAGTCCATGCCAGGGCCACCACATTGGCGAAAGTGATCGACGCACTGGCCGTCCAGGCTGGGATCAACATCGTCGTCGATTGGCCGGCCTTTGCCCGGTATTCGCCGGACGGAGATTTCACAACGCCCATCACAATCGATCTTGAACGGATGCCGCTTGGCACGGCCCTGGAGTTTCTGCTCCGCGACGTGGGTTTCCCGGTCAGGCCGGCCTTCGCGACCCGCGAGAACATCCTGTTCGTCACGTTCGGGTGGCCATCAATCCAGTGGCGGGAGGTCCGTGCGTACGACATCGGCGGAATCATTGCGGCCCTTGGTGAGCGCTTCCGCGTCCAGGCAACGCGCTCTGGCCGCCCCGGCCAGTCGACTGCCGCGGACTGGACTGATGAGGCGATGAGGTTCGTGGAAGACCTGGCGCTGCCTTACGCTACGACCACCGCGACTCGGGTGGGCGGCCAGAACGCGGGCCGGATGGTCCTGTCGGGCGACCGGCTCCTGGTCGTCGCGACCGCTGACACACATCGGGAAATGCAACGTCTCTTCGACTCGCTGCACGTGTTCACTCGAGAATCCAACGAAAACCCTCCGGCCCGTCCCCGATTTCTCTCGGGCGACGAGGACATCGTTGCGCTGCTCGACAAGTCTGTGAAGGAAATCGCGATTACCCAAGCGCCGTTGCCGGCCGCGCTAAAGAGGCTCGAGTCAGCGGCCGGCGTGACGATCGGCCTCGATCCGCTACTATCCCGCCGCGGCTCCGAGCTGCCAAAATCGATCACGTTGCACATGTGGAACGTCCCCCTGAGAGTGGCCCTCCGCGAGGTGCTCCGCGCCGGTGCGGGCACGAAGCCGCTCGGGTACTACATCGAGCATGGCGCGATCATCGTCACCGCCAATCCGCTCCAATGGTCGGTCACGCGCATTTACGACGTTCGCGACATCGCCGATGGCCCGGTCCCGCTCGCGCAAGTTGCCAGCATCCTCCGCGAGTCCATCGACCCGCCAACTTGGCGCGACAACGGCGGGACGCTCGGCACAGTTCGACCGGTCGGCGGCTGGCTCATCGTCACGCAAACGCCCGAGAACCACATCACGATCGAGTCGCTGCTCGACGCCCTCCGCAAACGCGACGGAAGGGATGGCGCATAAGGGCCAGCCCGGTTAGCCGCGACGCGCAGCGGAGCGCGTCCGGGAGCGCTCCGCTGCGCGTCGCGGCTAACCGGGGTGTGGCCCTTCACATTGCCACGGTCACGCGGCCGCGGTCTTGGCGCCGCGGGCGGCGGATTCGAGTTCGTGGACGACGGTGGAGTGCTGCGCGTCGGCGGCGACGCGGTCGCCGAGGCGGGTGGCGGCGGCCTTGAAGGCGGGGTCGGTCAGGAGGCGGTGGCAGGCGGCGCGGATCGATTCGACCGGGGCGTCGGGCGTCAGCGAGAGGGCCGCGCCGCGGGCGGTGATGCGGACGGCGTTGTCGTTCTGGTCGCGGCCGTGGGGGATGATCAGCAGCGGGACGCGGGCCAGCACGCCGTTCATGACGGTGCCGTGCCCGCCGTGCGTGACGAACAGGGCGGATTGCCGCATGACCTGCGAGTGCGGCGCGCTGTCGACGACGACGCAGTTGTCGGCGGCGCGGATTTCGTCCGGGCGGATCGATCCGCCGAGCGTCACGAGCGTCCGCACGGGCAGCGTCGCCAGCGCGTCCACCACGTTTTGCAGGACGCGGGTATGGCCCTGGAAGGTGGTGGAGAAACCGACGCCGACCAGCGGCCGCGCGTCCGATGAGGGCCACGGGGATTGCCAGGGCTGCGCCCAGTGCGGGTCGGCGATTTGCGGGCCGACGTAGCGGACCTTCGGCGGCAGGCTTTCGGCGGGGAAGTCGAACGCGGGGCTGGTCGCCAGCAGTTCGACCGTTGCCGAGCGGAACTGGTCCAGCAGATGTTCCAGCGGCCCCAGGCCGATCGCGCCACGGGCGGCGTTCAACGCCGGGAGCCCGGAGTCGAAGATCGCCTGGCAGGCATGGGCGATCTGCCGGTGCATCTGGCGTTCCTCGTCGGTGGTGGCGGGCGGGAGGCCCGGCCCCAGCGGCGGTACGCCGGGCAGCGGCGCGAGGCTGATGTTCGGGCAGAGCGTCGCCCACGGCTGGCCCAGGCTTTCGCACGCGGCCATGGTGCCGAACAGGGCCTCGCAGGTGACGACCAGGTCCGCCGCCTCACGGCGCAGCTCGTCAATCGTGTCCCGCGCGTACCGCAGCGACGGCCCGCACCAGATGTCGCGGATTACCGAAATCAGCGCGTCCTGCGGCGTCGGCGCGTCCCAATCACGACACGTCTGCGAATCGCGCGAGCGGTCCTTGCGGCTGGGGGCGGTCCGCCATTCGACGAACGTCGCTCCGGCCGCCTCCGACTCCGGGCGGTTGCACGCCTCGCTCATCACGCGCACGCAGTGCCCGCGGGCGATGAGCTTGCGCACGACCACCAGGGCCGGCGTGACGTTCCCGCCGCCTTCCCACGTGGTGAACAAAAAGTTCAAGGGGCGCGTCATGATCGATCTCCTTCAGAAGTGTGTTGGGTGAACTGGTGAATCGTGGCCGCGATGAGCGACCGGGTGATGGACCGTGCCGCGGGGAGGCTCCGCCCGAAGTCCCGGCGGAGCAGTTTCCACGCGTGAACGTCGGTGACGACGTAGAGCGCGTCGAGCGCCCGCTCGCGATCGCCGGGGCTCAGCGGCTCCAGCGACGGCGCGAACGCGCGGGCGAGCCACTGCCGATGACACCCCCGGCCGATGTCCGTGAACGGTTTGATGACCGGCTGCCTCGATTCGATCGCCACCAGCCGGACGACCGCGCCGCCGGTCCGTTCGTAATCCGCGTAGAGCACCCGGACGGCCGCGTCGATGTCGCCGGCAGGCGTGGCGCGATTCGCGTTGATCTGGGCCGCCAGCACATCCACCGCCCCGGCCAGCAGCCCCTCCTTCCCGCCGAACCGCCGGACGACCGTCTGCACCGTCACCCCCGCGTCGGCCGCGACGCAATCGAGCGTGATCTCATCGAACCACTGCCCCATCAGCCGCGCCAGGAACGCCTCCAGGATCCGCTCCCCCGTCCGCCGCGCCGATTCGGCCCGCGCCGTCTGCGCGTAAGGGCGAGGACGGGCTGTGGCGGGCTTCAATTTCATGTTAGAGATGCTAACATGAAAAGTCGCCGCGTCAACACAAATTCGTGATGGCGGAGAAATGATGTGACAAGGCGGGCATTCATCGCACTGGGGTTGATTGCCCGAGAGGTCTTGCGGTCGTGGGCGATCGAGAGCACATTTGTTTCGTACCGATGAGCCGGGGAGATCCGGGAATGCAAGTGCAGCAGTAACGAACGGGAGGATTTCATGGTCGGGACATGGATGCCAAAGATGTTGCTGATATGGGGCGTGGCCGCGTCGGTGGCCGCGGCTGGCCCCACGGAGGCGCCGCCGACATCGCGGCCGTCAGCCGCGTTCCCGGCAACTGAAGCAGCGGTGGCGACCACGCAGCCGAGCAGCACGTACGCGGGTGCGAACATCGAGCACGCCAATCTGGATATGCCGATCGCAGAGTTCGACTCCGGGGCCGTTGCGCTCGAGCAGGCGATCGATCGGCTGTGCCGTCAGACCCATGCGAATCTGGTGGTCTTCTGGCCCGAGTTGGAACGGGAGGGCGTTCGCCGGGACACGCGCGTCGAGCTGCACCTATGGGATACCACGTTGGGCAAGGCGCTCGAATCGCTGCTCGTGCTCGGCGGGGGGACATGGGACGGGTACATCGCTTCTCATGACAACATGATCCTGGTCGGCCCGGAAGCCAGTCTGGGCGACAAACCGCGTCGCCCGACACGAATCTACGACGTCCGAGACATCATTGATGAGGCAATGGCCTACCGTCGGTCGCACCTGCCGATCCTCCTTCCCCCGACCACGGCGCCCGCGTCGAGCGTGAACGAGCAGATGATCGCCGAGTATAGTCAGGAGCCGGTGGCCACTGCGACCGGTGCGGCGACGGCCATTGTGGATTTGATCCAGCGCGAGATCGACCCCCAAAGCTGGGGTAACGGCGTGACAGCTAACGACAACGGTCCCGGCCTGATGGAGGAATTTGCGGGCCGGCTGGTCATCGTTCAGACGGAGGCGAATCACCGCAGAATCGCCGAGCTGTTGCACACCTTGCGACAGGGCGGAAGCAAGGTTGGGGCGGACACATCGCGACACCCATGACCACAAGCGATCGAATTTTGAAGGTGATTCGCAGCGTGGGCCGATTGCCCTTCGCGACCGCCGCGTCGGCAGTCCTCCTTGCATGCCTGGTGGCGCTGATATCGGTCAGCGTGTGGCGCTGCCAACTGCTCGCGTTTTTTACGCAGGCCGGACACCTGCAGGGTCTGGCGGCCGGACGCGCGGGCATCCTGTTGTTCCGCAGCGAGATCCCGTTTGGCGCCGAATACGGCTGGACGGCGCGCCATGCGTCGCTCACACCGCAAGAGTATGGGGCGAGCATCGTCGTGCCGCTATACGAGTCGGGGGAGAAATGGCATTCCCTCGGCTTCGGTGTGGCAGACAGCTCCTTGTCGCCGGTTCCGGGCGAACGCTGGCATTATTCGATCATCGTGATCCCGTATTGGCTGCTGCTCGTTCCGCTCCTGCCGCTCCCGTACCGCGGAATCCGGAATTTGATCGTGCGCGGCCGGCGTTCCCGCGCCGGTTGCTGCCTGGCATGCGGCTACGACTTGCGCCAGAGCCCTGTTCGTTGCCCCGAATGCGGGATGCCGAAATGGAGCCAGGGAAGCACCCGGCGAGTGTTCGGCGGGATCGTGCGGGTCGGGGTTGCGCTGGTCCCCGAGATGTTGATCGCGGCGGCGCTCGCGTTCGCGCTGGATCGCGGGGTCGCTATAGATCGTGCCGGCCTCGCGCGGGCTCTGGCGATGGCGAAGCTCGATCGACGGCTCGCCCGTTTCACGGTTCCGCCCGGGACCCGCGTGACGGACGCGCTGGAGTTACTCCACCGTGCCTCTGGGGTTTCCCTGGATGTCGACTGGCCCGCGCTTGCCATTCCGAATTCTCCGTTCGGTCCAAGGGAGGGGCGCCTGTCACTACCGGTCGAATTGCGCCTGCGCGATGTCACGGCCGCCGACGCGCTGGATGCGATTCTCGGCCAGGCGGATATGTTCAGTGCCCATGAGGCGGGTTTCGCGCCGGAAGGGGGCGGGCGGGTCCTGGTCACGCTCCCGTCGCAGTTTCCCCTCCTGTGCCGCATCTACGACGTACACGACGTGACTGCCAGCGTGGATGCGTTCGATGCGTTGGACGCGACGTCGCGGGCCACCTCGACATCCGGCGGCGGCGCCGCCGCGGACCTTGAGAGGGCCTCGATAGTGACGTGGATGCTGACAGTTGGGCGAACAATGGTGGGACGCGGATGCATTATCAGGTCGGGCGTTGGCTGATCGTCTGTCATGACGAGTACGGGCAACGGCACGTTGCCCAGTTCCTCTCGTGCTTTCGTCACGCCGATGCTTTCAGGCCGCAACCCGACGCGGACGACCCTTCCGCCGCAAGCGATGCGGTTGCCGCGTTGAATGCGCCGGTCGGCCCCTTGAACCTGGCGAGCGCTACGCTGCGCGAGGCGTTCGACCTGCTGTCCGAGCGGACTTCCGCCAATCTCGTTCCCTACTGGGACCGCGGTTCGACCCTTGGGCTTTGGCGGGACGCGAAGGTGCGCCTACAAGTGGACCATGCGTCGCTCGGCCAGGTGCTATCTATTCTGTGCGCCCAAGCCGGACCGAGCGAAAGTCGGAACGGCGTAATCCTCCGGCCGGCGCACTTTGTGCGCGGAAATCGGATCGAGGTCTTGGGAATGCCTGCGCCTCCGCCCGAGCAGGTATTGCGCGTCTACGACTTGCGACCTCTGATCGAGGAGGTTTTGGCGTTTCGCAGAGCGCGGCCAGCCGTGCCCCGCCTGCCGGCTGGCGATTCCGTTCGGATGCAACCGGAATGGACCCCCTCGGCACTGCTCGGCCGCTTGCGCACATGCCTTGTCGAAGGGGTCGCACGCGACACATGGATCGACGACGGCGGCACGGGCCGTGCGGACGTGTTGGGTGGCCGCCTTGTTGTTCTTCAGACGCCCGAGGTACAGACGCAGGTCGCCGACTTTCTCCGTAAGCTTCGCAAAGCTGGGAGTGTCGACGGTGAGCCACTACTGGCTCCCTGACCGCGCCCGGCGCTTCCCTTCGGGGCACATTCCCAGCAGCGGGCATTCGTCGCATTTGGGGTTGATTGCCCGGCACGTCTTGCGGCCATGCTCGATCAGCAGCACGTGGGTTTCGTACCGGTCGGCGGGGGCGATCAGGGGGGTGAGCAGGGCGGCGGTTTGCTCGGCCGTGGCCTTGGGCGGGACGAGGCCGAGGCGAAGGGCGATGCGGTGGATGTGGGTGTCGACGGGGAACATCGCCATGCCGAAGGAGAACAGGAGCGTGCAGTGGGCGGTCTTGGGTCCGACGCCGGGGAAGCGGCGGAGGTAGTCGTACGCGGCCTGCTCATCGAGATCCTTCACGTGTTGCAGGTCGATCTTTCCGTGCTCGGCGCGGATCTGGCGGAGGATCGCCTGGATGCGCGGGGCCTTCTGCTTGGAGAGGCCCGATACGCGGATGTGCCGCTCGACTTCTTCGACCGGGGCGTCGGCGACCTGGTTCCAGGATTTGAACCGCCGCCGGAGCTGCCGGTACCCGGCGGCGCTGTTGGCGTTGCTCGTGTTTTGCGAGAGGATCGTGTCCACCAGCACGTCCACGCATTTGCCCCAGATCTGGGGCGGGCGGGGGCCGTAGGTGCGGCGCAGGATGTCGAGGATGCGGGCGAGGGTGCGCTTGGACGGGACTGCCATGGGGCGGAGAATGATAGCGGGCTGGGCGTCCCTTGCGCATGCCCACGCGAGCGCCGCCCCTTGGGAAGGAGAGACGGCCCGTCCTCGGGCCGTGGGGCGGTTTGCGGTCGGAGAAATCGGGCCGGGGACGGCCCGGCTCCCCGGGCGAACGGGGGCGGGCTTAAGGGCGGAGATGGACACGGTGATCGCGAACGCGCGCCTGGGCGCGATTGGCGATTGGCGATAGGCGAATGACCGATCACGGAATTCGGAAGTGCCTGATTCTTGTACCAACCTGAATGACGCACCGGAGGGCGCGAAATGCGCAAGGCATGGTTCATTCTCGCCGGGTTCATGCTCGGAGTCGTGCTCACGGCCACGGTGGGGCCGCGGTTCGGCGCTGTCGCGACGCCGAACGGGCAGCATCACGTGACGATGGCGGAGCGGGCGTTGGATCGCGTCGTCGCGCAGATCGACTTGAGCGCGGTTCCCTTTGATCGCGCGGTGGACGACGTGCGGAAGCTGACGTCGGCGAAGGTTGAAGTCGATGATGCGGCACTTGCCGAGGCGTCGTTCGATCGAACGACGCCAATCACGATGCACGGGACCGAGATCCCGCTTGGGCGGATCCCCGAACGCCTGACCGCGCCCGGCGACGCGACGGGGGCGCAACTCGGCTTTTGCGTGATGGATGGCCGGATCGTGATTACCACGGAAGCAAAACTCGAGTCGCACCGCACCGTCAGGATTTATGACGTCCGCGACGTGCTCCGGTCGTCGATGCTCACGCCGGACCCCGATGGTGCTCCGGTAGTGAACGACGGCCCACCGCCGCCGCCCGGGCCCGATGATCAATCGCGCGCCGAGTCGCTGATCAGGCTCATTGAAGACACGGTTGCCACCGATTCGTGGAAGGACAACGGGGGATCGGCGGGGGCGATGCACTACTGTGGATTCTGCTGAAAAACCCCCTCGCTCCGAGCACGCGTATTGACTGTGTCTTATACGGTAATAGTATAAGCCGAGGCGCCTCCCGGAGTCACGGATGAGCCTTCCCGAGTTCTCCCTGCAAGGATCGCCGTTCGGCATCGATACCCTTCTGGGCGACCCCTTCCCCGCGGACGACCGCTTCCGCCTGTTCGCCGCGCACGTCCGCCCGCTGCTGGTGAAGGCGCGGCCGGCGATGGAGGCGGCCTACCGCCCGGGCAACGGCCGGCCCGGCATCGAGCCGGTGCTGGTGCTGGGCGTGAGCCTCCTTCAATTCATGGAATGAGCCCCCGACCGCGAGCGACGAGGCGGGGATGCGGCAGGTGCTCGGCGGGCAGGCCCGAAGCGGGCTGGACAAGCCGTCGGAGCTGTTCGTCGATGCCGCCTACGTCTCGGCGCAGTCGATCATCGACGCCTGGCAGGCGGGCTGGGAACTGGTGGGCCCGGCCCGGGAGCCCGGATCGAAGAACAAGACGTTCAAGAGCGACGCGTTCGACGTGGACGTGGAGAACCGCCGTGCGGTCTGTCCGGCGGGCAAGTTCCGGTAGTTCCGGCACGGGGGTCGCCTGGAGGAGAAGGCCAGCGGCAAGGCGAGCTTCCGCTTCGAGTGGGGCCGCCAGCAGTGCGCCGACTGTCCGCTCCGGCAGCAGTGCGTCAGCCGCGGCCAGGGCCATCGCACGCTGTGCGTCGGCGAGAACCACAGCACGCTTCAGGAGCGTCGGCGCCAGCAGAAGACGGATGCGTTTGTCACCCGCATGCACAGTCGCATCGCCAATCGAGGGAACACAAAGCGAACTGGTGCGGGCACGCGGGCTGCGGCAGGCGCGCTGCCGTGGGCTGCCCAAGGTTCGACTTCGGAATCACCTGATCGGCGCCGCCTGCAATGCCAAGCGATGGGTCGCGCGCGTGACGTGGGAGATCCGCCAGCGCGTTGCCCCGCCCAACATGATGTTCGGTGTCGGAGCGAACGAGCCAATGAGTCAGCAGCCTTCGCGATTCGGGTTTGCGCGCATCGCCGAGCGCCAACGCCTGCAGGTCTTTCAGCATCGCCGACGGCGTCGTCGTGTCGCGCGGGTCGCCGGGGAGGGCCTCGTTCAGATCGGGTTCCGTCCGATCCAGCCGGGCCGCCATGAGCAGAAACGGCCATCGGCCCGTTCGGATGATGTGATTCTGCTGTAGTTTCATGTCCTTGCGGTTCAAGAGATTATAACAATTCCTAAATTGTTCGTAATCATCCCGTTCCTATTTCTCTGCACGGCTGAATGCTCGCCTGAAGGGGCGGTTGTATCCCGTTTCTCTTTCGAGTCGGCCGGAGGGTTGAGTGGTGTTGTGTCGCAATCGGTTGGTTGTGGGCGCCTTCGCGTCGTTCGGAATGTTGTTTCTCGCGGATCGCTCGGCTTGGGGAACGGTTTTGGAATCGTACTCGGGCCCGACGGCGACGTTTACCGGGTCGACGAGTGATGCGGTCAACTTCACGACTCAGGGCAGTACCGCCTGGGCGTATTTCGCCGGAACCGGCGGGAATTCACCCGCCAGCCCGCCGTTCGAGAAAGGCAGCGCGCCGACGTTCTTTTCCCCGCTGGTCGGGTTGACGCCGACCGGAACCACGACCGTCGGCAGCTCGCGGACCGGCAGCCTGGGGAGCGGCGTCACCGCCGCCGTCACCACCACCGATGGCACGCCGGCCAACCTGACCAACCTGCCGGGCTACACCTACGTCAGTGCGAGTGGTTCGGCCAAAGGGTACGGGATGGAAAGCTCGTACATGATGGCCGCCAATTCCCTGCAGACCCTGAGCATTTACTGCTACACGCTCGATGGGGTCTACGGCGAGATGAAGTTGACGCAGACCGACGGAAGCACCGTCACGACCCTATATGATGACGGCTCCTCGGGCGTTGAGTTGCCGGTGTCGAACAACGCCCCCACGAAGGACG
>DASXMX010000445.1:0-25291 GCA_036495445.1 Tepidisphaeraceae bacterium
AGGCTCCCGCCGAGCCGCGAATTGCGAGCGAGTCTCGGCTCGGCAGGCGCCTCGCCCTCCGACAAAGATCCGGTCGCCGTGCCGGAAATGACTTGATATATTCCAGATTGGGAATACCATTCCCCACCATGGCCCGAGCCCCCGTGACGTCTGACGTGTTCAACGCGATCGCCGACCCCAAGCGCCGCGAGATCATTGATCTCCTGGCCGGCTCGGGGGAGCAGGCGGTCGGCGACCTGGTCCGCACGCTGCGGATCGCGCAGCCGCGGGTGTCGAAGCACCTGCGGGTGCTTCGGACGGTCCGGCTGGTGTCGGTCGCCCGCCGCGGCCGTAGCCGGGTCTATCGGCTCAACGCCGACCGGCTCAAGCCCGTCCACGACTGGGTCAAAGCCTACGAGCGGTTCTGGAGCAACCAGTTCGATCGCATCAAGGCCCGGGCGGAGCAAAAAGCGCAAGAACGTAAGAACCAACCGAGCAATCCAACCCAGGAGGATTAGCCATGCCCGTTGCAGAATTGGAGCAACCGATTCCCACGTTCGAGTTCGTGCGGGAGGAGCTCATCGACGCGCCGATCGACGTCGTGTTCGAATCGGTCCTCGACGAGATCGGCCCCGAGTCCCAGATGATGGACGGCAAGCCGTTCCCGATGCGGGTCGAGCCGTGGCCCGGCGGACGGTGGTTCCGCGACCTGGGGAACGGCGCCGGCCACTTCTGGGGCCACGTCCAGGTCATCAAGCCGCCCCGGCTGCTGGAAATCTGCGGCCCGTTCTTCATGTCGACCCCCGCGATCAACCACCTGCAGTACCGCCTCACGCCCGAAGGCGACGGCACCCGCCTCGCGCTGGTCCACAAATCCATCGGCCTGATCCCCAAGGAGCACCGCGACGGCATGCAAGCCGGCTGGACTTACAAGCTCAATCGTATCCGCGACCTGGCCGCACGCCGCAAAAACACCGTGAAGAAGGAGACCCCGCGATGAAAGCGATCGACGTCATTCGCAGCGCCATGCAGCTCGCCGACCAGGCAACGATGAAACTGATCGAGGACATGCGCGACGCCGCACTCACCCAGCCGACCTCCCGCGGCGGGAACCATCCGCTGTGGGTCCTCGGGCACATCACGCTGACCGAGGGAAACATCCCCCACGTGATCTTCGGCGAGCCGAACCCCGTCGCCCACTGGGCCCCGCTGTTCGCCCCCGGCACCGAACCGAGGGCCGACGCCGGCGCCTACCCGCCCTTCGAGGAGATCCTCCGCACCTACCGCGACCTGCGGGCGCGGAACCTGCAGACCCTCGAGGAACTCGGCGACGAGGGTCTCGACCGCAAGTCCACCGCGCCGCCGAAGGGTTTGGAACACGTGCTCGGCACCGTGGGTTCCGCGTATCTGACCATCGCGATGCACCAGATGAACCACCGCGGCCAGGTCGCCGACTGCCGCCGCGTCGCCGGGCGCGAGCCCGTGTTTACGCCGACGTTCGACTACTGAGCTGCAGCCGCGGCTATCGAGATCCGGCGTGAACTGATTTCATGACTGGGAAGGTGACGATGTCTTCAACACCCCGCCCACGGACGGCGCGGGAAGGAGCAAATTGAAATGAGCCAGGTACGAGTCCTCGTCGGCACGCGCAAGGGCGCGTTCATCCTCACCTCCGACGGCAACCGCCAGAAGTGGGACGTGAGCGGCCCGCACTTCGCCGGGTGGGAGATCTATCACATGAAGGGGTCGGCGGCCGACCCGAACCGGATCTACGCCTCCCAGTCCAGCAGTTGGTTCGGGCAGATCATCCAGCGCTCCAACGACGGCGGCAAAACGTGGGAAACGCCGGGCGGCGGGATGACCCAAAGCCCCGAGGGCATGCCCAAGGGCGAAAGCAACAAGTTCGTCTACGAGGGCAACCCCGGCACCCACCAGTGGTACGACGGCAAGCCCCACCCGTGGGAGTTCAAGCGCGTCTGGCACCTGGAGCCGTCGCTGTCGGATCCCGACACCGTCTTCGCCGGCGTCGAAGACGCCGCCATTTTCAAGACCACCAACGGCGGGCAGACGTGGAACGAATTGCCCGGCCTGCGCAACGCCCAGGGCCCCAAGTGGCAGCCGGGCGCCGGCGGGATGTGCCTCCACACGATCCTGCTCGACCCGACCAACCCCGACCGCATCTTCATCGCCATCTCCGCGGCCGGCGCGTTCCGCACCGACGACGGGGGCAAAACTTGGAAGCCGATCAACCGCGGCCTCCGCTCGCCTTACATTCCCGACCCCAACGCCGAGATCGGCCACTGCGTCCACCGCATCGCCCTGCACCGCTCCCGGCCTGACACGCTGTTTATGCAGAAGCACTGGGACGTGATGCGCAGCGACAACGCCGGGGACGAGTGGCGCGAGGTCAGCGGCAACCTGCCAACCGACTTCGGCTTCGTGATCGACGTCCACGCGCATGAGCCCGAGACGATCTACGTCGTGCCGATCAAGAGCGACTCCGAGCACTACCCGCTCGAGGGCAAGCTCCGCGTCTTCCGCAGCCGCACCGGCGGGAACGAGTGGGAGCCGCTGACCACGGGGCTGCCGCAGGAGAACTGCTTCGTCAACGTCCTCCGCGACGCGATGGCCGTCGACTCGATGGACGACTGCGGGATCTACTTCGGCACCACCGGCGGGCAGGTCTATTGCTCGCCGGATGCCGGAGATAATTGGGCGCCCATCGTCCGCGATCTTCCGGCGGTGCTTTCGGTGGAGGTGCAAACGATCCCATGATCCACGTCATTCTCCCCCATCATCTTCGCGTTTTGGCGAACGTCGGCCGGGAAGTCACGGTCGACGTCGCCGGGCCGGTCACGCAGCGGACGGTTCTCGGCGCACTGGAGGCCAAATACCCCGTCCTCCGCGGCACGATCCGCGAGCACGGCACGCTCGAACGGCGGAAGCTCGTGCGGTTCTTCGCCTGCGAGGAAGACCTGTCGCACGAATCGCCCGATGTGCCGTTGCCCGAAAAGGTTGCATCCGGCGTGGAACCCTTCGTCATCATCGGGGCGATCGCGGGCGGATAGCCCTCCTTCTCCTTCTCCCGGTACTCCGGGAGAGGGCTGGGATGAGGGTTCACCGCGCGATGCTCGCTCCCAGGTTCAGTTCCGACCTGAGGAACCAATCAGAGCCGGACCGTGTCGGTCCGGACTGGACCAACGTCCAGATCTAACGTCCACGTGTTGAATCGCGCCACTCGCTGAAAGGCTCGTCGTGCAGCCCGAAATGTTCGAGGAACGGCCGGTTCACTTTTACAAACCGGCTGAGCCGGTCTTGCGCATAGAATGACACGTTCGGCAGGGCATCAAAGAGCCCCATCACCTGCTCTGCCAAGGGGTAACGCTTGAAGAAGGCCGCCTGGAACTCCAGCGGATCGATATGCGGCCCATGGTTAAATCGTACCAAGCGTCAACGCGGGCCGTGCGAGATAATTAAGCAAGATCAGAGTGAAATACCGAGCCATGTCGATCGGGTCCCGCTTACGTTCGGCCGATTCTTCCCCCTGCGTCGGTTCTTCGACGGTGGGGGCGTACGGCCGTACGCCCAGGGCACACGGCCGTGTGCCCCTACTCCTCGCCCTCATGGGCCTCGCAATGGGGCTGCTCGCTCCGTCCGCGCGGGGGGTGATGCCGCCGTTGCCGAAGCCGGTGAGCTACAACCGCGACGTGCGGCCGATCCTGGCGGAGAACTGTTTCTACTGTCACGGGCAGGACCCCAACCATCGCAAGAAAAACCTGCGGCTCGACCAGGCGGATTCCGCTTATACGAAGGCGATCGTCCCAGGCGACGCGGACGAGAGCGCGCTGGTCGAGCGGATCTTCATCGACAAGTCGGACGAGCAGATGCCGCCGCCCGATTCGCACCGGCATCTGTCGCCCGAACAGAAGCAGGTGCTGAAGCGATGGGTGGCGGAGGGCGCGCAATACGAACAACATTGGGCCTACGTCGCGCCGGCCCGGCCGGCGTTGCCGCACGTCGATCGCAAGGGTTGGGTGCGCAATCCGATCGACGCATTCGTGCTGGCCAAGCTCGAAACCGAGGGGCTTTCGCCCTCGCCCGAGGCGGACCCGATTACGCTGATGCGCCGCGTGACGCTCGACCTGACGGGGCTTCCGCCGACGCCGGCTGAGGTGGACGCGTACCTGGCGGATTCCAAGAAGCCCG
Organism: Tepidisphaeraceae bacterium; assembly: GCA_036495445.1. GTDB lineage: Bacteria > Planctomycetota > Phycisphaerae > Tepidisphaerales > Tepidisphaeraceae > DASXMX01. The sequence goes on from DASXMX010000445.1 coordinate 4,186, forward strand.
GCGCGTACGAGCGGCTCGTGGACCGTCTGCTCGCCTCGCCCGCGTACGGAGAGCGGATGGCGCTGCCGTGGCTCGACGCCGCCCGATACGCCGACAGCAACGGCTTCCAGCAGGACGGCGACACGTACCAATGGGTCTGGCGCGACTGGGTCGTCCGCGCGCTCAACGCGGACATGCCGTTCGACGAATTTTCCACCGACCAACTCGCCGGCGACCTGCTCCCCAACGCGACGACCGACCAGAAGATCGCCTCCGCCTTCAACCGCAACCACCTGCTCAACGGCGAGGGCGGCGCCATCGCCGAGGAACAGCGGAACATCATCCTCTTCGACCGGGTTGACACGACCGCCACGACTTGGCTCGCGCTCACCGTCGCGTGCGCGCAATGCCACGATCACAAGTTCGACCCGATCACCCAGCGGGACTACTACAGCCTGATGGCGGCGTTCAACCAGGTCCCCGAAACGGGCGTGCCGGGCGGCGGGCCCGGGCGGATCCGCGTCGCCGCCCCGTATATCGAACTGCCCACCGACGAGAACAAGGCGACGATCGCCCGGCTCGAAGCGGAGCTGAAATCCGCGGACAAAGAGGCTGACGCGACCAAGCGGTTCGAGGCCGAGCTGGTCAAATGGGAGCCTACCGTCACCCCGGAGACGCCCGACATCGATCGCGCGCTGCTGCCGATCCTGCGCGAGAAGCCCGAAGAGCGGACGAAGGCCGAGGCGGCCCAGCTTAAGAATGGGCTGCGGAAGCATTTTGAGAAGAAGGTCTGGCCGAAGATCGCGGCCAAGGACCCCGCGCTCAAGCGGGCGAACGAACTGAAGGACCAGCTCGCGCGATACAAGAACGAGGAAGTGCCGCGCGTCATGATCATGTCGGACGCAAAGCACCGCGATACACACATCCTCGATCGCGGCAACTACGAGACCCCGAAGGAGAAGGTCTCGTTCGCGACGCCCGCGTTCCTGCCGCCGATGCCCAAGGACGCGCCCAAGAACCGCCTCGGCCTGGCCCGCTGGCTCTTCATGCCCGAGAACCCGCTCACCGCCCGCGTGCAGGCGAACCGGTATTGGCAGGACTTCTTCGGCGTCGGTTTGGTGAAGACGAGCGAGGACCTTGGCGTGCAGAGCGAGATGCCGGTCCACCAGGACCTGCTGGACTGGCTCGCCGTCGAGTTTCGCCAGCCGTCGATTCCGGATTCGGACGACTGCAAATCTGAAATCTCAAATCTGAAATCTGAAATCTCAGAGTCCGGCGATTGCTGCTCCGGTCTGCCACACGCCTGGAGCATGAAGCACATTCACCGCCTGATCGTCACCAGCGCGACCTACCGACAGAGCAGCCGGGTGACGCCGGCGTTGCTCGCGCGCGACCCGGAAAATCGCCTGCTCGCTCGCGGCGGGCGGTTCCGCATGCCGGCGATGGTCCTCCGCGACGTCGCCCTCGCCACCAGCGGCCTGCTCGACCGCCGCATCGGCGGCAAGCCCGTCTACCCCTATCAGCCCGAAGGCATCTGGGATTCGCTGGCGATCACCAAGGAGCGCGACTTTACCTACCCGCAAAGCCACGGCGCGGATCTATATCGCCGGAGCCTCTACACGTTCTGGCGGCGGACGGTGGCCCCGGCCGACGTGTTCGACAATTCCAACCGCCAGACCTGCCGCGTGCGGCTGGCCGTCACCTGCACGCCGCTGCACGCGCTGACGACGCTGAACGACCCCACCTGGGTCGAAGCCGCCCGCGTCCTGGCGGCCCATGCGATGGAATCGAGCCCGGACACCGACGCCCGGCTCACGTTCGCCTTCCGCCAGGTGCTGGCCCGCGAGCCGCACGAGACGGAACTGAAGATCCTGCGTCACATGTTCGACCGCCAGCGATCGTTCTACGCCGACGTCCGCAAGGCGGCCGAGGCCGCGACGAGCGTCGGCGACAGCCCGCCGGCCAAGGACCTCGACGTCACCGACCACGCGGCGCTCTCCGCCGTGTGCCTCGCGATCCTGAACTTGGACGAGGCGCTGACGCACGAATGAAATTGAACCACAGAGACACGGAGATCACGGAGAAAAGACGAGAAGAGTATTAGCCACAGATTCACACAGATGGACACAGATGGGAATTCAAATTTGAGATCTCAAATTTCAAAACCGGATTTCATCTGTGTGCATCTGTGCCCCATCTGTGGCCTAAATGCATTTCTCTTCTCCGCGTTCTCTGCGTCTCTGCGGTGAATCTTTGAGGAAGTTCACAATGCATCCCGAGCTTCTGACCAACTGGCAGCGCGTGACCCGGCGGCAACTGTTCGGGCGGGCGGCGCAGGGGATCGGCGCCGCGGCACTCGCGTGGCTGATGCAATCGGAAACGGCGCGCGCCGCCACCGCCTCGATGGCCCCGCGCGCGATCGCGGGCCAGCGCGGCTTGCCGAACCTGCCCCACTTTGCCCCCAAGGCCAAGCGCGTCGTCTGCTTCTGGCAAGGCGGCGGGCCGAGCCACGTCGACCTGTTCGATCACAAACCGCTGCTGGAGAAGCTCGCCGGGCAGGACATCCCCGAGAGCGTCCGCGGCATGACGCGACTCTCGACGATGTCCTCCGGCTACAAGCGGTGGCCGATCACGCCCGCGATCAAGCCGTTCCGAAAGTACGGCCAGTGCGGGATGGAATTGAGCGAATTGATCCCCCACACCGGCTCCATCGCCGACGACATCTGCCTCGTACGCACGATGAACACCGAGGCGGTCAACCACGCGCCCGGCGTGACGTTCTTCATGACGGGCGCGCAGACGCCCGGCCGCCCGAGCATGGGCGCGTGGCTCAGCTACGGCCTGGGCTGCGAGGCCAACGACCTGCCCGCGTTCGTCGTCATGACCTCCTCCGACAAGGGCAAGACCTGCGGCCAGCTCTTCTACGATTATTACTGGGGCAGCGGGTTCCTCCCCAGCCGCTACCAGGGCGTGCGGTTCCGCGGCGTGGGCGACCCGGTCCCCTACCTGAACAACCCGCCCGGCACCTCCCGCGAAAGCCGCCGGGCGATGCTCGACGATTTGGCCGCACTGAACGACGAGCACCTGAAGGAATACGGGGATCCGGAGATCGACACCCGGATCAACTCCTACGAGATGGCGTTCAAGATGCAGGCGAGCGTGCCGGAACTGCTCGACTTCTCCAACGAGCCCAAGCACATCATTGAAATGTACGGCCCCGACGCGCTGACGAAGGGCACGTACGCCAACAACTGCCTGATCGCCCGCCGACTGATCGAACGCGGCGTGCGGTTCGTCCAGTTGATGCACAGCGGGTGGGACCAGCACAACAATCTGTTCACCCAGCTCGCCCAGCAGTGCCGCGACACCGACCAGCCCTCTGCGGCTTTGGTGAAGGACCTGAAACAGCGCGGGCTATTGGACGACACGCTGGTGATCTGGGGCGGCGAGTTCGGCCGCACCCCCTTCGGCCAGGGCGACCCCGCCCACCCCGCCGGCCGCGACCACTTCGGCCGCGCCTACAGCATGTGGCTCGCCGGCGGCGGCGCCCGCGCCGGCACCGCATACGGCCAAACCGACGACTTCGCCTGGAACATCGTCTCCGACGGCGTCCACGTCCACGACATGCAAGCCACCCTCCTCCACCTGCTCGGCATCAACCACGAAGCCCTCACCTTCCGCTACCAGGGCCGCCAGTTCCGACTGACGGACGTGAGCGGGCAGGTGGTGAAGGGGCTGATGGCGTAAACGGGAGCGAGGTGGACAGCCAGTTCGTGCATCGGTCGCGGCTATGGTTGCGAGCGATCGCCGAGAATGGTTTGCGCCCATTCCGCCTGTAAGGGATTGAGCGGGCATGAGGGCGCGCGTCGATAGTCCAAATCCAAGTCGTACCCGCCGACGTCGTACACTTGGTCGAACGCAGCCTGCAGATCCAACGGAACGTCAGCATCCCCATTTCGCAACGGCACCCCAATCACCGGGAGACGTTCCCGAACAGGGACCGGCCAGACAAAGCCCCGTCGCGGCTTGCCCGCCCGCGACAGGTAAATCTGATATTCCGCCTCCCCGCTTGCCGCCACGTTGGCCGTTCTGGCACCGTCGCGCAGCAGGTCGATTTCCATCCAATGGGCATCGGTTCCGTAGACCTCGTTTCGCTTCTGGAGAAAGCTATCACGCCCGACCGATCGCGGCATCTTGTTGGTCGGACTACGCATCTCGATCACGGTCACAACCGAGCGATCCACCCGGTCAAGGATCTCCAGCCGGTGTTCGTGAATTTCGGGATCAATCATCTCCACGACGGGGAGCGGCGGCGCGATGACGAGACCGCCGGCCGCTCCTCCGCTCGTCGCGGGCGGCCGCTTGCGTGCCGCTTCGATCACCCGCACGTCTGGTACGATGAATCGATACGCCGGATCCTCTTTGTGCGCGACGTAGACGCGCTCGTCCACCCGCACGAAATACTTCGGCCTGACCGCCGGCCCGAGTCGTTCCTGCAGGGCGCTGAGAAAGGCATGGTGGAACCCGGACCAGATCGCCGGATCTTCCAGGTACGGATCCATTCCAGGAAACGGTGACGGCATTCGCGAATCTCTCCAACCGGAGTATACCGCGTCTCTTGACGTAATTCGTAACCTTTTCTCCCTTCCGGGGTTCGGATCAGGTATATTCACGCCCGGCCCTTATACACCTGCATCCCGGCTCGGGGGTTTATACTGCTCCCCAGTACGTGTGAGTCGTTGATCCCTCCAGAAAGGAGGCGGGCGATGAACGCGGAATGGCTGCTTAATTGGTGGAACCTCATCTTCCTGCTGCCGTTCGGGCTGGCCCTGATGTACCTGGGCCTCTACACCGTCAGTGGCCTCACCTTCGGCGACAGCGACGTCGATCACGATTTCGACGCCGAAGCGGACGCCGATGTTGATGCGGACGCGGACGCGGATGCGGATGCGGATGCTGATGCGGATGCCGATCACGATCTTGACGCGGATCATGACGCCGATGCGGACTCGGATGCCGACAACGATGCCGATGGCGAGCAAGCCAGCGAGCATGGCTCGGCTTCGCTCGCCGCGCTCACCTGGCTGGGGCTGGGCAAAGTGCCCGTCAGCCTGTTGCTGATGGTCCTGCTGCTGACTTGGGGCGTCGTGGGCTTCATCGCCAACGCGGCGATGCAGAGCCGCGGCGCGTCGGCCGCATTCGTCTCGATCCCGTTGGCCGCGGTGGTCAGCCTCCTGGCGACGCGGGGCGTCGTGATGATGATCGCGCGGTATTTGCCGCTCTATGAGACAACCGCCCGCCGGCGGCACGCGCTGCTCGGCGCCGAAGGCGAGGCGATCTTTCCGATCGACCAGAAATTCGGAATGGTGTCGGTGCGCGACGAGACGGGCGACCTGTATCAAGTCGCCTGCCGGGCCGAGTCCGGGCAGGAACCGATCGCCAAGGGGTCGCAAGTGAAGCTCGTCGCCTACAACGCCAAAGAAGGACTCTTCTACGTCACGCGCCGTCCGGTCACTTCGACGACGGCCGCGTGACCACGCGAAAGCGAGGAATGCCATGTTTGTGTTGGTGCTCTTCTTCCTGGTGGGGTGCGCGCTGATGATCGCGCCGTGGATGCCGTCGGTGATGCCGGGGGCGTCGGTGACCGCCCGCGCGGTGCCGACAACGATCGGCCTGGGCCTGGTCGTCCTCACCGGCGTCATGACGATGATCGCCAAGCTCTATCGCAAGGCGTCGGCGAACATGGCGTTCGTCCGCACCGGCATGGGCGGCGTCCGCGTCGTCCGCGACGGCGGCACCATCGTCCTCCCCGTCATCCACCACGTGATCCCCGTCTCGCTGGAGACGATGCGGCTCAACGTCGAGCGCCGCGGGCCGCACGCGCTGATCACGCGCGACAACCTGCGGGTCGATCTCTCCGCCGAGTTTTACATCAAGGTCGAGGCGAACTCGGATCACATCCTCCAGGCGGCCCGCTCGCTGGGCGGCAAAAACGTCCAGCCGGACGGCGTGAGCGAACTGGTTCAGGAGAAGCTCGTCAGCGCGCTGCGCACGGTGGCGGCGACGAAGGAACTGGTCGAGCTTCACGCGAAGCGCGACGAGTTCGCCAGCGCCGTGCAGGAGATCGTGACGCACGATCTGGCCAGCAACGGGCTGACGCTCGAATCGGTCACGATCTCGTCGCTTGACCAGACCGACCCGAGCCAGCTTCAGGAGAAGAACGTCTTCGACGCGCAGGGCCTTCGCAAGATCGCCGAGATCACGCAGCGGGCCCGCGTCGAGCGGAACGAGATCGAGCAGGAATCGCAGCGGCAGGTCGTCGAGCGGAACGTCGCGACGACCAAGAAGGTGCTGGACCTGCAGCGCGACCAGGCCGAGTTCGAGGCCGAGCAGAAGATGAAGGTGGCCAACGTCCGGGCGGCCCGCGAGCGGGAGGTGCAGGAGTTCAAGCTGGCGCAGGACGAGGCGATCTCGCGGCGGGACATCGAGAAGATGAAGAACATCGAGACCGCCGAGGTCGAGCGGACGCTGGTGGTCGAGCAGGCGCAGGTCGCCAAGAAGGTGGCGCTGGTCTCCAAGCTCAAGGAGCAGGAGACGGCCGAGATCCTCAAAAAGCAGACGCTCGAGGTGGCCGAGCGGAACAAGGAAGTGGCGGTGGCGGAGAAGGAGCGGGAGCGTGCGGAGGCGCAGGCCGCGGTGCTCGCCGCCGAGGCCGAGCGCGAGTCGGCCAAGCAGAAGGTGCTGACGGTGCAGGTCACCAGCGAGGCGGACCGCGAGGCCGGCAAGCAGTTGATCGCCGCCAAGCAGGTCATCGAGCAGAACAAGCTGCGCGAGCAGACGACGGCGGACGTGGCCGCGTACATGGCGGTGAAGAAGGCCGAGGCCGAGCGGCAGGCCGCCGAGGCGACCTACCAGGCGAAGCTGCGGCTGGCGGAGGGCGAGGCGCAAGCGCAAGCCAAGCGTGCCGAGGGTGATCGCGCGGTAAAGATGGTCGACGTGACGATCGGCCGCGAGCAGGTCGGCGTCGAGCAGGCCCGCGTCGAGGTCGAACGCCAGAGCCTGTCGAACAAGCAGGAGTTCGAGGCGGCCGCGCTGGGGTTCGAACTGGAGAAGCTGCGGATCGCCGCCGAGCGGGAGATCCGCATCGCGGCGGCCCAGGCGATGGGCAACATGATGGCCAAGGCGCAGATGCAGATCTTCGGCGACCCGACGACGATGGCCGCCATGGCCCAGCAGTTCATGCGGGCCGCGGGCCTGGGCCTCGCGACCGACGGGCTGATGAAGACGATGCCGGCCCAGGGCCAGGAACTGCTCACGCAAGTGGTCGGCGCCGTCGCCTCGCAGCTTCAGCCCAAGCCGACCGAACCCGCCGCACCCGCAACCGCAGGGAACGGCGCCACGATCGGATTGACCGGGACCGCCGCGCAGGTTACGCCGGCTGCGGCAGTGAAGGAAGTCCGCAAGGGCGAAGGTCGGAAGTAATCGAATGGCTTTCGGGTGGCATGGGCATGTACCGATGCCCGTGTCTCGCTCGAAAATGCAGTCACAGAGGGCACGGAGGACACAGAGAGCACAGAGGAGAAATGCATTCTGGCCACAGATGGGGCACAGATGCACGCAGATCAAATGCAGATCTGAGATTTCACATCTCAAATTTGAAATCCCAATCCGTGTCGATCTGTGCCTCATCTTTGGCGATCCATTCTTGTATTCTCTCTGTGCTCTCTGTGTTCTCTGTGTTCTCTGTGGTTATGTTTTAACGGCTGTGGAACGGAATCGAGCCATGACCTGGAAAGAGCAACTTAACGAGGGCCTCGCCGCGTTCGGGGTGCGGATCCCGGACGAACTGCCGATCGACCAGTGGGCAACGAGGCTGGGCGATAACCCGTGCCGCAACACGGCGGCGCTGGTCACGCTTTCGAGCCTGCTGTTCTATGCAGCCGAGCGGGACCACAATCCGAAGGTGAACGACGTCTTCGACGCCGCGGTCTATTGCTCGACGTGCCTGAGCGTCGGGTATGGGGATATCTTTGCGAGGACCCCGCTGGGGAAATTGTTGGGGACGGCGCTGATGACGATCGGGCCGTCGCTCTCCGGCGCGGCGCTGGACGGGCCGGCCGCGGAGCGGCGGGATGCGACGCAGGAGCAGATCCTCGCGACGCTCAAGCAGATCCTGGAACGATTGCCCGCGAATGGGGCGGAGAGCGGGGCAGATCAACCTGCCACCGTAACGGATCAGACGGGCAGGGAATGAGGGCGGTGCCGTCGCGCCATCGATTACCCCCGATCGTCGCTTGCGTTGGGCGGGGCCGCCGGTGGGCGTTCCTTCGTTCGCGAAGCCGCAAGCGGCGGGACCGAACTGGCCTCCTGCTCCCATTTCTGCGAACATCTGGACGATCTGCGGATCAACCTTCGGCAGTTTCGGAGCGATCATGACGATGCCAATGAACCGACGAGACCTGATGAAGCTCGGCGCCGGCGCCAGCGTCGCTGCTCTCCTTAATCTCGGGGTGGACACCGGTCGGGCTCAGGACGTGTCTTCTTTGCCCCTTCGCGGGCATGAGCCAGATTTGATCGGCGGCACCAAGCGCGGATTCAAGAAAGCCGTCATGTGGGACATGATCAAGGGCGGCACCACCGTCCTCGAGAAGTTCCAAATACTCAAGGAGGCCGGGTTCGACGGGGTCGAGATGAACAGCCCCGGCGGGCCGCCGAACGATGAGATCAAGCGCGCCTGCGAAAAGACCGGCCTGCTCGTTGAAGGCATGGTCGATTCGACCCACTGGAAAATCACGCTCTCCCACCCCAACCAAAGCGTGCGCGATCAGGGACTTCGGGACCTGGAACAGGCGCTGCGCGACTGCAAGGACCTGGGCGGCACCAGCGTGCTGCTGGTGCCGGGCGTCGTGAACGCCAACGTCACCTACGACCAGTGCTACGAGCGTTCGCAGGAACAGATCCGCAAGGCGCTGCCGCTGGCGCAGGAACTGGGCGTGCGGATCGCGGTGGAGGACGTGTGGAACGACTTTTTGCTCTCGCCGCTGGAAGCGGCCCGGTACGTCGACGAGTTCAACAACCCCGCCGCCATAGGCTGGCACATGGACATCGGCAACATCATGGCCTACGGCTACCCCGAGCAGTGGATCCACATCCTCGGCCGCCGCATCCTCAAGCTCCACGTGAAGGAGTTCAGCCGCTCGAAGATGGACAAGGAGGGGCGATGGAAGGGCTTCGACGTGAAGCTCGGCGACGGGGACATCAACTGGAAGGCCGTCATGACCGCCCTCGACGCCATCAGCTATCACACCTGGATGTGCGCCGAAGTGCCCGGCGGCGACCTCGACGCCCTCAAGGACATCGCCCGCCGGATGGACGGTATTCTAGCGTTGTGACCCCACCGCACCGTTGTCCGGCACCACCAGCGCCGATGACGTCGTCGATGCCGCCGACGCCTGCGCGGGCTGCTGCCCGCGGGTCGCCACGAACTCCGCCAGCGCGATCAGCAGGAAGATCATCAGTCGCCGTTTCCTCATGACATTGGCCTCCAACTCGCCCGGGAGTTTCATCTAATAAAACGGCCGGGAAGGCCAATCGGCATACTTCCGCGGAATTCCCCAGACGTTTCCCGCAACGGGCAGGTCCGATAACCACGCCATGTTCACCCGTCGGTTGCCGATTCCGGGTGGCACGGACAAGTACCCTTGTCCGTGGGGGTCGCGCGCATCCGCTCACCACGGACATGGGTACATGTCCGTGCCACCCGGCATGAATCCATTCTCGCGCAACGTGCCGGCAGGTAGGCTGATGACATGGGACCGAGTCCCCACAGTGTCACTCGTTCGATTCACGCGATCCCGGGCTCAGCCGACGCCGGCTTCGACCGAATCTGCGGTAACTGCAGCTACCTCCTCATCGGCCTGCCCGGCTCGGGCATCTGCCCCGAATGCGGCGAACCCTATCGCGAGGACGAGATCGTCCTCCGCGGCTGGGCGGATGGCGTTCATCAGACCGCGGCCACCGCGCCGCCTAAGCAGTTGTGGTGGTCGCTGCTCGGCTCGTTCGCGTGGGTGGTGGTCAACCTGGTGACGGACCTCGTTGCCGGCCATTGGAGGATCGCGACGTTCTGGTTCGCCCTGCTCGCGTGCGGGACCGCGTGGTTGCTCTACCGGCGGCATCGATTGCTCGACGACTTCGGCGGCGCCTGCCACCTGCGCCTCTCGCCCGCCGGCATCGGTCAGCGGGTTGGGTTCGGGCCAGTCAAGCTGATCCCATGGCTGCCGGGCCTCACGGTCGAGCTCAAACCCACGGATTCCGGCATGTATCGCCTGACGGCGTCCCGTCCGGGGCCCGGGAGCGGGTATCGCAGCGGGAAAATGCTCTGGCCGATCGACTTCGAATTCGAATGCTCGCACGAGCAAGCCGCGATGTTGCAGGATAAGCTCGACCAGTTCCGTGGAATCGAAAGGACTGCGCAAGCCGAGATCGTCTCGTCCCGGCCTTCACAATTTCGACGACCGGAACGCGCCCAAGCGTAAGGATGCCCATCGCCTCCGGTGGACCTTCGGACTTCGACGAGCTCAGTACGTGCCCATGCCGCCCGAAGGCCCGGATGCGCGACCGCTACCGCGTCAGCGCCGCGGTCGCGGTCGGGCCGGATTGGAATCGGCTGTTGAGGCCACAGCGGGCCAGGCAGCAGACGGCGATCTCCGCCAGCGGCTGGTCGCGGTGCTTGAGCAGCTCATCCCAGCTCGCGTACGACTCGCAGACGTCCGGCCAGATGCCGCTGCTGTGCGAGCCGACCACCGCCACCCCGTCCGCGGTCTGCCAGATCTGCAAATCGATCCAGTAGGCGGTGTTCGCCACGTCGAGGTGGAACAGGATCGCCAATTCGTTGCCGTGCTGTTCCACCGTGACGCGGGAGGACCCGCCTTCCCAGAACCAGTACGGCTCGCCGAGCATCACCTCGGCGCCCGGCGACTGGGTGACGATGCGCCCCTGCTGCAGCACCACCGGCACCGCCGCGGCACCGCACGGCTCACACAGGAACAGGAGCGGGAGCAACCAGCACGCGCCGCCGGTGAGGCGGCTCGCGGTTTCGAACGACCTGCCGGCGAGGAATCCTTTCCTCGATCCGGCCCGAATAGGAAGAATGCTTTCCATAGCGCCGGTGCTCCATAGCTAACGCGGTGCCATGAGTGTCCGGTGCTCCAATTTCCCGAGGCCCGTTCCGCCGCCGCCCGCTCCTAAGCGGCTGTCCCAAAGCAATCTCGGGATTGACCTGACGCGCACGTCATGGCAAGCTACGCGACACAAAGGTTCGATAACCATTCATTTCTTCGGGGATTTCGATGTCCGCGATGAAGCAAATTTCGAACGTGTTTTGCATCACTGTCGCTTTTCTGAGCATCCTTGCCGGCCTTGCCGCCGGTGCGGGCCGGCCGCCCAAGGAGATTATGGCCGAACTGCAGCAGGTGAGCGGCGAGATTTCACGATGGGGCCGCAGCGATCGGCTGATGGACCCGAAATACCGCCACTTCTTCAGCGAGAAGCTTTCCCCGACGCTGAAGAGGAAGGCCGACCTGCTCCACGAATTGGAAGCCGCCATGCCTTCGCGAAAGGCGGAAAACCAGTATGAAGAGGATCGGACGCTGGCGATGCTCAGCGTGTTGGGCGACGAGTCGGCGGGCAAGACGCTTGCGGATGCCGCCGCCGGCGCGGACGCAACCGCGGCACACAACGCGAAGCTCGGCCTGGCCCTGCGCGACTGGTGGGCGGATCAGACGCCCGATCCGCAGCAAACGGTGCTCGACGGGCTCAAGCCGATGGTGAAGGCCAAGCCAATTGACGATCTGCTCGCGCTGACGCTCGTCACCATGGCCGACAGCCGCGCGTCGTCACCGGAGTTGGCCGACGAAGCGAGGACGATCGTGGAGAAGGAGCTGAAAGGCCCCTGGGCGATCCGCTACCGGTCCACGCCGAACCGGATCGGCCGGCCGCTGGTGGTCTCGGGAACGACGGCGCAAGGCAAGTCCGCCTCGACGCTCGCATGGAAGGGCAAAGTCGTCATGATCGATTTCTGGGCCACCTGGTGCCCGCCCTGCCGCGCGGAAATGCCGAAGGTGATCGAGCTCTATAAGAAGTACCACGATCAGGGCTTCGAGATCATGGGCGTCTCGAACGACTCGGACCGGCGGGAACTGCTTCAGTTCGTGAGGGACAACCCGGACATCAAATGGCCGCAACTCTTCGGCCCGGCGTCCACCGCCCCGCACTGGCACCAGCTTTCCGCCCGGTTTGACGTGAACGCGATCCCCACCGTGTACCTGATCGACCGCAACGGGACCCTCCGCTCGATGACCGCCCGCGGGGAGCTCGAAACGCTCGTGCCCGAGTTGCTGGCGGAGAAACCGAGCGAGACGTCGGGCTCCGGGAAGACCGCAGGGTAAAGGCGCGTTCACTTCGCATCCGTAGGGGCAGGCCCCCGTGCCTGCCCTCTTCTTCTGCCCGCTGCTGCCCTACGAGTGCCCCAGCACCGGGTGCGGCTGATACGGTTCGGCCAGCGCGTGCAGTTCCTCTTCGGCCAGCCGCAACTCGAGGGCGGCGATCGCCTCGTCGAGGTGTTTCATCTTGCTCGCCCCCACGATGGGCGAGGTGACGCCGGGCTGCGCCAGCAGCCATGCCAGCGCGACCTGGGCGTTGGCGACGCCCCGCCGCCGGGCGATTTCGCTGACGCGGTCGACCACCGTGAAATCCGATTCCTGGTAGTAGAGCTTGTGCGCAAAGTCGTCGGTCCTGGCCCGCGACGTGTCGCCGAACCCCTGCTCGCGCCCCTTGCGGTTGCCGGCAAGGAACCCCCGGGCCAGCGGGCTCCAGGGGATGACGCCGATCCCCTGGTCGATGCAGAGCGGGATCATCTCCCGCTCCTCCTCGCGGTAGACGAGGTTGTAATGGTTCTGCATCGTGGTGAACCGGCTCAGGCCAAGCCGGTCGGACGCGTGGAGCATTTTCGCGAACTGCCACGCGTACATCGACGACGCGCCGATGTAGAGCGCCTTGCCTGCCTTCACCACGTCGGTCAGCGCCTCGAGCGTCTCCTCGATCGGCGTGTGGGGGTCGAAGCGGTGAATCTGATAGAGGTCGACGTAATCGGTCCCGAGCCGCCGGAGGCTGTCGTCGATCGCGTGGTGGATGTGCTTGCGCGACAGGCCGCGTTGGTTGGGATCGTCGCCCATGACGCTGAAGACCTTGGTCGCGATCACGAACCGGTCGCGGGGCGCGCCCAGGTCCTTCACCGCCCGCCCGAGGATCTCCTCGCTGACGCCCAGCGAATAGACGTCGGCGGTGTCGTAAAAGTTAATCCCTGCGTCCCACGCCCGCCGGAAGAACGGCCGGCTCTCCTCCTCTTCCAACACCCATTCCCGCCATTTCTTGGAGCCGTAGGTCATGCACCCCAGGCAGATGCGGGAAACCTTGAGGCCGGTGGCGCCGAGATTCACGTATTGCACGCGTCGATCCTTTCGTCGGTGAGATCCCGGAGATGCTAGGCCGGTTGAACCACAGATGCACAACGAACCCGGAGGAAAAGCCAGGAAGAATTAGCCACAGATCGACACAGATGCACACAGATGAAATGCAGATTTGAAAGTTCAAATCTCGAATTTCAAATCTGAAATCCCCATCTGCGTGCATCTGTGCCCCATCTGTGGCAAAAAACGCATTTCCCTCTGTGTCCTCTGTGTTCTCGGTGCTCTCTGTGATTGCATCTTGGGTGGACGCCGCGCGGCTGAGGCTTACAATGCCCCGCATCCCGGCAAGGAGGCCAGGGCGATGTTGCAGCAGCAGTTCAGCACGGACGAGTCCCTCCAGTTTGCGCTGGCCCACCACCGCGACGGGCGGTTTGCCGAAGCCGAGGCGATCTACCGGCAGGTGCTCGCCGACGATTCGAAGAATCCGCAGGCGTTGAACCTGATGGGCACGCTGGCGATGCAGACGGGCCGGCTGCCCCTCGCGGCCGACCTGCTCGGCCGGGCCGTCGTCGCCCGGCCCGAGATGGCCAGCTTCCATTGCAATCTCGGTGAAGCCTATCGACGGATGGAGCGTCTCGACGACGCGATCGCCCATTTCCGCCGGGCGATCGAACTCGACCCAAGCCTCTCGATGGCTCACAACAATCTGGGCCTGGCTCTGGGCGACCGGGCCGAATGGCAAGCGGCTGCCGAGGCGTTCCGCGCGGCCATCCGCATTCAGCCCGGCTGCGCGCCGTTCCACAGCAATCTCGGAAATGTCCTGAGAGAAGCCGGCGAGTTCGACGCCGCCGTTGATGAATTGGGCAGGGCGGTCGAGTTGGATCCGAATTCCCCGGAGTCGCACAACAACCTCGGCGTCGCGCTGGCCGCACAGGATCGAGCCGAAGAGGCGATCGGGTCCTACCTGCGGGCGCTCCAATTGAATCCCCGCTATGGCGAGGCGTTCAGCAACCTGGGGAACGCGCTGTTCACCACCGGAGATTACGATCGGGCGGTGAAGGTCTGCCGGACGGCGGTCTCGCTCGCGCCCGACTCCCCCGCCGCCCATTGGAACCTGGCCGTCGCGCTGCTGCGCACCGGCAACTTCGAAGCCGGCTGGCCCGAGCACGAATGGCGGTTACGGACCAAGCTCAAGTTCCCCGTGCGGCCGTTCACGCAGCCCCAATGGCGCGGCGAGCCGCGGGAGGGCCGGACGATCCTCCTGCACGCCGAGCAGGGGTTCGGCGACGGGATCCAGTACGTCCGCTACGTCAAGTTCGTCGCCGACCGCGGCGGCCGCGTCGTCCTCGAATGCCATCCCGAGTTGCGCCGGCTCTTCGACGGTTTCCCGGGAACCGAGCAAGTGATCGCCCGCGGGGAGCCCCTGTCCGACTTCGACCTGCACTGCCCGCTGGCCAGCCTCCCGTTCGCCTGTCGAACGCGACTCGAAACGATTCCCGCCGACGTCCCCTACCTCTTCGCCCGGCCGAACCTGGCGCATTCGTGGTCGGCCAAACTCGGCCCGTCCGATCGTCCGCGCGTCGGGATTGTCTGGGCCGGCAACCCCACGCATCCGAACGACCGGATCCGGTCCGTCCCCCTCAAGCGACTTGCCCCGCTCGCAAAGGCGAACGTCGAGTTCCACGGCCTTCAGAAGGCGCCGTCAGCCGCCGCCCAGGCGTTCGACCCGGCAGTGGGCCTGCGCGTGATCGATCACCATCAAGAGCTGACCGACTACATCGACACCGCCGCGTTGATCTCCTGCTGTGATCTGGTGATTGCGGTGGACACGTCGGTGGCCCACCTCGCCGGCGCGCTGGGCAAGCCGACGTGGGTGTTGATCCCGTTCGTCGCCGACTGTCGCTGGCTCGTCGGCCGCACCGACAGCCCCTGGTACCCCGCGATGCGCCTCTTCCGCCAACTGCGCCGCGACCGCTGGGACGAGGCGATTGACGCGATGGCTCATGAACTGGCGAATTGGGCGAGCCGTTTCAGTCGCTCATAGCTAAGGATGCTGGTTGAGCTGAAAGTGAACCGCGGATTACGCGGATGGCGCGGATAAGAAGAAAATGCCATTCTCCCATCCGCGCTATCCGCCTAATCCGCGGTTCTTTCTCTTTGGCCTTCTCTCTGTGTCCTCTGTGTTCTCCGTGCCCTCTGTGGTTGCATTTTCAAGCAACGCCACGGGCATGGGTACATGCCCATGCCACCCCACCGCCAATTCGCGCTACCGCGGCTCCTGCCAGTCGTGCTCGATGCGGTCGGGGAACGGCGGCTTCTCGACGCTGTCGAGCTTCGCCATCGCCTTGTCGTAGAGCCGCCGGGCGGCGGCCTCGTTGAGGATCGCCTGCTTGTAGTTGTTGTTGACCTCGCGGATCTCCACCGTTCCGTGGAGGGCCATGCCGTGCAGGTCGACGTAGCGGTCATGGGCCTGTTTGAGGGCGAGCTCGACGTGGTCGAGCGTCACGGCCGCCGCGTCCGCGTTCTCGGCGGCGGCCCGGTACTTCTTCCACTTCGTCTCGGCCTCCTCCTTCCCAATCCACTGCGTGCCCCACCGCGCCGTGTCGTCTCTTCGCTGCTCGTCCAGCTTCTTGTCGTATCCCTCGTAGTATTTCAGCGTTTCTTCGAACAGCGGAAGTTTCCGCGACTGGGCGTTGGCGTGGGTGAGGGCGATGCCCAGGTCGTTCTGGAGTTCCTCGTCCAGGACGTTGTTCTGTTCCATCGGCTCCATCAGCCCGCGCAGCAGCTTGACCGCCCGCATCGGGTTGTCGGTCTCCACGTTGACGGCACAGTCGGCGATCACCAGTTGCCGCCCGATATGCCCGATCCCGCCCACATCGGCCAGCCGGTATGCCTTTTCGATGTCCCTGAACGCGGCCTTGTAATTCTTCAGTTCATACTCGCAGACGCCGCGACCCATCAGCGCGTTGGAGTCGGCCGGGTCCATCGCCGCGGCACGATCAAAAAGGGCCGTCGCCTGGCCATAATGCCGGCCGGCCACCGCATCCCACGCCTGGTGCAATAATTTCCCCTCGGCCATGCCCGCCCCGCGCGCCGGGCGCGGCGCATCGGCGTTGCCCGCGGCCGGCTGCGTCGCCGCGGGCGCATCGCTTTGCTTGCCCTCGGCCGCGGCACGCTGTTTCTGCTTTTCCTGCAGCTTCTGGTACGCCTCTTCCGGGCTGAGTTGCCCGGCCGCGACGACCGAAAACCCCAGCACAACCAACGCAACGCATACAACCCGCATGACTTTCCCCGTTGAAAGGACGTCTCGACCAATTCTCTCAATGAGCCGGACATGTGGCCCCACCGACGTCGCCCGCCCCGGAATCGGGGCATCGACGCGGACCAACATCATACCATCGCAGTCGCAGGCGGCCAGACTCAAAACATGAGTTGGCCGAACCGGGTGGCACGGACAAGTACTCTTGTCCGTGGCGTCGCGGCCGAAGACCACGGACATGAGTACATGTCCGGTGCCACCCCGCAATGCGATGGCCGCGAGATTGGATACCGGCGCCCTGCCTGCGTTAAACTCCTCCAAACCGTCGATTATCGGAAACCCACAACGACCGAGTTATTCCGTTGCGATCCACCATCCCCTCGCCTGAACCCGACGTCCTCTCCTGTCAGGAACCCCAAGTCCGCAGCCGCTGGCAACGACTGGGTGGGTTGTTGACGGCATTACCTGCGGTGCTGGTCATCGGCGTCTGCAGCGCGCTGCCGATGATCTGGATGGTGGGCGCGGTGATCATGGCCTCGCCGCAGGTGCGGACGGAACTGCACGTCACGTCGTTCCGGGCCGAGCTGATGGCGCGGACGATCGGGTACAACGGGCTGGCCGCGGTGATCGCCACACTGATGGGCCTGCCGGCGGCGTTCGTGCTTGGCCGGGGCCGCGGGCCGATCGCCAAGGCGATGTGGGTCATTCTGCCCGCCGCCCTGCTCATGCCGTCGCTGTCGTACGCGTACGGGTGGGCGCAATTCGTCCGGCTCGTCCGCGTCTCGCTGGCCAACCACTACGGAACGCCCTTCCTGCAGAAGTACGGCCTCACGTTCCCGCCGGGCGGCGTGGCCGATACGCTGCGGTGCATCTGGTCGCTGGCGGCGTGGCTCTGGGCGGTCCCCGCCGGATTGATCGGCCTGGCATTGCGACGACTCGACACCAACATCCAGCAGCAGGCGCTGCTCGACGGCGCGCCGCGCCGAGTCGCGCTGCGGCAACTGATGCCGGCGATCATCGCGTCGATGGCCGTCGTCACCGTCCTGGCGACGCAGGAGTTCGCCGTCTACGAGCCGACCGGCATCAGCGTCGTGGCGACCGAAGTGCGGATGGTCTTCGACACCGGCGCCTTCAGCTCCCCCGCCAACCCGATCGCCGGCCCGGTGATCCAAGGCTCCGGCGGGCACGAGGCGCACGGCCAGTCCGAACGCGCCGCGGCGGCCGTCGCCACCGCCTTCCCCCTCCTGCTGGTGTCGATCGCCTTGGCCGGCATCGTCGTCTGGGCCGCGGGCAGGACCAGCGCCGCCGAGGCGATCAGCATCGGGCAATGGCCGAGGGTACTGGATGCGTCGAAGGCGTCGATCATCACCACGCTGGTGCTACTGACGTTGAACGTGGGCGTGCCGGTTTGGGCGCTCGTGAAATCGCTGCGAAACCCGCACACGCCCTGGGGCGTGTTCAATGAGTTCGAGCCGCAGACGCTGGGCGCGGTGTTCGTCGCGCTGGTCGCGGCGAGCCTCGCGGGCGTCGCGGGCTTCTCGGCCGCGGGCCGCTGGCCGCGCGGCGCGCTGGTGCTGGCAGGGGCGTCGTTCCTGCTCGGCGGGCAACTGCTCGCGATCGCCGACATCCGCATCTACAACCGGCCGGGGCTCGTCTGGGCCTACGACAACTTCCCCGTCCCCGTCTTCGCCTACGTCGGCCGGTTCGGCTGGCTCGCCCTGGCCGCCGCCTGGGCAACGTATTCCCGCCCCTGGCGCGAGCTGCGCGACATGGCCTCCGTGGACGGCGCCGGCCCCTTCCGCACCGCCCTCGGCGTCGTCTGGCCCCTCGCCTGGCCCACGCTCCTGGCCGGCGGCCTGCTCGTCGGCGCGCTCTCGATGACCGAGGTCCCCGCCACGGTCCTGATCTTCCCGCAAAACCCGCAGGTCCTGACGCCGCAGCTCATGACCTGGGTCCACATGGCCCACTTCGACCCGATGATCGAGGCGTCGCTGCTGATGATGAGCGTGGTCCTGCTGCCGGCGCTGGCCGCGGTGGCGTTGGTTGGGCTTGGATTGACGATCGCCCGACGGGCGACCGGCCTGCCCCGGGCGGGGACTTTGGCCCCCACCGTTCACTTCCCCTCAAACCGCTCCCCGTGAGCCCAGTGCGCCTGGAAGTTCTCCTCGTAGGCGGACTGAAGCTTCGGCTGATCGTGCAGGATCAGCACGTTCTCCGCATTCTGATCCTCCGCTTCCGCGGTGAAATCGAAGCTGCCGGTGATCAGCGTGCGGTGATCGATCAGGATGACCTTGTTGTGAGCCAGCCCGTGCTTGCCATCCAGATAAACCGATGCCCCCGCCTCCCGAGCCCGAATCGCCTGACGCCGGTCGTCCCCGGTCGCCGCGGCGTCGAGCAGCAATCGCACATCCACCCCCCGCCGGCGGGCTTGGATGAGGGCGGTCGCGATCGGCTCGGAGGTGAAGGAATACCCCTGTAATTCAATGGAATGCTGTGCCGCCGCGACCTCGGCGACCACCGCCGTGGTACACCCCCCGCGGGGCGAGAAGAAGCACCGCCCGGCCCGATCCGGGCCGACCTCGGCCCGGCTCCCCTGCCCCGCCGCCGGCGCATGCCACGCCGCCATGTACCCCCCCGCAAACGCGATCACCGCAAAGACACAAGTCGCCAGCCACGACTGCTGCTGCATGCCCCCGATCCTAAACCGGATCAAACCGGGAGCAAGCTACCCGCCGCGGAGGGGCCGGGCTCCCCCGCCCTCCCATCCACGCCGGTCAATGTCCCAAAATGTCCCATAATGTCCCGTCCCGGCGAGATGTTTATCATGTTATTGCGTGAGACATTGCCCATCTTACCACCGCGACCCGTCCCACAGACCGCCGCTCTTCACAGAGGTGGGGTTCAGTGGCTGATCCAGAACCCCGTGTAGCCGGGGAGCTCGCTCCCCGTATTCCCCTCTGAAACGGGGAGCAAGCTCCCCGGCTACACAGGTACTCAGCACTCAGTCCTCAGCTCAGCACTGTGGAAAATGCACCCATCTCATTCCGTCGGGACGCGGCCGGCGGTATAACCACCGCCGGGCCAAGGGTAACCCGCAAGGGGAATCGGTGAGCGACGCATTTCGCTGGAACGATTGGAATCGCGACCACATCGCCGACCACGGCGTGCTCCCCGAGGAGGCCGAATACGTGGTCAACCGCGCCGCCGCGCCCTATCCTGAGTTCATCGGCGACGGGAAGTGGCGGGTCCGCGGGGCAGACGTCCAGCGGCCGATTCCTTCAGGTCATCTTCGTGGTCGAGGATGACACCTATTACGTCATCCACGCCCGCGGGCTGACCGACCGGGAAAAACGCCAGTTACGCCGAAGAAGGCGGTAAACATGAAACAGAAACGATGGTCCGAACTGAGCACGGAAGAATTGGCCGCGGCCACCCGCGAGTTCGACGACCCGGCGTACAACCCGCCGGCGCGAAAGCCCTCGGCGCGCGAGTTGGCAGAGCTCCGCCGGGTCCAGCGGAAGGCCGCCAAGGACCGGTTCCGCGTCGCGATCGCGCTCGACGGGGACCTGATCGAGCAGGCCGACGACTACGCCGCCAGCCACGGCCTCACCTTTTCCGACGTCGTCGCCGACGCCCTGCGACGCCTGATCAAGCGGAAGTCCGCCTGAGCCTCGCTCAGCCCTCAGCCCTCAGGTCTGCCCGTCCCCCCATCCCCCTTCGACTCCGCTCCGCTCCGCTCAGGGTCTTCAGCCACCACCGCTACGACGTCCTCCTGCTCATCAACGGCGTACCCGTCGTCCAGGTCGAGCTGAAGACGCTCGGCATCAATCCGCGCCGGGCGATCGAGCAGATCGTCGACTACAAGAACGACCCCGGGAACGGCTATCCTGCTCCCGATGAACTCCGAAAACGTCGGTTTACGCGTACGTCGATGATGAGGATCTGGACGCTGAGGCGCAGCTCTCCGGCACTCGTATCGGGCGTCTGAATTGCTGTCGCGACCGCGACCGGTTCAAGGTCGCGAACATCGAAGTTGAGGAAAGCGAACGCGGGAAAGGCATCGGCAGCGAGCGGTCTCAGTCTCCGATTTGGCGGAGACAATACGCATGTGACCGCTTGGGGGGTGTTCTTCCTTATTCCAATCAAAATCCGCAAACTCTTGATATTTCTTATTGCTCGTTTTCTGCGTGAGTGCTAGGATCATCCTTCCCGCCAACCGCGTCAAGGAAGATCGTCAATGCCTGATCGGAACAACAATGACCGACCTCTGACTTCGTAGCCGGAGAGGTCACTTCCGAACGTTTAATCTGTGATTGCCGCAAGCGATCACAAAGCGCAGGAGAACGACAATGAAAATCCTCACGTGGCCGACGTCTCACGTTCTCGATGGCCGCCTGGTTAC
>DASXMX010000446.1:0-27415 GCA_036495445.1 Tepidisphaeraceae bacterium
TGTATGGGCAGGCCCCTGTGCCTGCCCTTTCTGTTTCGAGCGGAAGAGGGCATGGACAGGGCCCTGCCCCTACAACCACTGGGTGCGCAGGGCGCGCGGTTTGCTCGTTTCCTCCTGCGTGAGGGTTTCACACACCCGCCAGGGACGGCGCTGGAAAGGAGCGTCGGCCATGGCATTGCCGATCCCGATCTCGTACGCGCCGATGGACGCCCGGCTCGTCGAGGCGGTCCCCGATGACGCCGTCTGGCAGTATGAGCCTAAGTGGGACGGATTCCGCTGCCTCGCATTTCGCGACGGCTCGCGAATTCACCTGCAATCCAAGAGCGGCCAGCCCTTGGAGCGATATTTCCCGGAAATCGTCGCGGCGCTCGAATCACTCGGCGCGAAACAGTTCGTGATCGACTCGGAACTCGTGATCCCGCAAGGCAACGCCCTCTCGTTCGACTCGCTGCTGCAACGCATCCACCCCGCGGCTTCGCGCATCCGCAAGCTCTCGGTCGAAACGCCGGCGGTTATGATCTGCTTCGATCTGTTGGTCGATTCCGACGGCACGCTGCTGGCCGACAAACCGCTTGAAGTGCGACGCGCGAAGCTGGAGCGATTCGCGAAGCGCTTCCTCTCGCACAACGACCGAATCGTCCTCTCGCCCGCGACGCGCGACGTCAAAGTCGCCCGGCGGTGGTTCGCCGGGGTTGGGGCGGCGCTCGATGGCGTCGTCGCCAAGCGGCTTGACGTGCCGTACCAGTCGGGCAATCGCGACGGCATGGTGAAGGTGAAGAAGATCCGCACCGCCGACTGCGTTGTCGGCGGGTTCCGCTACGCCAGCAAGGGCAACGAGGTCGGCTCGTTGCTGCTCGGACTCTACGATGACAAGGGTCTGCTCAATCACGTCGGCTTCTGCTCGTCGTTCAAGGCCGAGGAGCGGAAGAAACTGCGGCCGATGCTGGAGCCGCTGATCGAGCCGCCGGGCTTCACCGGCCAGGCGCCCGGCGGGCCGAGCCGCTGGTCCACCGAGCGGAGCACGAAGTGGGAACCGCTGGCGCCAAAGATCGTGGTCGAGGTGCAATACGACCACTTCACCAATGGCCGCTTCCGCCACGGCACCGGCTTCCTCCGCTGGCGCCCCGACAAGTCGCCGCGGCAGTGCACCATGGCCCAAGTGCGGCAGGAGGCGAGCGTGTCGCCGTTGAGTCTCGCTTTGCACTCCTCAAAAAGGGCTGGTTGACTGCCTTGCCCGTGACACGCACTTTCCAACCCGTGCCGAGCCGCGTGCTGTGTCAATACGCCTTGAATCAGCAATCAACTCGGAGCAACGCGACTCGTGCGCTGGCAGTTGAAGCGCGCTGAGCTTCGAATGGGTTCGCTCTTGATACGGCTCACCGAGTTAGAACCTCGGCTCGCACGGGTTGGAAACCCGTGTCACGGGCAAGGGGCGCCACCGCAAGGCGTCCGGGGCCGCTTGTGACGCGCCCCCCGCGCGCATAGAATCCCGCGCTCCTTGCGATCACCAACCGGGTGCGTGCCGCAAGCCTGTAACAACCCGCGTGCTGTTCCCGAACATCATGGCCACCACCAATCCCTTCGGCGCCGAGGCAACGCTTTCCACCCTGGCGGGCGACGTCCGCTACTTTCAACTCGACCGGCTCGCCAAGCTCGGGCTGGGCGACGTAAACCATCTGCCGGTCTCGATCAAAGTGCTGCTGGAAAGCTGCCTGCGCAACGTGGACAACTTCCAGGTCAGCGAGCAGGACGTGCAGCGGCTGGCCAGGTGGAACGCGGCCAAGCCGGAAGCGGTCGAACTGCCGTTCAAGGTCGCCCGCGTGATCCTGCAGGACTTCACCGGCGTGCCCGCGGTGGTCGACCTGGCCGCGATGCGCTCGGCGATGAAGCGGGCCGGGGGCGACCCGCAACGGATCAACCCGCTGGTGCCGGTGGACCTCGTGATCGACCACTCCGTGCAGGTCGACGACTTCGGCAACAAGCTCGCACTGCTTCACAACGTCGAGAAGGAATTTGAGCGGAATCGCGAGCGGTACGAGTTCCTCAAGTGGGGCCAAAAGGCGTTCAAGAACTTCTCCGTCGTCCCGCCGGCCACCGGCATCGTGCACCAGGTGAACCTCGAGTACCTGGCGAAGGTCGTCCAGGTGCGCGGCGGCATCGCGTTCCCCGACAGCCTCGTCGGCACTGACAGCCACACGACGATGATCAACGGCCTGGGCGTCGTCGGCTGGGGGGTCGGCGGGATCGAGGCCGAGGCGTGCATGCTCGGCCAGCCGATCTACATGGTCACGCCGCAGGTCGTCGGCTTTAAGCTCAAGGGCGAACTGCCCGAGGGCTCGACCGCAACCGACCTGGTGCTGGTCATCACCCAAATCCTCCGCGCCCACGGCGTGGTCGAAAAGTTCGTCGAGTTCTACGGGGACGGACTGGCGGGCATGAGCGTCGTCGACCGGGCGACGATCGCCAACATGGCGCCCGAGTACGGCGCCACCATGGGCTTCTTCCCGATCGATGATCAGACGCTCGCATACCTGCGCCTCACGGGCCGCGACCCCAAGCAGGTCGACCTCGTCGAGCGCTACGCCAAGCAGCAGGACCTCTGGCGGAGCAGCGGCGTCGAGCCCGTCTTCACGGAGAAGCTGGAACTAGACCTCCGCACCGTCATGCCGAGCATCGCCGGCCCGCGGCGGCCGCAGGACCGGGTCGAACTCCGCGGCGTCAAGCAGTCGTTCCGGTCGGCCCTCGTCGACGTCTTCAAGAAGAGCGTGGGCGAATCGGCCACGCCCCGCCTCGACCGCTGGTCGGCCGAGGCGCCGGTCCCGGTGAAAACCGGCAACGGCGAGGACGCGAAGGAAGCCGCCACCGTCGAGCACCTCAAGAGCGAGAAGGACACCGCCGTCGCCGTCAGCGACGAGGGTTGGGTGAAGCTGACGCACGGCGACGTCGTCATCGCCGCCATCACGAGTTGCACGAACACGAGCAACCCGTCCGTCATGGTCGCGGCCGGGTTGCTGGCCAAGAAGGCCGTCGAAAAGGGCCTCAAAGTTCCGCCCTACGTGAAGACGAGCCTCGCGCCCGGCAGCCGGGTGGTCACGGAGTATTTCAACAAGGCCGGGCTCACCCCTTACCTCGATCAGCTCGGGTTCCAAACGGTCGGCTACGGCTGCACGACGTGCATCGGCAACAGCGGCCCGCTGCCGGAAGCCGTGGCCAACGCGGTCGAGAAGGGCGACCTGGTCGTCTCGGCGGTGCTGTCGGGCAACCGGAACTTCGAAGGGCGGATCAACCCGCACGTCCGCGCCAACTACCTGGCGAGCCCGCCGCTGGTCGTCGCGTTCGCGATCGCCGGCTCGGTCGATGCCAACATCATGGACGAGCCGCTGGCGAAGAACGACAAGGGCGAGCCGGTCTACCTCCGCGACATCTGGCCAACGCAGGAGGAAGTGAACGCGACGGTCGAGTCGTGCCTCACCCCGGACCTGTTCCGCAAGGAATACGACGGCGTCGCGGACAAGAACAAGGAGTGGAACGAGATCCCGGTCAAGGGCGGCGAATTGTTCAACTTCGACGAGAGCAGCACCTACATTCAGGAGCCGCCGTTCTTCACCAACCTGTCGAAGGAGCCCAAGCCGATCGCGCCGATCCGCGGGGCGAAGGTGCTGGTGATGGTGGGCGACTCGGTGACGACCGACCACATCTCGCCGGCCGGCTCGATCAAGAAGGACAGCCCCGCGGGCAAGCACCTGATCGAGCACGGCGTGCAGCCGCTCGACTTCAACAGCTACGGGTCCCGCCGCGGCAACGACCGCGTGATGACCCGCGGCACGTTCGCCAACATCCGCCTGCGCAACCTGCTCGCTCCCGGCACCGAGGGCGGCGTGACCAAATACCTCTCGAGCGGCGAGGTGACGAGCATCTACGACGCCAGCGTTCGCTACCAGAAGGACAACGTCCCGCTGGTCGTTCTGGCCGGCAAGGACTATGGCATGGGCTCCAGCCGCGACTGGGCGGCCAAGGGCGTCTACCTGCTGGGCGTGAAGGCGGTGATCGCCGAGAGCTTCGAGCGGATCCACCGCAGCAACCTGGTCGGCATGGGCGTGCTCCCGCTGGTCTATCAAAAGGGCCAGACCCGCGCCAGCCTCGGCCTGAGCGGCGAGGAAACCTTCGACATCCAGGTCGGCGACGACCTGCGCCCGCTGCAGCACGTGAAGGTGAAGGCCACCCCCAAGGACGGCGGCAAGCCGATCGAGTTCACCGCGATCTGCCGGATCGATACCCCGGTCGAGATCGAATACTACCGCAACGGCGGCATCCTCCACACCGTCCTGAGGAAGATGCTGGCGCGGTAGTTGGGCTTCAGGTATTCGGAATCGCCGCTTGCGGCTTCGCGAACGAAGCGCCTCCCGTTTTCCACGCCCCGATTGCGAAACCGCAAAGCGGTATTCCGGCGTGGCCGACGCGGCGAGATTCTCCTCGTGGCCCACCGGCGCGCAGGAATCACTTCCCCTGTTCCGGCGCATTCAGTTTCCCCAAGCTGCTGCTCATCATCTTCGAGCTGAGCGCCTGCTGCGCCTCCTGCGGGGTCTTGTACTTGCCGGCCTTGATCTCGTCGGCGGTCTCGCTGGCGGCCTTCGACATCGAATCGATCATGGCCGTTCCCATACTGGCCATTTCGCTGGTCATCGGGCTGACGTCGACCTTCCATTCGCCGTTGATCTTCTTGAGCTTCAGCGGCTCGCCGCTGTCTTTTTGCGTGAGCGTCGCGGCGTCGCCCTCTTGCTTGACGGTGGCCTCGTCGATCTTCTTTGACCACTCGGAGAAGTCGGGCCCGTTGCCGCCGCCCGTCAGGTTCTTGCCCTGGTCGCCGAATCTGGCCACCGAGGCATCCTGGAGCTTTTTCATGTCGGAATCATGGTTTAATTCCTCGCACGGTCAGAGTGCCCCCTTTCAGTAGACTGCAAAGCAAAATCAAGATATTGTAACCGCTGCCGGGCGGGTGCCCAAGAATATTCAAATAAAACAGCCCGTGGACGCCCTCGGTTGCGCGGGCGACAATTCGGCTTGATGATCGACGACCATCAACTCGATGCGGTGATCTTCGACACCGCCGCGAACCTGATCGTGGTGCTGGACCGCGAAGGGCGGGTGGTCAAATTCAACCGCGCCTGCGAGCGGCTGACCGGCCGCCCGCGGCAGGAAGTGACCGGCCGATTCCTTTGGGATTTCGCGCTGCCGCCCGAAGAGGCTGAGAAGTTTCGGGCCGTCTTCGTCCAACTATCGGCGGCCGATGTGCCGGCCGAATACCAGAACCAATGGCTCACGCCGAACGGCCGGCGGACGATCGCCTGGAACAGCGCCGTGCTGCCCGACGAGCAGGGCGGCGTGCAGTTCATCGTCGCCACCGGCCGCGACGTGACCGAGCGACTTAACGCCGAGCAACGCCTCCGCGACAGCGAGCGTCGATTCCGCACGATCGTCGAGACGGCCCAGGAGGGGATCTGGACGATCGACGCCAATCAGCTCACCACCTACGCCAACCGACGGATGGAGCAGATGCTCGGGTACGACCCGGGCGAGATGGCCGGCCGCACGCTCTTCGACTTCATGGACGCCGACCAGGTCCCGCGGATGAAGGCGAACATTGAGCGGCGGCGGCAGGGCATCCGCGAGACCTTCGAGTTCCGCTACCGGCGCAAGGACGGGGCGCACGTGTGGCTGCTGGTCAGCACCTGCCCGATGTTCGACGAGCAAGGGGCGTTCGCCGGCGGGTTGGCGATGTTCGCCGACATCTCGGCCCTCAAGGAGGCACAGGCCGCCGCCCGCGAGGCGGAGCGGCGGTTGGAGTTCGCGCTGTCGGCGGCCAACATGCTCGCCTGGGAGTGGGAGCCGGCCACCGGGCGCCGATTCTCCCGCGGCCGCACCGAACTGATCGGCACCCCGCAATCGCCCGAAGAGTTCTTTCAACGCCTCCATCCCGAGGACGCGCCGCGGATCCGGGAACTGGTTGCGCAGTTGCTCGCGCGGCCCGGGCCGTTCGATACCGAATACCGCGTGCCAGCCCCGGACGGGCAGGTGCGGTGGGTGCGCGACCGCGGCATCGTGGAGACCAATCCCGACGGCACGCCGTTGCGGATGAGCGGCATCTCCTTCGACGTGACCGACCGGCACCAAGCCGAGGAGACGCTGCGCGAGAGCGAGGAGCGATTCCGGCTCGTTGTCCAGAACTCGCCGGACCTGATGTTCTATCAGGACTTGGACCTTCGGTTCACGTGGTTCAGCAGGACGATTGCGCCGTTCACAACGGAAGGCGTCCTCGGGCTGACCGATGCAGACTTCGTCCCGTCTGACCAGGCCGCGGGACACATCGAGGCCAAGCGTCGCGTGATCCGCACAGGCATCGGGGAGCGCATCGATACGGCGATAACGATCTCCGGGCGGATGTATTGCTTCGACACGGCGATCGAGCCACGGCGGGACGCCGAAGGGCGCATCGTCGGCCTCGCCTGCTACACCCGCGACGTGACCGAACAGCGTACGGCGCAGCTCGAACTGCAGCGGCTCAACGCGACGCTGGAACAGCGCGTCGCCGAGCGGACGACGGAACTCGAGCGGCAGACGCGGCTCCTGGAACTGGTGCTGCAGAACATGGGCGACGGGGTGGTGGTCATCGACCCGGCGTCGCGATTCGTGCTCTCCAACGCGGCCGCCGAGCGGATCCTGGGCGCCGCCAAGCTCGCCGACGTGCCGCCGGCGGAGTGGCCGACCTATTTCGGGTTCTTCGAGGCCGACGGGCAGACCCCGCGGCCGGCCGAATCGCTGCCGCTGCGGCGGGCGCTCAGGGGCGAATCGGTTGACGACGCGGAGCTGTTCATCCGAAGCCCCCGCAAGCCCGACGGGACTTGGGCCAGCGTGACGTCGCGGCCGATCCGGGATGCCCGGGGCACGCTGCTCGGCGGCGTCAGCGTGCTCCGGGACCTCACCGAGCGCAAGGCCGCCGAGCAGGCGCTGCGCCTCTCGGAAACCCGCCTGCGCCTGCTGATCGAGCAGGCGCCCGTCAGCATCCAGACGTTCTTCCCCGACGGCCGCGTCCGCAGCGTCAACCGTGCCTGGGAGCAGTTGTTCGGCGTCAAGGTGACTGACATCCCCGGGTACAACGTGCTCGAGGACGCGCAACTCGAGCAGACCGGCATCCTGCCGTTCGTCCGCCGGGCGTTCGCCGGCGAAACGCTGGTGATCCCGCCCGGCCCCTACGTGCCCGACCGCGGCCGCTTCGCCGGCCGCACGCTCTGGCTCCTCGCCCACATGTACCCGGTGACCGACCACCGGGGCCAGATCCGGGAAATCGTCCTCGTCCACGAGGACATCAGTGAGCAAAAGCGGGTCGAAGACGAGTTGCGCAGCAGCGAGCGGCATTACCGCGACCTGTCGGAGCACAACCGCCGCCTGCTGCGGGAGATCGAGCATCGCGTCCGAAACAACCTCGCCGCCCTGGTCGGTCTTATCTCGGTGATGCGCGACCAGGTGCCCGACGTCCCATCGTTCGCCGACGCGATGGAAGCGCGGATCGGTGGCATTGCCCACGTCCACCAGATGCTGGCGACGGGCGGGTGGCAGCCGATGGAATTGCGGACGCTCATCGAGTCGATGCTGGGCGCCATGCGGCACATCGCCTGCCAGGAGATCCGGCAACGGATCGAAGGCCCGTCTGTGGTGGTCAGCCCGCGGCGCGTCATGCCGCTGGCGATGATCCTGGTCGAGTGGTTCACCAACAGTTGCAAGTACGGCGCGCACAGCTCGCCCGCGGGTCGGCTGACGATCGGGTGGGACTTCGTGCGCGGCGGCCGGGTGCGACTGACCTGGGAGGAACGCGGCGGGCCATCGGCGCAGAGCCCGAATCCCGCCTCGGTCGGGACGGAACTCGTCCACGCGTTCGCGTCGCGTGAACTGAACGGGCACTGCACGAACCACTTCGAGGCCGCCGGCGTCGGTCACATTCTCGAATTCGAGCCCAACGGCGAAGACGAGGTCGCCGGCCGTGCTACGGACGGCTGACCGCCACCTGCCGGGCCACAGGCTTTGAAACAGCCTCTAAACGTGCTCGGGCACGGCGAAGGGCGCGCGGTAGTCGCGCGTGATCATCGCGTTCGCCCGATCATCGGAAGCGAATCGCTCCGACTTCGCGTCGAACGCCAGCACCGGTCCGCGGCTATAGCGGGTTTCCCTCAGCTTCAACATGTTGTCCGCCAGGTGCTGCTCGAACCGGCCGAACGCCTCGCGGAGATCCATGTTGTCGCCCAGCGGCCTGCCGCCAGGGGCGAAGGATTGCGGTTCGCCCAGCCGGTATGAGAGGTTGGCCATATGGCACATGGCGCTGGAGAAATGCCCTTCAAGGATTGGACAGTGGAGGTCCGCCTGTCGTCGGGCGAGGACTGCGGAGGCGAAGTTGTTGAAGTGATTGCCGCTTCCCTTGAACCGCTTGACCAGCCCGCCGCTCGCGTCGAACGCCACCGCCGAGCCGGTGTCTTCGTTCGCGATGGCGACGAATCCGTCTGTGCCGTAGATGATCGTGCCGACGGCCAGATCCATGACGGTCGGCGTCTCGAGCCCGCGGACCTCGAAGAGGGTCTGGGCGTCGCCATATTCGAAGTGGGCGGTCACCGTGTTGGGCGTCCGGCCATCGTCGTCGTACCCGAACCGCCCGCCGAAGGCGACGACCGACGGCGGCAGCTCCTTGCGGATCGCCCACCGGGCGACGTCCATCTGGTGGACGCCCTGGTTCCCGATGTCGCCGTTGCCGTAGTCCCAGTTCCAATGCCAATTGTAGTGGAACCGGTTCGGGTTGAACGGCCGCTTGGGCGCGGGGCCGAGCCACAGGTCGTAATCGACGCCGGCCGGGACCGGGGCATCGTCGAAGTGCCCGATGCTCTTGCGTCGCTTGTAGCAAAGCCCGCGGGCGAGCAGGACCTTCCCGATATGCCCGTCGTGGACGTATTGGATCGCCTGGCGGTACGCCGCGTTCGAACGGGACTGCGTGCCCGCCTGGCAAACGCGCCCATACTTGATCCGCGCCTGCTCGAGCCGCCGGCCCTCGGTGATGTTGTGACTGACCGGCTTCTCGACATACGCGTCTTTCCCCGCCTGCATCGCCCAGATCGCAGCGAGCGCATGCCAATGGCTCGGGGTCGCGATCGAGACCGCGTGGACGTCTTTGTCTTCCAGGAGCTTTCGAACGTCGCCGTACTGCCTGGCCGCCCGGCGGCCGCGTTCCGACAGCTTTCGCTGCGCCTTGGCGAACGTCGCCTCGTCGGCGTCGCACAGCGCGACGATGTCGACGCGATCGTCGAACGTGTAGGCGTCGAGGTGATCGAGGCCGCGGCCATGGAGACCGACGATCGCAATACCGACGCGATCGTTTGGCCCCGGACGAGTGGCGGCGGATGGCGAGGGCTCACTCGCGTGGGTGCGGCGCCCGCTTGCCGTTAACGCCAGGCCTGCGGCCGCGACAGTGAGCGTGTGCTCAAGAAACGAACGGCGGGTCACGTCAGTCATGCGTATTCCTCCGCCAGGAGTTTACTCGAAACGGCGCCAGCCACGCCGACCCGATGAACCGCGACAACGTCGCGTGGGACAAGCAGCGCAGAGAGCCTGGCGGTCAAGGCGAAAACGGTGCCAGCCACCGTTTTCATAAGTTACTTGTGGGGTGTAGGTAACGAAAAATACACATGAAACGGTGGCTGGCACCGTTTTCTGCGTTAGACGGTCCATCGCGACAACTTCACCGGATGGATGTAGAGATGGTCCCGACCGACGACATCAAACGCTCGGCTTACCCTTCGATCCGTCCGCCGTTCCAAGTCGTCCACTTCCGCCTGCGTCCAGATCTGCCGCCGCGGTTGGCTTCCGTGCAGCAGTTGGACGATTCGGTCGCAGCTCAGGGCAAGAGCGGTGGGGATCGCGATCTCGACCCACAGCCGCATCGCGGCGAACACGCCGCAGAGGTGGGCGAACTGCCGGATCGACTCGCGCGGGACAATGACGATGTCCGCGTACGTCATTGCCATCGGGTCGGGGAGCGGGATCCGGCCCTTGCGCTGGACCATCAGCTTTAACGCATGATGCCATCCCGGGTATCGCTTCCAGCCATTGTTCCCGCGAAGGTTCCGCCAGGTGATGTCGGCGAACGTGACGCCGTGCTTCGCGAAACGCGCCGCCGCCGCCTCGGCCGTCGGCAACTCCTGCCGGTACATCACGAACCGCTCGGGCGGCCAGGCGAACAGCGCGCCGATCGTGTGCGGCCATTCGAAGGAGTTGTTGTTCAGCGGGTTGAGATTCTCGATGCACGCCTCCCCGGCGCCCACGCCGAACCGTTCGAGCAGGTTTCCCGCGTGGATGTCCGGGTTCAGCAGCAGGTCGTCGGCGATGAAGGCGTAATGGCTCACCGCCGGGTCGATGTACGCATGGGTCGCATGCGCGAAGTATCCCTGGAACTGCGCCGAGCTCTCATGCACCGGGATCACGTCCGACCGTGAGCCCTGGTAGAACGGGACAAGGTACCGGGTGTCCGGGAAGCGATCGCGATAGATCGCATCCAGCTTGTCGAGGTTGTTGTCGTACTTGTGATTGAAGACGACGACGAGGCGGAGTCGAGGCAAACCGTCCACGGCATGAACCTCCTGACCGAGCACCAACCTCTGCACGCTTACTGCTGCTGCGGCGTGGGTCCGCCCAGGGAGGTCGGCTTGAGTTGGAAATCGGATTCGCTGTCGGTGTCGATCGGCGCGGTGCCGTCGTCGTTCCACCGGCGGGAGATCGAAATACCCGTCTGCGGCCGCGCGTCGTTGAGCGACCCGTCCTCGCGGAACGCGCCGTCGAGTGGCGGGCGCGGCGCCGGGCCGAACTTGACCAGGTCCGCCACGCGGTCGGTCCATTCCCCACGCTGATGGTCGCCCGACAGGCTGTAGGCGCCGGAGTCGCCGTCCTTCCATTCCGGCAGCGCGCCGGCTTGCACCTTGATCCCGGGGACCGACTGGCCCGATTCGGTCACGTAATCCTGCGGCACCGGCGGGCCGTTGTACGAGGAGTCCATCCACACGACGACAAACGCCCCGGCCGCAAACTCGCCCGTCAGCGGAATCGAGCCGGTCGTCATCTGCCCGCTCTCGTGATCCACCCGCGCCCAGTTCAGCACGTGATCGTCCAACACCAGCCGGTTCGGCGGCGGCTCCGCCACGTTCAACTCCACCGCATCCGGCGCGATCTCGGTGATCTCCAACTGCCGGTACATCGTGCACCCGCCGCACAGAAACACCGCCGCGACCACAATCCCGAATTTCATGACGCATCCTTGCATCGGAACTCCTCCTGAGAACGGGGCGATAAGGTAACATGCGACGCACCGATGCTTAAGCCCGACGACGTTCCAACGACCAAAATGACGCCGACGCTCGAGTATGAGAGTGTCACGCCCCTGCCCAGTCAGGATCCCGAGCTTCGCGAACTCCTGCCGGTGATTCTTGGGGTGGCAGGGGTATTCGTACTGGCCCTGCTGCTGGCGATATTTGCCGGTCATTGAAAGCGATCATCTTCCGGTCGTCCTCCTTCCGCTAAGATCCTGTCGGGCCACGCCGGCCCGACGCGCGCATGCGGGTATTGCTGATCGAGGATTCCGAGCGGCTGCAACGCTCCGTGGGCACCGGCCTGCGGAACGCGGGGTACGCCGTGGACATCGTCGGCGACGGGGCGACGGGGCTCTGGGAGGCGCGGTCGAACGATTACGACGTGATCGTCCTCGACCTGATGCTGCCCGGCCTCGACGGGCTGTCGCTGCTGACCAGGCTCCGGGCGGAAGGGCGCGACACGCACGTGCTGATCCTCACCGCGCGCGACCAGGTCGAGGACCGTGTCCTGGGGCTGCGGACCGGGGCGGACGATTACCTCGTCAAGCCGTTCGCGTTCGACGAGCTGCTGGCCCGGGTGCAGGCGCTGACCCGCCGGCGGCACAACGTCAAGTCGCCCCGCATCGCGATTGGGGACCTGGCGGTCGACACGCTCGCCCGCACCGTCGCCCGCGGCGACAAATCGATCACGCTCTCGCCCCGCGAGTATGCCCTGCTCGAATACCTCGCGCTGCGGCCGGGGCAGGTCGTCTCGCGACGAGAAATCGAGGCCCACATCTATGACGATCAAGCAGAGCCGATGAGCAACGTCATTGACGCCGCGATCTACGCCCTGCGGCGGAAGATCGACCTGCCGGGACGAGCCCCGCTCATCCACACCCGGCGCGGAATGGGCTACGTGCTGCAGGCGGAATCGCAATGAGGCCTCCTTTCGGATCCCGTGTAGCCGGGGAGCTTGCTCCCCGTTCCTGCGCTCGAGTGCGAGCACGCTTTCCCGCTCAACGCGTTCTCGCATCGGTCCTCTCCCGCGGATCCATCCAGCGCGACCTGCGATTGCGGCTCGTCACCGGCGTGCTGGCACTGGCCGCGGCGGCCGGGGCCGGCATCTACCTCTATGTCCGCGTCGCCCTCCGCGCCCAGTTCGACGCGGGATTGTCGGCCAAGGCCGACGTGCTCAGCGTCTTGGTCGAGCGGCGGCGCGACGGGCACCTCGAATTCGAGTTCTCGCCCGCCGCCATGCCCGAGTTCGGCCCGGCGGGCAAGACCGATTTCTTCGAGATCCGCCGCGAAGACGGCTCGCTCTTCGCGGCATCGCCATCGCTGCGCGGCAAGTCGCTCCCGGCGCCCAAGCCCCGGCTGAACCGCGCGTTCAACCTGAAGCTGCCTACCGGCGCTTCCGGCCGGGCGCTGCGCCTGCGGTTCCTCCCCCGGCCCGAGGTGAACGAGGACGGCATGGCCCCGGCGCTGCCGACGGGCCCTTCGATGTTCCTGAACCTCGCCCGCGACCGGGGCGAGATCGACCGCCCGCTGGCGGTGCTGCTCACCGCACTGCTCGTCACGGCCGCCGCGCTGTCGCTGGGGACGGTGTTGCTCGTGACGGTCACGCTGCGCCGCGGCCTGCAGCCGCTCCGCACGCTCGCCGGCCAGGCCGCGGAGATCGACGCCGAGACGCTGGACTACCGCTTCCCGCCCGAGGGCCTGCAGGAGGAATTGCAGCCGATCTGCCGGCGGCTCAACGACCTGCTCGGCCGCCTGCAGGCCGCCTTCGCCCGCGAGCGCAGGTTCACCAGCGATGCCGCCCACGAACTGCGCACGCCGATCGCCGAGCTGCGGGCGATGGCCGAGGTCGCGCTCCGCTGGCCGAGCGATCCGAAGGCGGCCGAGCAGAACGCGCGGGACGCGCTGGCGATCGCCGGGCAGATGGAATCGATTGTCACGTCGCTCCTCGCCCTGGCCCGCTGCAACGCCGGCACGCAAGTGCTTTCCCCTCGCCCCGTCGACCTGTCCGACATGGTTCGATCTGCCTGGCGCCCACTCGCCGCGGACGCGGCGGCGCGCGGGCTTTATGCCCACTTCGACCTGCCGCCCTCGGCTCCCTGGCAAGCTGACCCGACGCTCCTCGGATCGATCCTGACGAACCTCCTTTCCAATTCCGTCGCCCACGGTGCCCCCGACGGCCCAATCGACTGCCGAGTCGTCCGTGACAATGGGGCGTTCACGCTGACGATCGAGAATGCCAACGCGTCCCTCTTGCCGGACGACCTCCCGCACCTGTTCGAGTCCTTTTGGCGGAAGGACGCCGCCCGCGCCGACGGCCGTCACGCGGGCCTGGGCCTCACCCTCGTCGCCGCCTACGCCCAGCTCCTCGGCCTCCGCCTCGCCGCGGACCTGCCCGCCGGCGACCGGTTTCGCGTGACGCTGACCCTGCCGCACGATGCCGCATGATGCAGCACTTTTCGGGGATGTTGCATTTGATGCATGGGGTCCCAATTAATCATCCCGTAAGTTGGTTCTGGCTCACGCCTTGCGATTTTCTATGATCCGCGAATCGATGCAACACGCCTCGAAATCGGCCCGAATGATGCATTGGCCGCAGCCGTCTGATCTGCTGATGGGAGTAACATATCTCTCTGATACGATTCGGCTTATGGCATACCATGAACAAATCGATCTCGATGGATGCAACATCCCTTCGGCGCTTTCGGCCTTAAACGTTGCACCCGCCACCCAAGATTCGATGATTTGGTGCTCCGATCCCCGCGTCTCCCCATCCCCGTGTCCCCGCGTCCTCCTCAATGGCCTCGCCGCATGTTCGTACGATATTAGCATACGCTCGGCGGGCGGAATTGTTTCATGAAAGATTCGGAATTTTGCGGCGAGCCGCATGTCGCGGATGGGCCAGCATTTGTGTAAGGGGAGCCGCGAAACGGCACAAACGACGCAAAAGAGGCCAAGAGGACAACCCCATCGACACCGCCGCGGAGCGGTTCCTCAGCCGTGGTTAGCCGTCCCTCTTCGAGCCTGAGCCTCAGAGCCGAAGGCCGCTTGCGGGGCGACGGGGGCTGCACATTGGACATCCCCAATCCGAGCAGCAGGCGGGTTCAACTCGCCCAATCCGACGGTTGATCCACTGCGGAACGTCACTCGTCGCGCCGGGCAAGCAGGGCGGTTAATTAACCTCGTCGTCGAGTCATTCGGACGCGGCGAATCGCGTAAGGCTGCCCCGACTACCGCCTCTCCCTTCCTAGCTCTTTCCCGCTCCCACAACGGTTCTCAATCCGCCGTTTCTGATCCCACCGGGATGCGACGAATACCAGTGTCAGGGGAACTGCGAACGCGACGCTCAGCCCTGCCCAAAGCCAATCGCGCAACCACCGATTCAATGCCCCGATAATCGCATACAGCGCGATGATCGTCAGAAACATCGCGATCGCTTCCCGACCCAAGCGAATCGGACGATCGCCCTGAAGGAAAACCCTGCCCAGAACCTTTTTCACGGCGCTTTTCGATGGCATCATCGCATACGTCATAGTACCACAGTGCGCCACCATGATCCGCAGCGAAACCGAAGGACACGCTCGGCGTGGGACCTGCGCAGCACGGTCGAAGTGCCCGACGAAAACCAGACGGTAACGGCCGAGTCTCTGGCCGCGCGGGCTCGGAAGCGAAGCCATGTGTAGGGGCAGACCCCTGTGTCTGCCCGTTTTGCCATTGGGCGGGGAGCGCCCTGGCCGAAACCGGACCCGTCCCGGTTTTCACCGTGTCCCCGATTTCACCGGTTTTCATGTGGCCGAAACCGGACCCGTCCCGGTTTTCGACCCATGTCGAATTTCGGAAGTGGACCTGATCGCTGACCACCTTTTCGAAGGTCTCCCATGGCGAATGAAGCGCGACTGACCTTGCAGCAGATCGAGTCTCGCGTTTGTGACATCGCGGCGGAGCAACTGGGCCTCCGTCGGACTGACGTTCATCCGGGCTTGAGGGTGATACAGGACCTGCATTGCGACAGCTTGGAAATCATCGAGCTGATCCTGTCGGTGGAGGATGCGTTTGACGTGGCCCTGCCGGACGATCCGCCGAACATGGCGTACAAATCCGTGTTCACGCGCGATCCGTTCCGGCTCAGTGATTTGGCGGAGCTGGTCCATTTGCAGCAGGGCTGCCGGCGGGTGAAGCGGGCCGGCTGGTGGGGGAACAAAGCGCCGCCGCCGGCAAGTCCGGTCGTGCCGTTTACTCAACTGGGTGGAAGCGTCGCGCTGGACGCGTATCGGTCCGGGCCACTGTATGAGCCGCTGGGGTACAACAAGCGCGGGTTTCCAACGTTTCGCCGTCGAGTGGATGGCATGATTTGCGTGCGGGTGCCCAGTGCCGAGGTCGTGCTGGGCACCGACGACGCCGGTGCATCAGCGGATGAGCGACCGGCTCACCGGGTTCGGCTTGACGCGTTCCTCATCGACCAAGAGCCGGTCTCTACGACCGCGTATTGCCGATTCCTCAATTCGACCGGCCCTGTTGATGCAGCCGTGCTGCAAGACTGGTTCGCGCTGGCGCCGGCCGACCGGCGCAGGGAACATCAGCTCGTTCGGCAGAATGGTGACGGCTGGGCACCGGCCAAAGGCACCGAGCGAATGCCGATGATGCTCGTCTCATGGTTTGGGGCAAATGCGTATTCGCTTTGGGCAAACCGTCGTGACTGGACGGCCTACCATGGGCAACTTCCCGGTGACGAGGCGTGCCTGCCCACGGAGGCACAGTGGGAGTACGCAGCGCGTGGCGGGGACGCCCGCACGTTCCCGTGGGGCGACGGCGAGCCGGCCGCTGATCGGCTCCAATTCGCGCAGCACAGCCCCGGTCGCAGGTACCGTCCCGAAACGTTGCCGATGGCGGACGTGAATGCCGAACTGGGCATGTCCGCCTTCGGTCTGCACCACATGGCGGGCAACGTGTGGCAATGGTGTCGTGACTGGTACTCCCCCAGCTTCTACGAGACGCCTGAGGCGTCGAAGGCAAACCCCGTCAATCGGCAACCGTCTCGCGTGCGAAGCGAACGAGGGGGGAGCTGGATCGGCCCCGCCTTTCTCTGTCGCGCGACGTATCGGCGCGGTCGGGTTCCTACCGCCAAGGGCCGCTGCCTCGGCTTCCGCTGTGTCGGTGATCCTGACGAAGTGTCAGGGCGGACTTGCTGACCGGCATGGTTGCATCGTGATACATGCGAGCCGGTTAAGCCGCGAGTGGCCGGTCGCCATTTCGGCGACGCCGCAGGACCTGAAAACCAAAGTCCTCGCCAACCTCAACCCGAACGCCACCCCGGGTTCGATGGCGCGATGGGCGGCCATCAACTGCATCGTCGCGGCGATCCGCTACGGCGCCGAGGCTGTATTCCACTTCAACCCGAAGGCCCAGCCGTGGTGGATGGGGTTCGCGGCGTTCGTGGGAGCGGTCTGCGAATGGCAGGATACGCCGGACTGAGCGCGATGATCGCCCTCCGCCCGGCGGCCTCGCGGAGGGGATGAATAGGGGGGCGTGGGGAAGAGGTTTGGAACCCGGCGGCGGTGGGGGGGCCAAGAGGCCGAAACGGGGTCGGAAACCGATAACGGCTCATCCCGCAGTTGCCGGCGCAGGGCGCTCGGCGAATTGGATGCGGTAGTAGATCTCCGGCAGCGGGATGGTGATCGCCAGGCTGCGCAGGCGGAGGGTGGCGTCCGGGCCGTTGAAGCCCATCAGAGACCAGGTGCCGTCGCCTTGGCGGAGGAACGACTGGACGGCGGGGTGGTCCTGCGCGATCAGAAGGTATTCCTCGAGCGCCTCGATGCCCTGGTAGTACTCGAACTTGTTGCCGCGGTCGTAGGCCTCGGTCGTGGGGGAGAGGACTTCAACGATCACGCGCGGGTTCAGGACTGTGTGCCGGTTCGGGTCGTCGGGGTCGTACTCGCGGTCGCCGCAGATCACGCTGGCGTCGGGATAGACGTATCGCGGCTCGTGGCGGTTGCGGACCCGAAGGTTCCCCTCCGCGACCGAGCAGGGCTTGCCCTTCAGGGCGTTGCCGAACTCGCGAATCACGTTGGCGATGATGAAGCTGTGCGTGTCGCTCCCCCCGGACATGGCGAGGATCTCGCCGCCGTGGTACTCGTGCCGCTCGGCGGCGTCGAGTTCCATCTCAAGGTACTCCTTGACCGTGTACCGACGCTTTTCGACCGGCAGTCCCATGGTTCTCAGTCTACTCCGCCCGGCCGAACGCGACCACCCTCTGCCTCGCCTTGCGCGTTCCGGGACAGGCCCGGAAAGATTAACCACAGAGGCACAGAGGGCACGGAGAGGAAGTCAGAGGTGGATCCGCGGATCCGCAGGTGGGGCGACCATCACGCTCCCATCATGTTCGCGCGCGTACGTTGTGCGGCATGATCAAGCGATCGTCGTCCTCCCGCGGCTTCACGCTCCTGGAACTGCTGGTCTCGATCGGCATCATCATGGTGCTGATGGGGATCCTCCTGCCGGCGTTGGAGCACGTGCGGCACCAAGCGTACATCGACAAGTGCGCCAGCAACCTCCGCCAGATCGGGCAGGCGATGGCGATGTACAGCGGCGAGAGCCGCGGGGCATATCCGCGCACGCGGTATGTCGCCGACGCGCCGCTGCAGAAGGGGACGGGGACCACCGCGCCCGATCCGTTCGGCCCCGGCGGGCCCGGGCCGAATGACGAGACCGCCCCGGCGTTCCTTTTGCTGGTGGCCGAGCATCTGCCGCCGGAAGTGTTCATTTGCCCCTATGACGACGAGAACGATTTCGTCCCGGACCGCCAGGCCGGGCGGGGGCGGTCGAACTTCACCGATTATCGCAAGAACCTCGGCTACAGCTTCGCCAACCCGTATCCCTCCGCGGCTGCGGTGCAGGCGGGATATCAATTCAAGAACGTGCACGGGCCCGACTTCGCTTTGGCGTCGGATATCAATCCTGGCACGAACGCCATGACCGCGAGCGACGTGACGTCGGTGACGCCCACCTCGGCGTCCAGCGCCATTTATCGCGCGCTCAGTCGCAACCATGAGCGGGATGGGATGAACGTTCTGTATGGGGATGGCCGGGTGGAGTGGCAGACCACCCCGTTCTGTGGACCGCGCGGCGACAACATTTTTGTGAATAAGGCGGGGGTGATTGAGGGCTCGCCCGTCGATCGGGACGATGACGTATTACTGCCCGTGGAGCAGTGACCGGTCAACATCTGCCTCCGGGATACGGTACTCTTTCGTCATGCGGGTCCCCGGTGGACGCACAATGACGAAGGTGGCGCGATTGGGGCCGTGGTACACCCCGATGCTGCTCCTGTTGTGTGCCATTCCAGCGCCCGCGGTTGCCGAAGCGGGCTTGGCGCCCGCTACCCGGCCGTTCGTCCACCCGGGGCTGCTCCATACGCGGGCCGACCTGGACCGCATCCGGCAGGAGGTTGCGGCTGGGGAGGAGCCGTGGAAGAGCGGGTTCGAGCCGCTCCGTCGCGATTTCCCATCACGAGCCGATTACCCGCTCCGCGGCCCGTGCGCGATCGTGACGCGCGAGCGCGGGAACGTGGATACGAATAGCCGGCTGGTCTATGACTCGAACGCCGCCTACCAGAGTGCGTTGATGTGGTGCATCACCCGCGACGCGGCCCACGCCGGCAAGGCGGTCGAGATCCTCAACGCCTGGAGCGGCACGCTCCAGCGGATCCAGGGGCACGACGTCCAGCTTGCCGCCGGGCTGGACGGGTTCAAGCTGGTCAATGCCGCCGAGCTGATGCGGTACACGTATGACGGCTGGCAGCCCCAAGACGTGGCGCGGTTCGAGCGGATGGTGCGGGAGGTGATCTATCCGCCGATCAAGGATTTTGCCACCTTTGCCAATGGAAACTGGGACGCGATCTGCATGGAAACGACGATCGCGATCGGCGTCTTCTGCGATGACCGGGCTTTGTTCGACCGGGCCGTCGACTACTACCGCCACGGCGCCGGGAACGGCTGTCTCACCCACTACGTCTTCAACGAAGCCGGTCAATGCCAGGAGAGCGGCCGCGACCAGCAGCACATCCAACTCGGCCTTGGCGCGCTGGCCGACACGTGCGAGATCGCCTGGAACCAGGGCGTCGACCTCTACGGCGAGGCGGATAACCGCCTGCTCAAGGGGTTCGAATACACCGCCCGCTACAACCTTGGGTACGATGTCCCTTTCGTCCCGCACGTCGACACGACGGGCAAATACCGCCACAAGCAGATCTCGCCGCTTGGGCGTGGGAGGCTCCGGCCCATTTGGGAGATGGTCTTTAACCACTACGAAAACCGTCGGGGGATTCCGGCGCCTTTCACCCGGCAAGCCGCCGACCGGGCCCGCCCCGAGGGCGCCGGCTTCGGCGCCGACCATCCGGGGTTCGGCACGCTCTTGTTCTCACTCCCGCCGAAGGACGAAGCGCCGATCGCGGGGGAGCGGGCACCGCAAAAATAACAGGCGGAAAGCCCTGCGTTTTCGGAAACCCGTTCACGCCTGTCATGCCACGGCAGGCGTGTCGCCGCGTTGGTGTCGAAACCGATTCGAAACGCGCTCGGTTCGCTCGGACCGCGCCTCGCCTGCGGGTGGCAATCGCGTCCCAGCCCTCATCGCGCAAATAATTCGATATCGTAATTTGACGGTCCATCCTACGCGCGCGAGCATCGTGGCTACCGAATTGCGGGGGGGAATCCTGTGAAGGAGGCCGCCATGTCTGGCCTGTTGCCGCGCCGGGCCGCCCTGGCCATCGTGCTGCTGGCGATCATGCTGTGTTATGCGGCGTTCGCGCGCGCCGCCGAGCCTCAAGCGACGGCGCCGTTCGCCGGGCAATTCACTTCGGACGCCATCACCCTCCGGCTCGCGCCGGGCGCGGATGGGAGCTATACGGGGGAGATCCATTTCAAGAGTCACACCTATCCCGCTCATGCGACCGCCTCGGCGGGCCAACTGAGGGGCGCGTTCGACAGCGACGGCGACTCCTTCCCGTTCACCGCCTCCTTCGATGGCGGCGTGCTGCGCTTCGCCACCGGCGGCGCCACGTATCGACTGCAACGCGGCGGGGTTTCGGACAACTCGAAGGTCGCCATGTCGGATTTCACGCTCCGGGATGAAGAGCCGACGATTCAGGCCGACGCCATCCACCTGCGCGTCCCGGAGGGCTGGTGGGTGAAAGGGCGGGTGCTGTGGGCGCCGACGGCCTTGTCCCCGGCGCGGATCCTCCTGTGCACCGGTGACCCGAACGGGCCGGAATTGTGGGCCGCCTACCCGAACCAGTCCTTCGTCTGGCGAGACAACTTCAACTTGTTTGGTCTGTCATTCCCGCTGAAACTCGGCGACGCCGACCCGATGACCGGGGAGGAGATCGAGCGCCCGCTCCCATCGGCCGCCGATTGCATCCGCCAGGTGATCGTCCCGCGTTACCGGAAGGATCTGACCGAGGCCAAGGTAGTCTCCAGCAAGGAATACTCGCCTGACCAGGCGGCCCGGCTGGAAAAGTCGATCCTGGGCCAGCCAGCCGATGCCGCCAGCCTGCCCGGGGTGGCCCTCGTCCATCGGGCGGCGATCATTCGCGTCGCGTACCGGGCGGGGGATCGGCCGGTGCAGGAGGACCTGTTCTGCCTGGCGCTCTATGCGGACATGCCGACCCGCAATCTGGCGACGCTCCACCTCTGGCAGATCGAGTTCGCCACGTCGTTCCGGGCCGACGCCGGCAAACTGGATGACGAGACTCGTGCCGTGGCCGACCCCATCCGTTCGTCGTTCCGCATCGATCCGCAATGGATGACGAAGGTCACCGAAATGCAGAAGAAGATCGGCCAGGCCTACGCGCAACGGCTCAACGAATTGGCCCAGGCGGTGCAGGCCGAGATTCGCCGGCAACTCAACCAGTCGATCTTCGACATGACCCAGCGCAGCTACCACCGGCGGCAGGAGATCCAGGCCCAGCAATTCCACCAGATGGACAATGTCATCGTGGGCCAGGACGACTACGTGACGCCCAACGGGCAGAAGATCCAGGCGCCGCTCGCGCCAATGGGCAAGTCGGCTTGGCTTGGGTCGGATGGGAAGAGCTATTACTTCAACTCCAGCACCAACCCCAACGACGACGCCCGCCGGACCATGACTTACCAGTCGATGAAGCCGCAGCAATAGCGGACGCGTGGGCGGAGCTTTCGGGCCGCACCACCCAATGCCGGGAACGCCGCCCAACCTCCTTCTAACTGATCGAACAGTATTGGCACGGCCGATCCCTAAGCCAAGCCAAGACCGTGAGAGCAGCGGCCTTGCCCTCCCGGACCGTGCAGATTTACCGGTTTTTCTGCTACGCGACATGACAGATCGTCTAAAATCCGTCGAACCGAAAGGCGCGATGCGATACACGGGCAGGCTGTTCTATCCGGCGGGGGCGCAGTTGAACCTGGACTTGGGGAACCTTTCCCCCATCCAGGGGCACGCCGCCTACGAGTTGTACGGGCAGTTCAAAAAGGAGATGAACAGCGACGAGTTCGACGCGAAGGTCGACCCCGGTCACGTGTACACCCCGGTCTTCCTGCGGTTCTGCCGGGTGGGGGAGACGGCCGGCTTCGCCGCCTTCGCCCGCGGGCCGGACGAGACCGTCGAGCGGCTCGAAGCCGTCCTCGCCTTCCTCACCCGCCTCGACGAGGCCGACGACCGGGAGGTCATCGAACAGCTCCGCCAGAACGCGCACCTGGCCGGCATCGACGACAGCGACTGGGACGCCGCCGCGAACGATACCGTCCCGCTCGCAGCCGCCTTCTTCACCAGCGAACAAGCGTTGAACGACCCCTTCATTCACGGGTTGATGAGCCTCGCCGGTGCAGCGTTCTTCGACCGGTTGGGATTGCTGGAATAACGGTCGGAATCGGGTTTTCTGGGTGGCATGGGCATGTACTCATGCCCGTGTCTTCCCGTCGAATACCACGGGCATGAATACATGCCCATGCCACCCCAATCGCCCGTTACGCGGGTTGTTCCGCGATCGTCGGGAAGTTCTGGGGCAGGACCGTCAGCTTCAGCTTCGGCCTCCCGCTCAGCCGGGCGTCCACCAGTTCGTACACCTCGTCCACCGTGATCATCCGCATGCAGACGTTGTCGTTGCAGGGCGAGAACCGGTGATTGAACGGGTTCACGCACGGGCTGCAGGCGATGTCCGCCCGCAGCACGTTCGCATTGGGCGCCAACGGGCCGAAAACGGCGGGCGTCTCGGGGCCGAAGAGGACGACCGAAGTGATGTCGGTCAATGACGAGAAGTGCCCGGGCCCGCTGTCGTTGGTCACCAGCACGTCCGCCAGCGTGTAGAGCACGATCAACTCGCGCAGCGTCGTATGCCCCGCCAGGCTGATCGCCTTCGGGCTGATCTCCCGCGCAATCCGCTCGGCGGCCTCCCGCTCGTCTGGCGCGCCGGTGATGGCAACGGTTGCCTCCGGATGCTCGTCCATGATTCGCTTGCCCAGTTCGATGAACCGCTCCGTCGGCCAGCGTCGAAGCGGCAGCAAGTCGCTCGCATTCGGGTTCAGCAGCACCACCGGCCGATTCACCTTACGCCCCGCGACGCGATCGAGCGTCGCCTCCACCTTCGCCACTTCCGCATCGGATGGCCGGAACCGCGCTGCGGCGTAGTCGATGGCCGGCGGTCGAACCTTCATCAGCGGCCGCTGCCGCGGGTCGGCCAGCAGGGCCTCGACCATCAGGTAGTAAGCCGCGGCCGTGTGCAGGTACGGGTTGTACTCGACGCGGTGCGTCAGCAGGTCGCCGCGGTAGGGGCCTTCGCTGGTGAAGCGGTGCAGGCCGGCCCGGCGGTTGGCGCCGGTCAGGAATGCGAGGATCGCCGAGGCGCGGGAGAAGAACTCCATGTCAACGGTCGCGTCGATGCCGAGCCGACGGGCCTGCCAGGTGGTTTTCAGCAGGTCGAGGAACAGCCGCACCTTTCCCTTCGTGCGGATCGTCAGCACGTTCTCCGGCGGCACGAGGCCCAGCAGGTCGAGGATGAACCGGTTCTCCTGGAAGACCCAGAAGTAGACGTTCTCCCGCCCGACCATCTCCACCGCCCGCTCGATTGCCCGATACGCCAGCACCGTCGCGCCCTGCTCGATCATCTTGATCAGCA
Organism: Tepidisphaeraceae bacterium; assembly: GCA_036495445.1. Lineage (GTDB taxonomy): Bacteria > Planctomycetota > Phycisphaerae > Tepidisphaerales > Tepidisphaeraceae > DASXMX01. The sequence goes on from DASXMX010000446.1 coordinate 23,536, forward strand.
GGATCTTCCTGGGCGGATTGGGATCGACGCCGCGCTGCGGGCGCAGCAGGTCCGCGATGCGCCGCACCCGCGTCAGCGCGAAGCAGACGGGCCGGCCCACCCACGAGTCGAGTCGACGGATTGCGTGCGGATTCAAACCGATTACCTCTTCACGTTCCCGGGACGGACCAGCAGATACCCCTCCTCGACCCGCCCGTTGGGCGGGCGGCCGCCGTAGTAGGTCGTCTGCACGGCGGTCTCAAGCCCGTACTTCTTCGCAAATAAATCGTGATGGCCGCCCAACCAGAAGACCGCGGGGATTCTCGCAAAATCGGGCCGCTCGTCAAAGTAGTCGAACGCGTCCGGCCGCGACCCGATGCTCTCGCTCCAGACCTGCGGCTGGCCGGGCATGTAAAACGCGGCTTGGCCCGCGTTCTGATGCATGTTCGCGACTACGGGCACGTTGCCATACTGCGTCGTCTGGTTCCCCAGCCACTGCCCGAACTGCCGCCAGCCGACCAGGTCGCAGATCGCGTGCGGCACGTGGAACGGCCGTCGCACGACCCACCGGGTGACCGGCGGGGCCGCGAGCACCAGCATGCCGATCAAAAACGCGGTGGCCACCTGCACCCCGCCGCGGACGAGCCCGATGCGCCGGTTCGACCAGTTTTCCGCGAGCCATCGCCCGATCAGCAGGCTGCTCGGTACGTACGCGAAGGCCGGCCAGTTCGGTTCCGTGTGATGCGACGCCAGCACCGCCAGCCCGAAGAACACCAACGGCACCGTGCCCGTCCACAGCAGCAACCGGTCGAGCTGCGTAATCGTGCGATACCGTCGCCAGTAGTACACCAGCACCACGATCGTCACGACAAACAGCAACGGCGTCCAAATCACCAGTTGCCCGCCGAGGTACGTCCCGATGTCCGCAAAGAACCGCACGATCGCGGCCGCGACCGGCGCCGATGCACTTGGGTGCCCATCCATCGTCCCGTGCCTCAACTGGAACAGGAACGACACCCAGGCATGCTGCTTGTTCCACCAAACCACCGGCGAAAAGACCGCCAGCGCCAGCACCCCCGACAGATAAACCCAAGGCCGCCGGTAATGAGCCCGCCCCTTGGCCGTGGTCAACATCATCATCGCCACCGCGAAGGGCAGCAGCACGCCCGTGTATTTGGACACCATCGCCAGCCCGCTGAAGATCCCAAAGAGCGCCCACAACACCGGGCTGCCGCCGACGCGCCGTTCCGCAGCGACGGGAGGGCGAGGCTCCCGCCGAGCCGCGTCTTTCGAGCCAGCTTCGGCTCGGCGGGAGCCTCGCCCTCCCACAACGCGATCGCCCGCGCCCAATTGATCATCCCGATCCACGATCAACGCCACGAACGTCAGCGCACACGTCGAAAAGAACACCACCGGCGTATCCGGCGTCGCCAGGATCCCCAGCCCCATCATCAACGGGCTGGTCAGCCAGATCAGCGCCACCCACACCATCGCCCGATCATCCCGCAGCACGCGCTTGCCCATCGCAATGATGATCGCGATCGTCCCCACCGACATCAGCGCGATGACGACCCGCACCCCCAGCTCCTTGTCCCCAAACAGCCACGTCCCCAGCCAGATGACGTAGGCGATCATCGGCGGATGGTCGAAGTACCCCAGCGCCAGGTGCCGCGTCCAGAGCCAGTAGTACGACTCGTCCGGCACCAGCTCCATCGCCGCTGCGTAGATGAGGCGGATGCCCAGCGCCACGAACAGCAGGATCCGCAACAGGCGAAGCTTTTCCTCCGGCTCCAAACTGGCGAGGGAACTGGGCCGACGATCGACGGTCTTGCTCATGGGATTCACAACCGCCGCGTGCGACTCCCGCACGCGGGGCGGAGAAGTGTAACAACCCTACCCCCGGAATTCCCCCCGGCCACCCGCCGCGAACGTCCCCGATCGATTCCGCATGGCACCCCTTGGATGCCCAACCCCGCGTAACCCGCGCATCCCGCACGATGCAGCACGCCAACTCAGTCCTCAGCACTCAGTCCTCAGCACTTTTCGGGGATGTTGCATTTGATGCATGGGACCCAAATTAATTATCCCGCAAGTTGATTCTGGCTCACGCCTTGCGATTTTCTATGATCCGCGAATCGATGCAACACGCCTCTGAAATGGACCCGAATGATGCATTGGCCCCAGCAGTCTGATCTGCTGAATGGAGTAACATATCTATCTTATATGATTAGACTTATGGCATATCATGAACAAATTGATCTCGATTGATGCAACATCCCTTCGCACTTCCGGCCCCCAACGTTGCATCCGCCGCCCAGGATTCGATGATTTGGTGCTCCAATCCCCGCGTCTCCCCATCCCCGCGTCCTCCTCAACGGCCTCGCCACAAGTTCGCATTATGTTAGGATACGCTCGGCGGGCGGAATTGTTTCCGGAAATCCCAGAATTCTGCGGCGTCCCGCCTCCTTGGAATCCGTTTGTATCTTGACACACACAGGAGGACAGCATGCATCGAGCAGTAGCTCACCGATCATCCAGCCCCCTGAGGGGTCAAGCGTCTTTTGCGTCAGCCGGTTCGGTTGCCGATGTCGAGCCGCTCGAGGGCCGCATCTTACTGGCGGCCCAGCTTTTCCTGCGCTTGAATGCCGGCACCACCCCGGGATCGTGGATTCAGGTAAACAGCGCGAAAGTCGCCCCCTCGGCCTCCGGAACGGGCGGGACGATCACGGTCGGCTTCGGCCTCAATTCCGACTCCGCCGCGATCGTCAATGCGTTGATCGACAAGACGCAGTTCGCCACGGCCGATCTGGAGCAGGTGAGCGGCACGACGGGAAACGTCACCAAGGCGTCCCAGTTCTCCACCGTCAGCATCGCCGAGCTGGACACCAGCGCGACGTCGGGCGCGATTAAGGAGTCGGCCGTGCTGGATTTTGCCACCGGCAAGACGCTTCCGTTGCCTTCGACGGCCCCCGTGGCCGACGCCGCCATCACGCCCAGCGGGCGGCTGGCCGTGGGATTCGCGCTCCCGACCGCGATCAACATCGGAACTTCGACGAGCGGGCGCAAAGCCCTCTTCCGCATCAACAGTTTCACGTTCGCGGCGCTGCCCGGCGGGGCGGTGGGCGATTTCACCATCGGGAAAAACCTGGATAACGCATCGTTGCTGCTGCTGGCCGCCATGGAACAGGGCGACGGCGGGACGCTGACCATCGAGGCAGAGGCGAACCACGTCCTGCGCATGACTCAGGCGACCTTCTTCGACTTGAAGTTTACCGACGTCACGCTGGGCCGCATGGGCTGGTCGAGCCTGACCCACGGCACGAACATCAAGGAAGCACTGACCCCGCAGGTCGGCGGCAGCGCGTTCAGCCTCACCCAAACCACCGGCGCCACGGGCGACCTCGGCCTGACATCGGGGCTCAACCCCGGCCCCTCCGGGCAAACCATCGCTCCCCGCACGGCCGCCGACGGGTACGCCCTGCGGGTGACGCCCACTTCCGGCCCGCCGGTCACGCACCCGCTGGACGGCTTCACGATCGATGCCGCCGTCAGCCCGCAGAACGCCCTGACCGTCACCCTCGAGATCCGCGACAGCTTCGCCGCCGGCACGTCGGGCCAGCAGTTCACCGCCGGCACCGCCTACTCCGATGCCCAGCTCCTGCTGCGCAACGCTCAGAAGAAAGTCATCGGCCTGTTCGACCTGGGCGCAACCAAAGTCACCTCGGCGAGCGACTCGACCTCCGGCACCACGACCCACGAAACCGCCGATTTCAGCGCCAGCGCGCTGTCGCTCCAACTGCTCGGCGGTTCCAGCCCCGTGACGCTTTCGGCTCTGTAACTTTGGAGGCTTGGAGTTGCGCCCCAACAGCTTCCGCGGCGCGCCCGGAGGGCCGCGCGTCTT
>DASXMX010000447.1:0-11751 GCA_036495445.1 Tepidisphaeraceae bacterium
GCGAGTCCATGAACGACTTGATGATCCGCTCCCGCGCTTCCCGACGTGTCGTACGCGCAGCCATGCATCCTCCTTGACCGGTGGTTTTTCCCCCTCATCCAAATCTACCCGAAAACCGCCCGCGTCGGACGTGGCGCACCCAGCGGCACAGAACAGCCCTCCGTTGCCTACAGCATACCGAATGTTCTGTTATCATGCCGCCCGCAACCGTCGCCCACGTCCACACACGGAGCCGTCTCATGGGAATCAAACTGGACTCTCGGAACTTTGGGCTCGCGATCGGAACGTTCGTCATCGCCCTGTTGACCTGGGCCGGCGTGGCCCGCGCGGGCGATGAGTTGGGGACCTTCGACGGGCAGGCGGACGTTGGGACGGTTTCCCCGCCGGGCACGGCGAAGTTCGATCAGGCGACCGGGCAATACCGGATCACGAGCAGCGGCCAGAATATGTGGGCCGCGCACGACGACTTTCACTTGGTCTACCGCAAAGCGTCGGGCGGCCTGACGCTGACGGCCGACATCACACTCGCGGGCGAGAGCAAAGGCCCACACCGCAAGGGCGGGCTGATGATCCGCCAGGGGATCGAGCCCGACGCGGCCTACGTGGACGTGATGGTCCACGGCGACGGCCTGATCGCCCTGCAATACCGATCCAAGCCGGGCGGCACGACCGCCGATATCAAGGCCAACATCAAAGCCCCGGCCGCCGTCCGCCTCGAACGCCATGGCGACACGTTTACGGCCTTCGTCGCACCCAAGACCGGAGCGTCGGACAAGCCGCAGGCGTTCGAGCCGATTGGTTCGGTGAAGGTCGAATTGAAGGACCCGGTTTATGTCGGACTGGCCGTCTGCTCACACGACGCAAAGGCAACCGAAACCGCTGTGTTCTCGGGCGTGTCGCTGAAGAACGAAGCGGCCGCAGTGGACAAGAGGCAGGCGAATTGACGCGAATTCAGACGCCGTGTTCGAAGTAGCAATACAAACCGAAGCATTCGAATCCCATGGCCAGGACCGGGTGGACGCGATCGCGCACCCTCACGGGATCGTCCTCGTCGTTGCGGATGGCGCGGGCGGTACGAGCGGCGGCGCTGAAGCGGCGGATGCGGTGTTGCTCGCGACCCGATCATACGTGACGCACGCCGCGGACATTCGCGACGCGATGCAATGGGAGCAAATGTTGGCAGCGATCGACCGGCAGATCAGCATTTCGGGCAACGGCCAGACGACCGCGGTCATCCTCGCCGTAAGTGAAGGAGGCCTCTCGGGGGCGAGCGTCGGTGACAGTGCGGCGTGGCTCATCGACGAGCAGGACGGATACCGCGACCTCACCGCCGGTCAGATTCGCAAACCGCTGCTGGGAAGCGGGGCATCCCAACCGGTGGCGTTCGAACATGCCTGGAAAGGCGGAACGCTGCTCGTCGCGACAGATGGTTTGGTCAAATACGCGCCGCCCGCGCGCATCTGTGAAGTCGCGCGAGGGCCGGACCTTCCCACCGCCGCCAGGCATCTGATCGATCTTGTCCGATTGAGAACGGGCGCGCTTCAGGACGACGTCGGTGTAGCGCTCTGCCGCATGCCGAATCGGTAAATCGGGCATCGCATGCGTTGACGACAGCGCGTGCCAAGCAGCGCCGACGCCAAAACAACAGGCCGGTCCCAAGCGGACCGGCCCGAAGTGCTTCTTGTTTTGTGTGGTACGGGGGTCCCTCGCTAACGCAGGAACGCCCGGCGGACGCGCGGGATCATGCCGGCGCCGGCCACGGCCAGAAAGCAGGTCAGGCCGCTCCAGAACGAGGGGAGGCTTGGGATGGCGTTGGCCTTCACGCCGGCATTCAGGGGGCTGGCCGGCGCGTTCTTCTTGGCGACGATGCCGGGGGCGGCTTGCGCGGCGGGCTCGAACGCTTGACCGACGCCCTGCTGAAGATCGGCAAACCAGTTCGCGCCGGTGAGGCCAGGACCCGCCAGATCGTCCGGGCTCAGGGCCGGCGTCGCGACGCGGGCCCTGGACGGTTTAGCGGAAAGGGGCTTGGCGTCTTTGTCGGATCGGTCCGACTTCTGAGCCACGCCGCCCGATTGCTCGACCTCAGGACGGCCCGCCGAGAATCCGTCGAGCCCGGAGAACCCGACCTGCTGACCGTCCGGTACTTCCACTGGTGCAATTCCTCCCTCGGCACGCCCAACTCCCAGGGCCAGTGCCCCCCCGAGGGCCAGGAAGACGGCGCACCGCCGAACAACAGACGGTGTCAACTGCTTCCGACGCATGGAACCTCCTTCAAGCGAACGACATCATGAAGCCGATATGGTCATCACCCAAAACGACTCAATCACGAACCCACGCTCTGTGCCGGCCGTTTGGGCCGGCATAGCCGGCCCACCCACTACCGCCAGCACAGCGGCTTCACACTGAGTATCTTACCCCACGAGGACCGACCGACAACGGAAATTCGGTCCCGGCGGAGTTCCAATAAGTCACGGCTGCGCTCGCCGGGCGGAGAAGCAAAGGGAACGCCATGACGGCCGAGGCAGGTTGGCCGACCGTTTCTCGACACAATGCAAGTCAATGACAGGTATTATCTTATGATTCGTATGAAAGATTGATGAGAACGGTTATCCCGAGTCCGCTTATAGGGCGTGCTTGCTTAGTAACCCGTCATTCCGGGCATTTTGTCGCAGGGCTGCGGCAGGCTGAGCCACGTGACGCAGGAACTCGATATCCGCCCACTTCGAAGGATCGTCATTGGGGCGAAGAGGTCGAGTGAGCCGGGAGGGCGTCGGCCGAGGATGAAGTCAGAGGAACGGGAACGAACGATTTGCGCAGATTGCCTGTCTTCGCATCAAAGACGTAAACCGACCCTGCCGCCCCACCCGCGGCGAGTGCGTTTCCATCGGGTTGATACGCAAGCGCATACACGGGCCCGGCGAATCCGGACAACGTAAGAGCCGCCTTGTCTGGTGCATTGACGCTGTAGACCCGCACCGCTCCCATGCTTCCCAGAGCCACCATGTTCCCATCGGGGCTGAATGCGACGGCGGTCACCGGGCCGGCTTGGTGTTCGAACGTCTTGAGGAGGTTCGTGTCGTTCCGGCCCGCCGTGCGACCCTGATTATCCGAGATCCGATAAAGGCGGGCGGTGCCCAGATCGCCACCATAGAGGATCTGCTCTTCCTTGGGATGGATCGCCAGCGAGATGCATGCTTCGAGCGGGTTGTTGATGTCGTCGATGAACCGGCCGCTCTCCAAGTCGATCAGCTTCATCGCCTTGTCGCGGCCGGCGGAGACGAGCTGCTTGCCATCGTGGGTGAACTGGGTCCCCAAGACCCAGTCGGCGTGGGCGCGGAAATCCAGCATCTCCTTGCCGGTGGCCAGGTCGATGCGGTGGACGATCTTGTCCGCCCCACCGCAGGCGACGCTCTTCTCGTCCGGGGCGAAGCTGACGCCGTACAGCTCATCGGTGCCGATGTCGAAGGTCTTGATCGCCTTGCGGGTGAGCGGGTCCCAGATCTGCACCTGGCCCAGCTCGGCCGGCGCGCCGCCGCAGGCGGCGAGCTGCTTGCCGTCCTTCGAGAACGCGAGGCTCTCGATCCGCGGGCTCTCGCCGATCAGCCGCGCGATCAGCCCCGACCCGTCCGGCTTGTGCAGCAGGATCTCGTGGTACCCGCTCACCGCCAGCACCGACCCGTCCGGCGAATAGGCCAGGGCCGAGATCACCGGCGGGACCGTGTAGACCGGCGTCGCGACGATCTGCGAGCCGGCCGCGGGCGTGTCGTCCTTCGCCCCCTCCTTGATCCACCGGGAGATGGTCGCGACCTGATCCTTTTTCAGCGAGTCGCCGTCCTTGGGCATGTCGGGATCGTCGCCGCTGATCATCTCGACCAGTTTGCTCTTGCCCGGGTCGCCCGGCACGATCGACGACCCGTGCTTGCCCCCCTTCATCAGGGCGGCAAACGTCGTCATGTCCAGCTCCCCCTTGTTCTTCTCCGGCTTATGGCAGGCGTTGCAATCCGACACGAAGATCGGCCGCACGTCGCGGTAATAGCTGACAGGCTTGTCGTCCGACGCACGCGCAATCCCGCAGAAAAGAAATGCGGCCGCGAAGACGCAAAGACGCAAAGGAAGCCGCGAAGAGAGAAAAGAAAAAAGCACAGCACTAATTCTGGTTTCGTGCATGGCAGAGCCCCGAACCGCGGACGATCGGCGGTTTAGCTTGTTTCTTTGCGGATTCCTTCGCGTCGTCGCGTCTTTGCGGCGCATTTTTTACGTCTCTCACTTCTCAACGGTTAACGGGAAGGCGGGGCTGTATTCGGTGATCGTTTCATTGCCGACCTTGGCCTCGGCCTTGAGCACGACCATTCGGGTGCCGGGCTGCTCGCGCTTCACCGGCGCGAATGTCAGGGTACCAAACATCTTGTCGCCGGCGATCGTCAGCGGCACCAGGGTGAACTCCCTGGTGATCGGTGCCGGGCCACCATTCGCGTCCCGACCGCTGACAAACCCTTCCAGGCTCACCTGCACGTCGCCGGTGAAGCCTGCGGTGCGATCGATTGGGACGGGGATCGCGCCGCCCTTGGCTTTGGGCACACGAACCGGCATCGACGGCATGTCCGACCGCAGGTCGGCCAGCCGCTGGCGGACGGGCGCGAGCGACGGGGCGATCGAACGGAAGTACGCGGCCAATTCCGCCTGCTGCTCGGGTGAGCGGGCCGTGGACCGCAGGGCTGTTTCGATCCGCTCCGGCGGGCGCCCCGCCGCGTCGGGCTGCCGGTTGGTCGTCGCCCACAGCCGGAACCGGCCGATCGTGAACCCGGCCAGTTTGTGCCGTTGTTCGAGCCGGATCGTCAGCATCCCGCCCGGGATTGGCTGCTTCGGGTAGAACGTCGCCTCGACCGGCTGGCCCATGGCCGGCGAAATTGCCCAGCCGGTCTCATCCTTGTCGTCCAGCGCGCCGGCGAGTTCGTATTTGTCTTGTTCGAACGTCGCGCGGGCGGATTCGAATGCAACCGGCCGAGAACCGTCGTCCTTCTTCGCGTGTTCCATCACCTGGAAACGCGTCAGGATGAAGTTGCCGTCCGATGCGCGGCCGGGGCCGTTGCTCGGCAGGCGAGCGTCGGGGAGCAGCTCAAGGCGAACCGCGGTAATTCCCTTCAAGGGTGATTCGACCGTCAACTCGTACGTGTCATTGGGGACGGTCACGCCGTTGGCAAACCAGGATCCGTCCGGCTGCCGCTCCAGTCGCACGCCGGCATCGGATTTCGCCAGCGTGACGGGCAGGAGACTCCAACCCTGCCCCACCGCCATCTGCTGTTCCCAGGCTTGCTGCTCCTTTTGAAGCTGCGGCGTCTCCGTCTTGAGCACCGCCTCCAGCCGCTGAATCTCGGCGTACGGCTCGACGTAGCTCCGCATCGCGTCGAGCCGCATTCGCGCGGGGGCCGTGTCGGGGTTGATCGTTCGGAAGTAGGCGGCCAGATCGTTCCGCTGTTCGGTCGTGCGCTGGTCCGCGGGAATGGAGACGATCCCAGTGATATCGCGCGGCAGTTCGGCCGCCGTGCCCAGCAGCGCCGGATCCGCCGTCGTCACCGAAAGCCGGAACCGGCCGACGAGGTGGTTGGCGAAGCCGGTCATCTGCTCGAGGACGAACGTGAGCGTCGTCGCGTCGTCGGCGCCGATGGGCGAGGCGAGCACGAAGATCGCGATGTGAGTCTTGCCGAACTCCGGCATCACCGCCCAGCCGCTATCGGGCTTGGTCTGGATCGCATTGAGGACTGGGAAGTTGGCTTGGGAGAAATCGGCCGATGCCGACTTGATCGCGACCGGCTGCGGCGGCTGGCCCGCCTTGCCGGCCAGCAGCTTGAACGCGCTGAGGACGAAATTGCCGTTCGACGCCGCGCCGGGCCCGCGGCCCGGCAGCCGTTCGTCGGCGATGACCTCCAGCCGGACGGCGGTGATCCCTTTCAGGTCCGTGTTCGCCGTGACCGTGAACACGTCCTGTGGCGGCACGTTGCCGCTGGCCATGACCGAGCCGTCCGGCTGGCGGACCAGCGGCGTCCCCTTCGCGCTCGATGCCGTCGCGGGGTTGAGCACCGTCCACGTCGGCCGCTCCGCGGCCTTCTTCGCCCACGCCGTCAGCGACGCATCGAACTTCGGGTCCGGCGCGTTGACCTTCGCCGCCAGTTGCCCGATCTCTGTATTCATCTGCTGCAAACGCTGCGGCGTGAGCGTCGCCACCGCTTCCACTTTGAACGGCGAAGGCTCAAGAACGGTGAGGTATGCGTCGGGCACCGCGCGGCCGTCGAGTTCCGGCTCGGCGTAGTGCGTGACCGGCACGTCGCCGACCATCGACGTCGCCCGAAGCCGGATCGGCACGGGCCCCAGCGCCGCGTCCGGCGCGGCGGCGAGCGTGAACCAGCCGCTGGTGTCGGGGCCAAGGACGATCGGCCCGGTGGGCGCGACGCCGCTGGACAGGCCTTCGGGCGTGATCGTCACGTCGCCCTTGAACCCGTTGAGCCGTTTCACCTCGCACCAGACCGGCACGTTCCCGCCGCGATGGAGCCGCGGCGCGTCGGGGAGAAACCGCACGGCAAAGTCCTGCGGCACCCGCATCGCCGGTTCGACCTTCAGCCGGTACCAGTAACCCGGGCCGCCGGCATACGTCAGGTCCCGGACGGAGACGAAATAGTCCCCGGCCTCCAGTTCGCGGACGATCCGCGCATCGGCATCCGGCGTGCCGTCGTTGCGTTCGATGGCGTTTCCCTGCGCATCGCGCAATTGCAGCAGCGGCGTCACGGGCGAGCCGTACCGCCCCGCCAGCACCTCCAGGTTCACCACCTGCTTGTAGGCCAGGTGAAACTTGAAGAAGTCCTCGTCGCCCGGCCGATCGACGTGCGCGCTGACTTCGGCCGGAAGGGTGATGGCATTGGCAGTCTTCGCGTCGTTGTTCGGCTCGAATTCCACCGTCTGCGGCAATTCCGTCACCTCGAACGGCATCGGGTTGGAAAACCCGGCGGGGGTCTTCGCCCGCACCTCGATCCGGCCCGGGGCGGTGTGGGTGAGATCGATCGTGATCCTGTCGGCACCTTCCAGGTTGTAGCCGATCGCTCTTGCGGTGATCGTCCCGCCCGGTTCGCCGCTGCTGGGGAGGAGGGCTTCGACATAGGGGATTGCGCCGGCCAGGACGCGATAGTTGTAGTCGCCCCCGCCGCGGTATTGCAGGTCGCGGAGGCGCAGGCGGTAATCGCCCTCCTCGGGCACGTCGAAGATCAGGACCGGATCGCCGCCGCGACGCTCGACGGTTGTGCGCATCTCGCGCCCCTCGGCCGAATGGATCGTCGCAACCAGGTCCAGCGGCGAGCCGTCGCGGGCCGCGCAGGCGTCGAAGATCAGCTTCTGGCCCTTGGAAGCGTGGAAGCGAAACTGCTCCACATCGCCCGGCGCGTCGATCCGGCCCAGCAGCGTCGCGGGAAGCTCGACCGCCTTCGCCTGCTCCGGCGCGCTGTTCGGCTCCTTCTCGTTGATGACCGGATACTGGCTGACAAAGACGTGAATCGGCTTGGTGACCCCCATCGGCCCGATCAGTCGCATCTGCCGGTCGCCCGGCGTCGCGTCAGCCGTGGCGGTGATCCTCAACCGAACTTCATTGGGATTCGGCTTCTGCGGCTTGACGACTTCAATGCTCAGGCCCCGCGCATCGGCGACCGGCGCCGCTGCAATGCCCCCCAGTTCGTGCCCGGCCATCGACATCTCGATCGTCTGTCCCTGCTTCAGCGCGATCGGCATGACCGGATTCACCGACGGCGCGGGCGCAGCCCGCACGGCCATGGCAGCCACGAGGATCACGAACCCTGCGATTGTCGCAAATCCAACGTGCCTGCTGGACACCATGCGTTCTGCCACTCCGATCAGACTCGAATCCACGACGGCCTTCACGGGTGGCATGGGCATGTGCTCATGCCCGTGCTGCACGGGCATGAGTACACGCCCATGCCACCCAGGAAGCCCTCACCCAATTTGTGTCACCCGAACAGCCCCACCACCGGCTGCGCCTGGACGAGTTCCCGCGGCTGGCCCAGGGCGTTGTTGACCATCGTGGCCGGATTGATGCCCAGGGCGTGGTAGACGGTGGCGAGCAGCTCGGTCGGGTGGACGGCGTTGTCGGCCGGGCTGGAGCCGGTCTTGTCACTCTTGCCGTAGACCGCGCCGCGCTGGATGGCGGCGCCGGCCATCAGGCCGGTGTAGCAATAGGGCCAGTGGTCGCGGCCGTCGGCGCCGTTCACGTTGCCGGAGGTCGAGACGCCCATCTTCGGGCTGCGGCCGAACTCGCCGATCGCCATGACAATCGTGTCTTTGAGCAGCCCGCGCGAATCCATGTCGGCCAGCAACGCCGGCAGCGCGCTGTCGAGCTTCGGGCAGTGCAGGTCCTTCAGCGGCCCGAAGTTGGCGGCGTGCGTGTCCCACGCGTCCACCATCGGGTTCCCGTTCGCCACCGCGGGCCAGTTCACCTGCACGACGCGGGTGCCGGCCTCGATCAACCGCCGCGCCAGCAGCAGCGATTGACCGAACGTGTGCCGGCCGTAGCGGTCGCGGATTTCGGGCTTCTCCTCGTCCAGGTTGAATGCGTTTCGGGCCCGGCCGGAGATGACCAGCTCGAGCGCCTTCTTGTCGTAATCGTTCAGCGCGTACTCGGAGACGGCCTGCTCGATGACCGGCATCTGCGCGTCCACCTTCTGCAGCAGCGTCGCCCGGCGTTCCATCCGGGTCTGATCGACGCCCGTCCGCAGCGACAGGTCGTCGGTGCTGAACTTCGTCGCCGGGTCCTGGAACATGTAGTACGGGTCATACGCCGCCCCGAGGAACCCGGCGGTGCCGCCCTTGCCGATCACGCCCGATTCCTGCAACGGCCGCGGTAGCATCACGAACGGGAGCATCGGCCCGTCCGGCGGCTTGATCCGCGCGACCTGCGACCCGATGCACGGGTAATCCTTTCGGTTCGGCGGCTCGAGTTGCCCCGAGGGCGAAACCTTGTCCGGCGTGAAGCCGGTCATCATTTGGTAGATCGCCGCCGTGTGGTTGAACAGCCCGGCGGGCGTGTAGCTGACCGAGCGGATCAGCGTCGTCTTGTCCAGCACCTTCGCCAGGTTCGGCATCACCTCGCTGATGTGCACGCCGGGGAGCTTGGTCGCGATCGGCTTGAACTTGCCGCGGATGTTGTCGGGGGCGTCGGGCTTGGGGTCCCAAATGTCGATGTGGCTCGGCCCGCCCTGAAGGAAGATGAAGATGAAGTTCTTCGCCGAGCCGAACCCGGCCCGCTGCTTCCCCTGCGGGGTGGCTTCGCCCCGCGCCTGCATCGCCAGCAGGTTCGAAAGCGTGAGGCCCAACAACCCGGCCCCGCCGACGCGGAGCAACTCCCGCCGGCTCACCCCATCACACGTCGCGCCGGACTGACCTGGGATCGAAAGCATGGATCGGTCTCCCTAAACCCGGAATTAAAAATGCGCCGCGAAGACGCAAAGACGCGAAGGAATCCGCGAAGAAAACAAATTGAATTGCTGTCTTGCTCAGTATTTCCGGCGTATCCTTCGTGGCTTCCTTTGCGTCTTCGCGTCTTTGCGGCGCTTTTGTCTTCGTTCTCTTTATCGATTGAACAGAAACGCCGGACTGTTCATCAGGGCCCAGGCGAGGTCCTGGGCGACTTGCAGCCGCTGGGGGCCGGCGCCGAGGTCGACGTCGGCGATCTCCTTGTCGGTCGGCGGGCGGTTCAACGTCATGTAGTAGATCTGCTCGACCGCCTTGCGGTTGTCCGGGTCGCGGGCCAGCAGCCGCGTGATGGCGTTCTCCTTGGTGTCGACCGCGTCGCTGATTAGGTGCCCGTTGATCAGGTTCAGGGCGTGGGCGAGGCTGACGTTGCTGGTCCGCTCGCACTCGCAGGCGCTTTCGCGCTTGGGCCGGCCGAAGAGCTTGAGGAAATCGTTCCCGTCGACCATCCCGTCCGGCTCGTCCTCGGGCCGCAGGCCGGCGGGCAGGCCGGCGAGCTGCGGTTTGGTCTCCGTTGCCGCGGCCACCGCGTTCATCATCTGCTCGGCCGTCAGCCGCCGCGGCAGCGCGTGGCTGAAGTTGATCTTGTCGTCCTCGTTCCACCGGTTCGGCCGGATCGAAAGCTGGTACGTCCGCGACAGCACGATCGTGCGGATCAGGTGCTGCACGTCGAACCGGCTTTTCACGAAGTCGGCCGTCAGCGCATCCAGCAACTCCGGGTTCACCGGCGGGTTCGACGCGCGAATATCATCCACCGGATCGATGATCCCCCGCCCGAAGAAGTAGCTCCAGACCCGGTTCGCGTACGACCGGGCGAAGAACGGGTTGTTCTTGTCCACCAGCCAGTCGGCGAAGGCGGCCTCGCGCGTCTGCGCCGACCGCCAGTTGGGGTTCTGCCCGTACGGCACCTTCGGCTCGACGACCTGCGCCGTCTTGGGGTGCATGACCTCGCCGCCATTGAAGTTGTCGTAGACGATCTCCTCGCCCGGCCGCCGGCCCGGCTTGAACGCGACCCGGGCGAAGAACGCGCCGAACTCGTAGTACTGGTCCTGCGTCCACCGCTCAAACGGGTGGTCGTGGCATTTATTGCAATTGAAGCGGATGCCGAGGAACGTCTGGCTCACGTCCTCGGTGATCTTCCCGTCGTCCTTCAGCGTCCGCATGTAGTTGACCGGCGGGTCGTCGTAGCTGCTCCCCTCGGCCGTCACGAGCGTGCGGGCGAACTGGTCGTACGGCATGTTCTGGGCGATCGCCTCCCGGATCCACTCGCGGAAGACCCACACGCCCTTGGTCCCCAGCGTCTTGGAATTGCACTGCAGCAGGTCGGCCCACTTGTTCGACCAGTTGTCGACGAAGTCCTTGCTCCCCATGAGCCGGTCGACGAGTTTCTCCCGCTTCTGCGGGCTCGGCGCCGGGTCTTCCACGAACGCGCGGGCCTGCTCGGCGCTGGGCGTGATGCCGGCCAAGTCGAGGTAAATCCGCCGGACGAACTCGGCGTCGGTACACTCGTCCGACGGGAGGATCTTCATCTGTTGCAGCTTCGCATTGATCGCATGATCGATGTAGTTGTATTCCGGCATCGGCGCGAACGCGAAGCCGGACCGGTCCCCCATGATCGAGACGTTGACGACGCCGTAGTTCCCTTCGTACCGGACGAGGATGGCCGCCTCACCGCGGGCCAGCCCCGTGATTTCGTTCCCGGTGATCTTGGCCGTATCGATGCTGTTTGAAGTGAGGACCGCATCCCGCGTGACGTCGCGAACCGTCCCATCGGCATAGTGGGCCAGCACGATCAACCGCTGCGTGCGGCCGGGCAGGTCGAGCGCGACTTCCTTCGGCAGCACCTCGACGCTGCTCGGCCGGGCGGTGCCGGGATCGGGCTCGTACTTCGCGCCCTCCGTGATCCACTGCAGGATGGTGGCATACCGCCGATCCGAAGGCTTCAGCACATGCCCGCCCTCATGCGGCACGAGCCCGGTGGGCTTGAGCAGCATCAGGCTCTTCGCCGGCTCAACCCGGTTCACCCGACGCCCCTGCAAATCGTTCACCAAGGCGTCGTAGTCGTATTCCGGGTCATACCCGCGAAGCGAAAGCTTAAACCCGTTCTTCCCCTTGGCGGCCCCGTGGCACGTCCCCGCGTTGCATCCCACGCTCGCCATCAGCGGCATCACATCCCGCGTGAACCGGACGGGCAATTGCTCCGCCCTCAGCACCTTCACGTTCAGC
>DASXMX010000448.1:0-11626 GCA_036495445.1 Tepidisphaeraceae bacterium
CTATCCACGCTGATCAACAGCCAGACTCCAAACGTCTTACTCGGTGAGGGAATGGAAATGTATCTTTGCCAGCGCCAGCTCGGCGGGAGCTGGGGCATCGCGATCCTGGCCATTATCGTCGATCGACAGCGCAGTTTCTGGTCAAGCCGCCTCGGCGAATCACTGAATCATTTCAGCCTCGCGACGCAGCACGCGCTGCGGGATGGCGCCGCGGCCCTTGAGGCTGCCGGCCTTCCGCGTTCGCAGGCGGACGCCGCCTCGATGGGGCTGCTCCACGCCCGCCTGCTGGTCCAATCGACGGTGAACGCGTTCGTCGACACGTTCCGATACCAAGCCGCGCTGGGCGTCACCGCGTTCGTACTCGTGCTGCTCTTTCGCCGCGGCCGTTCTCTGACCTCACTGCGCCGCTGGATCGTACAGATGGTGCGTTGATGGGATCTTCGTGTTCGACGCCGACCGGGAGCTGGCGTTCCTCTCGGCCGCGGGCCGCTGGGCCTTCGCCGTCCACTTCACGCTCGCCAGAACGGGCCTGCGCCCGGGCGAATTGGTTCACCTGCTGATCGAGGACGTCGGCCTGCAGGACCGCTGGCTCGTGGTGCGCGGCATGCCGCCGCGCGGCCATGGACGCGCTACCTCTTTGGCCCGCGCTTCGGCGCGGGGCGTTCGTTCAAGAGCGAGAGGAATGCCGCCGTGGCGGCGCTTTGGGATTTGCTCTTCAGCCGCAGCAGGTGCAGCGGCCGGTGGATCGATAAGTCCGCCAGCGGGACCCTTGCCAATCGCCCGGTCTCCTGTTCCAAGCCAACCGCGAGGCGCGAGACGAACGCGACTCCGACGCCCGCCGCCACCGTCGCCTTGATCGCTTCGGTGCTGGCCAGCACCAACGTCGGCTCAACCGCCAAGCCTTTGCCCGCCAGCGCCCGCTCGATGACTTCCCTCGTGCCCGAACCGCGTTCCCGCATAACCATCGGACGGGCGCAGAAGGCCTTTGCCGTCGCCCGCCGGTTCTTGAGCAACGGATGATCGGGCGGCGCGACGGCCACCAACTCGTCCTCGAAAAAGGCACGCGACTCGAGTTCGCCGGTCTCATCCCCGACTGCCCCTTCGGTCAATCCCAGGTCGAGCTGGCCTTCGGTGACTTTGCGGCGGATGGATTCGGTGTTGGCTACGTCGACCTCCAGTTCGACGCTCGGATGCTGCCGGCGAAACTCGCCTAAAAGCCTGGGCAGCAGGTACGCCCCGATCGTAGTGCTCGCCCCGACCGCCAGCCGGCCGCGACGGAGGCCGCGGACCTCTTGCATTGCCCGCTCGGCCTCCTGCTCGATGGCCGCCAGCCGCCGGGCATACGACGCCAGCACCTCCCCCGCCGCCGTCAGTCGAACGCCCTTGGGCAGGCGGTCGAACAGTTGGGTCCCCAGGGCCGCTTCCAGTTCCCCCACCTGCTGCGAGACGGCCGGCTGACTCACGAGCAGCCGCTCGGCACCTTTGCTGAAGCTGCCAGCTTCCGAAACTGCATGAAACGCGGTGAGGTGGGTACGGTTCATGGAATAAGTATACCTTATTTACTGGATAATTAATATGTCTTCGCCTTATGTTCCTGAATGTCGTACTGTCCGCCCATGGAGGCAACGATCCGCCTTCCCTCCGCAAGCAGAGGATCTGTTGGCCAATGAGAATTGCATGGAACACATCCCGGACGCTCGTTCACACTGACAGCCTCAAGTCCGGGCGCGGATTCGGCGGCCTTCTCGGCGGGCAATTGCTGCCCCGGATGGCGTTTGTCGCGGCTTGCGCCCTGTGCCTCAGCCCGTGGGCAATGCCGGCGGTGGCATTTGGACTGGGTGTTGCCCTGGCCCTTCTCATCGGCAACCCGTTTCAAAAGGCCGGGCACCGCGCGTCCAAGTGGCTGCTGCAGGTGTGCGTGGTGATGCTCGGTTTCGGCATGGACCTGCCGACGGTGCTTCGCGCGGGGGCCGGCGGGTCGCTGTTCGCGGCGGGCAGCATCGCGGCCACCATGCTGCTGGGATATTTCGTCGGCCGGCGGCTGAAGGTGCATCCCAAGGCGTCGGCCCTGATCTCGGCCGGCACCGCCATTTGCGGCGGATCGGCGATCGCGGCGGTCGGGTCGGTGATTTCCGCCGCCGAGGGGGAAATCGCGGTCGCCATGGGCACGGTCTTTCTGCTCAACGCCGCCGCCCTCTACCTGTTTCCCCCGCTGGGCCACGCGCTGCACCTGAGCCAGAGCCAGTTCGGCACTTGGGCGGGCGTGGCGATCCATGACATCTCGTCGGTCGTGGGCGCCTCGGCGCGATACGGCCTGACCGCCCTGCAAACCGCAACCGCGGTGAAACTGTCCCGGACCCTGTGGATCGTGCCGGTGGCGCTTGCGATGGCGTACGCCGCCGGTGCACGCCGTCGGCCCGCAGTGGCCAACTCAACCTTCGGCTTCCGCCCGGAGCGAGCATCGACCCCGGAACGCCAAAAGGTGCAAGTGCCCTGGTTCGTGGGACTGTTCCTGCTGGCGTCCGTCGCCCGCAGCTATGTGCCGGGCGTCGCGGCGGTGGCCCCGATGACGGCCCACGTCGCCATCGCCGGCCTGACGCTGGCCCTCTTCCTGATCGGGGCCGGGCTCAGCGCCTCCACGCTCAAAGCGGTCGGCTGGAAAGCGATGGTTCAGGGCCTGCTGCTGTGGGCCTTCATCAGCGGCGCGTCTCTGCTGGTGGTCATGCGATGGATGTAGGCTCCCAAAGACCTTTCGGCTGGTGTACGGTGAGCAACCGGAAGCAGGAGCACTATATTCTGGAGCGATCCGAAATAGTTGGTGTGGTATATCGTAAAAATGGGTAAAATAATCACAAGACAATTTATCTAATATATTTGCGCGAATTCGATGTCGCGAAACGGTGCCACAGAACGCCACAAAACGGCACCTTTCGGAGGGCGCGGTGGCCTGGGTGTGTGCCCCGGGAGCAGCGTCCGTTGGGCCGGCGGACGTCCAGCGTCACGATTGCAACAATGCAAGACGCCCCGCGACGGGAAGGTCGCGGGGCGCCAAGCGATTTCGAAGCGTCGTTGCCGCGGCTCGACGGGTGACTAGAACGTGAAGTACGCGTCGATGCCGAACGTGAACTGGTCGTAGTGCGTGCTGCTCTTGAAGAAGCGGTGCTCAGAGTAGTCGAGCCGCACTTCGGGCCGGATCACGAGATTCTGCCCGATTGCGTCGCTGGGGAAGGGTTTGATGTTGACGTTGACCGTTGCCTCGTAGAGGTTCTGGCCCATCGGAAGGGTTCCGGCCGGGGACCCTGCCGGGACGCCGAGGGTAAAGCCTTTGGTATCGCCGTAGTATTCGAGCCGCAGGTTCGGCGTGAGATAGTCGTTCAAGGTATAGGCCGCGTAGCCCGCGATGCCGTACCACTGGGCCGCACCCATTACGCCAGGGGCGTGGGGGGCATCGCCGTAGTCGGCATTCACGGCCAGCGTGAGCTTGTCGGTTGCGGTGTAGATCGCCTGGAAATCCAGGACGGTCCACCAGTTACTGTTATCGTTCGTGCCCTGCGGGCCCAAGGACGCGTTCAGGATGAACTTCCACTTCTTCAGGAAGTCACTGGCCTGCGGAGTGAAGGTGACGCCGCCGAGGAAGTCGGGGTCGCCGTTGTTGTCGTTAAGGGACTGGTTCCAGCCGCGGGTGATGCCGGCGTCGATGAGCCAGTCGTCGCTCAACTTGTACTCACCCATCACGCCGGTCTGCGTCAGCGGGATGGCGAAGCTGAACAGGAAGCTGTGCGAGTAGAACGCGTTCTGCGTCGGCGCGATTACTTCGTACCCGAGAAGGGTGACGAACTTGCCCGCGCGAATGCGCAGCCCGCTGCCAAGCGGCAGGGCGAAGTCGAGATAGGCCTGCAGGATGTCAAACTGGTTCTCCGGGTGATCGCGGCTGGCATAGTACCCGTCGGTAACGCCGAGTGTGGCCGGGTTGTCGAAGATGCCGCTGGAGTGAAGCAGGCCGAAGTCCCAGCCGTACCCGAGTTCGAGGTGCCCGCCAATGTCAATCGTGTGGTTCTGGGCAGCCTTGCCGTAGTCGACGGGACGATCGATGAACAAATCAATCTGGTTGAGCACGGCACGGTTGTTCTTCGTATCGAAGAACCGGCCGGCCATCGGGATGTGGGGGCTGTCACCGTTCGCCGAAACGGTATAGCTGCCTGCTACCCATCCGCCGATGGTGATGTTGGCATCCGACAATGGCTTTCCGATACCGATCGCGGTCAGCCCGGCCATGAGGGGTTTGGGCGCCGGCGCCGCCGGCTGGGAGGCCGGCGCGGTAGTCGGCTCCGTGGCGGGGGCGGTCGTCGTTTCCTGGAAATAAGTGGGGTGTAATACGACCCCGTCCTGCGATTCCGAGCCGGTCGACTCGGCGCGAACGATCCCCGCACACGCCAGTGCGGCACACGCGGCAAGCGTGGCCGCACCCTTCCGATGCAGCATGATGTCTCCTTCTCAGTTGGTTTGGAACCTTACAATAGCCCGGAAATCACCTACTCAAACGATGTGCCAGCCGCGACATTATCAGATGCAGTTGTCTTTCCGCGAGTTTCGGCCAGTTTGCCAACACCGGCCGGCCAAGTTGCTGCTCATTCCTCACTCAGTGCCGAACGCCGTTGAACAAGAAATAGGCACATTCAACAGCTTTGTGTCGTGGCCGACACGACCCGCCCTTCAGCGCAAAAGACGTCGGCCTCAATGCCCGCTTCGGACGAGGCGACCGCCCGCCCCGCCGTCATCCTGAGCGCAGCGAAGGACCTCAAACGCGAGCGACCCAACCGACCCAGAGATCCTTCGCTTCCGCCCAAGATGACAAACTTTGGCCGACGGATCGGGCGTCCCTCAATATCGAACTCTCGCTCGGGTTTCGGCGGGGTTCAGTCCGGGAGTGGACGATCACCCGCTCGACTTTCCCTTGGCGCGAGGGCGATCGGCTGTTCGCAGACGTTCCGCGTCGGTATGAAACGACTGGCGCGCTGGTCGCCGGCGATCTGAATTGGCGGGTCGTCGACGCTGCTCAGAACATCGCCGCTGCGTCATCGGGGCTATAAGAACGGCGTCCTTGGCGTCTGGGCGGCGCTGGTTTTCTCGTTTTCACACGTCCGCACGCCGGCTGGAAAGGCGATTGGTCCTTGGGTCGTTGGCGGCTTCGTGGCCGGCGTGGACCATGGCCCAGCGGAGGGCGAAGCCGCTGACGAGGCTCAGGATCGTCGAGAACATCATGGTGATCCGGCGGAGGGTACCGCGGAAGGGGATGAGCTTCAGCAGTTCGCTGGCGAGCAGGCCGCCGGCCATGACGGCCGTGTGGCCTTTCATCGAGCCCTTCGTGAGCGAGTTGCCCTTCTCACCGGCTTCCTTGAGGAACCCGCCAAGGCAGACCGCCTCGGCGATATGGGCGGCGGTATCGATGTGCTCGAGGGCCGCGTGCGATTCCTCGCGACCGCCCCGCTTGCCGAACATCGACAGAGCCAAGCTCGTCGCCGCGGCGCCGGTCGCGATGGCGCTGGCGCTGAACAACGGGCCGAGCCACTTGTTCTTCGACCAAAGCGGGTTGGCGCTGGTGCTCAGCAGCACGCCAGTGTAGCCCGCGACCGTTAACGCGAGCGGAATGCCGGGCACGTCATGGATCGCCTCGGCCGTCGCGGTGCCCGCGCGCAGTAACGCGCCGCGTTTTTTGGGCGGCACATGGGCGAGCACCCATTGGCGGGCCACTTCCGCCGTCAGCGCGCCGCTGTATCCCATGATCGCCCATGTCCCCAGGCTCATCGGCGAGGTCGGCTTAAGGACCCGCAGCATGTGGTGGAATCGCTTGGGGTCGCCCAAGTCGTGGATCAGCAGCGGCGGGCAGGGGACGAACGTGGCCATGGCCGTGTAGGCGGAGGTCCGGCTGATCTCGGCATACTCTTTACCGCCGAACCGCTCGGCCATGCGGCCCACGGTGTAGGCACCGGACGAGAGCCCGCCGAGGAAGAAGTACCAGGCGATCTCCCACTTCCACGGCGGCGACTTGAGCATCGGCACGTCGTAGTACGACGGCTCTTTCGAGGGGTCGTGGGAGAAGCGGACCGGCGGCCGTTCGGTCTGCACGCCGGTCGCAGGCGGGCGGCCCGCCGAACGCAGTTCGCGACGCGCCATGGGCTGCGCCTGTCCTGCGGTGAACGCGCCGCGCCCGCCGACCACGCGATTGGGATCCGAACAGTGTTGCAGGTCGTGCGTCCACTCGGCTTCGAACGGGACGCGTTCGGGGGTTTCATCGGCCACGTCTGCCACCTCCGCCAAAGATCATCGCCGCCACCATCGCCAGGCCCGCGCCCACTGCAAGGCTCGCCGCGTACCGCTTGCCCTGCCCATCGAACGGCTGCGGCGGGTTTTCGGGCAGGTTGTATTCGTTGGGGTGGTCTTCCAGCAGGAAGAACGAGTTCAGCGGGCCGTAGTCCCCCACCGAGTCGCACCCGTAAAGGTACGCCTTGTCGTTGCCGCGTTCGCGGAGTTCATTCACGCGCTGCCGGGCCTTGGCGCGAAGGTCGTCGACGGAGCCGAACTGGATCGACGCGGTCGGGCACGACTTGGCACAGGCCGGCGTCATCCCTTCGGCCTGCCGGTCGTAGCAGAGCGTGCATTTGTGCGCATGCCCGTCGGCGGGGATGCCGGCGACGTGGTCGGACCGCTCGATCACGCCGAACGGGCAGGCGACCACGCAATACCCGCATCCGTTGCAGATGTCACCCTGAACGTAGACGTCGCCGAACTCGTTGTAGATGATCGCGCCGGTCGGACAGGCGTGCTGGCAGGGGGCGCTCTGGCAATGCTTGCAGACATCGCTCATCATCAGCCAGCGGCTAATGCCCGCCGCGTCGTCCTCGCCGATCTTTTCCTTAAACGCCACGTGCCGCCAGGTTGTGGCGCTCAGGCGGGCGGTGTTGTCGTAGCTGTAACCGGTGAAATTCATTCCCTCGGCGGGAAGCTGGTTCCACTGCTTGCAGGCGACCTCGCAAGCCTTGCAGCCGATGCAGAGCGTGGTGTCGGTGAAGAAGCCCATGATCTGCCGGGCGTCGCCGCCATGGTCAGCCGGTTGGGGGACTTCGGTCCAGCGCGGCGGAAAGGCGTTTGGCAGATCGCCGATCACCTCAACCGCCATCTCGCGGGTCCGCTCCAGAAGCTGGGCCGCCACGCCATCGCCGACGATCGGCAACTTAAACGTCATCGTCCCACCTGTCCTTCCGGTTGACCGCTGCGGGGCGTTTGCGGGACCATGCCGCGGACCGGCCAGGGCGCAAACGGGTAGTTCGGCTTGGGCTCGATCTGCGGCACTTCCCCGGCCCGCACGTCGCAGGTGAACGCCTTCGCCTCGTGCATGCTGACGTTCGGGTCGGCGACGATCGGGATCAGGTCGTTGGTCTGGCTTCCGACCGACTCGCCCGAGAAGCCCCAGTGAAACGGCAGGCCGATTTGGTGGATCGTCCGGCCCGCAATCACGAGGGGCTTCATTCGCTTGGTCACCATGGCCCGGGCGTTGATCGTGCCGCGCGGCGAGTGGATCGTGCACCACCCGCCGTGCACGATGCCGCGCTCCGCCGCCAGCTCGGGCGAGATCTCGGCGAACATCGCCGGCTGGAGCTCGTTGAGCCAACTGTTGAAGCGGCTCATCGGGCCGCTCAGGTAATGCTCGGTGAGGCGGTACGTCGTCGCAATGATCGGGTATTCCGATTCGGGTGTGTGCGCGATCACGTTCAGCGGGCCTTGGAAGTAGCGGGCCGTAGGATTGTCCTCCTGCTTGTAAAGAGGATTGGACACGGGGGATTCCACCGGCTCGTAGTGCGTGGGAAACGGCCCATCCTTCGTCGTGGCCGGGGCGAAGAGCCAGCCGAGCCCGTCGGGGTGCATGATGAATGGTTGATCGCCCGCGATCGCCGCCATGCCCCGCGCTCCCTGCGGCGGCCGGTAATCGGGCGGCTTGGCCGGTTCGAAATCCGGCTCGTCGGGGCCAACCCAGCGCTTCGCCTGCTCGTCCCACCAGATGTACTGCTTGCGGGTCGACCAGGGCCGGCCCTGAGGGTCGGCGCTGGCACGGTTGTACATGATCCGCCGGTTGTTGGGCCACGCGTATCCCCAGTTCGGCTGCACGGGGTTCTTCGTAACGATCCGCTCGCGGGCGCGGTTGCGGTCGTAGCTGGGGAAGACTCCGCTGTAGATCCAACCGCCGCAGGATGTCGTGCCGTCGTCCTTGCATTCGGAAAACGCGCGAAGAAGCCGGCGTTTGCCGGTCTTCTCATCCCGCTCGACGAGCGAGTGGCCGTTGATTTCTTGCAGCACCTTCGCCGCATCCGGCTCGTTCTCGATGCGGCTGACCGAGCCGTCCGCGAGGCGCGGCTCTTCGTCGTAAGCGTAGTCCCACGTGAGCGCTTGGATCGCCTGATCCTGCGGCCTGGTCGAGCCCGCGTAGAGTTCCTTCAGCCGCCGGCCCAGGTTCCAGACGAACCAGAGGTCGCTGCGGCAATCCTCTTCGGGATCGACCGCGCGGTCGTGCCATTGGATCAGCCGCTGCGTGTTGGTGAAGCACCCTTCCTTGGCGGTGATCGGGGGAACGGGGAAGAAGAAGACCTCGGTCCCGACGTCGCCCGGCGGCGGGCCCTTGGGGTCGTTTTTCCAGAAGCAGGCGGTCTCGATCTCGAACCAGTCAAGGACGACGAGCCATTTGAGCTGCCGCAGCCCGGCCCGGTGCAGCCCGGCATTTGGGCCGCCGGCAGCGGGGTTCTGGCCGAACAGGAAGTACCCATCGACGTTTCCCTGAGCCATCGAGTTGAAGAACGGCAGTTGCGAGTAGTCGCCATCGATCCGCGGAAGCCAGTCGTAGCGGAAATCGTTCTCCTTGGTGGCGGCGTCGCCGTAGTAGGCCTTTAGCAGGCTGACCATGAACTTGGGCGTGTTCGCCCAATAGCCCGCGGCGAGCCCCTCGAATTCGCAGTACGCCTTCAGCGAGCGATGCTGTTCGATGCTCGCCGGCTGCGGGAGGTAGCCGGGCAGCGAGTCGTAAAGCGTAGGGATGTCGGTCGAGCCCTGGATCGTCGAGTGCCCGCGCATCGCCATGATGCCGCCGCCCGGGCGGCCCATGTTGCCCAGCAGGAGTTGGATGATCCCGGCACAGCGGATCGTCTGCACTCCTGTCGTGTGCTGCGTCCATCCCAGCGCGTAGACGATCATGCTGGTCCGCTCGCGGCCGGAGTTCTGGCAGAGCAGTTCGGCGACCTTGATGATCTCTTCCGGCTTGCAGCCGCAAATCTGGGCGGCAGTCTCGGGCGTGTAGCGCGAGAAGTGCTTCTTGAGCAACTGGAAGACGCACCGCGGGTGCTGAAGAGACTCGTCCCGCTCGATCTTCCCGTCAGGAGGCGGCACGATGTTGGCGGCCCGGTTGCGCGTCTGGCCGCTGGCCAGGCCCATCAGGCCGTGGCCGTGCTGGCTCGTGCCTTCGGCCGTCGCGGCGGTCTCTCGTTGCCCCGACCCGGTCTTGCCCGTGCCGCCAAGCCCCTGCTCGACCGGCCCGCGAGCGCCGTCTCGCGCATCCCGTTGGCACACGTCGGCTTCCGACCCGGCGTAGCCCCAGCGGCCCTTGTCCGCGTTGTACGAGCGCGTCTCCGGTTCGTACCCGCTGAAGATTCCGCCGAGGTCCTCTGCGTCCTCGTATCCCTCCTGGACGACGATCGCCGCGTTCGTGTACGCCAGCACGTATTCCTTGAACCATTTGTCGTTCGTCAGGATGTAGTTGACGATTGCGCCGAGGAACGCGATGTCGCCGCCCGCGCGCACCGCGACGTACGTCTGGCACATCGCGCTGGTCCGGCTGAAGTGCGGGTCGACGTGGATGAGCTGCGCGCCCTTCTCCCGCGCCCGCATCGGCCAGCGGAAGCCGACGGGATGGGCCTCGGCCATGTTCGAGCCCATGATCAGGATACAGTCGCTGTTGGCCATATCCTGCTGGTAACCGGTGGCCGCACCGCGGCCGAAGGAGGCGCCCAGACCGGGCACCGAGGCGCTATGTCATATCCTGGCCTGGTTTTCGATCGAGACGATGCCCAATCCCGCGCAGAGGAGCTTCTTGATCAGATAGTTCTCTTCGTTGTCGATCGTCGCCCCGCCGAGGCTGCCGATGTTGGTGACGTGGTTGACGTACTCGCCCTTCGCGTTCTTCTCCTTGTAACCCCGATCGCGCGTCTCCTTCAGCAGTTGGGCGACGCGCTCCATCGCCCATTCCAGCGGCTTGATCTCCCAGTGATCGGAAAATGGCGCCCGGTGCATCACGTGCTTGATGCGGTGCGGGTTGTGATGGATCTGAAACCCGTCCGCCCCCTTGGGGCAAAGCGTCCCCTCGTTGATCGGGCTCCTGGGGTTCCCCTCGATGTCGATCACGTCGTTCTGCTTCGTGTAGATCAGCGTGCCGCAGCCGACGGCACAGTAGGGGCAAATGCTTTCGGTGACGTTCGCGCCGCGGATGCGGGCCTGTTTGTTGAGCGTCGTCGGACTGAATGGCTGCGGCTTGCGCCGCGCGCCATCGGGGGTCGGAATGAACGACTGAAGGATCGGCAGCCTGGGCATCGCGCAACTCCTTTCGTTTCCAACCCAAACGACAATCCGATCTAACTCCACAGAGTTCCACGGGTCAATGGAGGAAAATCGCGAGTTGTGCCGCAATTATAAACAAACTAGGAGCCAACGCGACTCCGCGGACCCGGTCGTTTGAACGCCCCCGCGATATCCCGAAATGCAGATGGCCGATCGCGGCCGCCAAGGCGGTAATACGGGGTAACACATTCGGAAGGAAACTTCGTCCGTCAGCCGGCTACAATGCCGCGGCTGCTCGGGTGTAGTGGTTGTTGCAGGGGTCAGACGTAAAGGGGCTATGGATGAGACGGATCTTCTGGTTTCGCTCGGGCCCGCGGGACGCCAAGGCCTCGCAGCAAGGATGGTATCTCTCCGATGAGCAGCACCGGGAGTTGCAGGAGTTGCTGTCGGAACTGGGGCTGCTGATCGTGAGTGAGGCGCGGGGGCCGGTGCCGCTGCTGAAGTTC
This sequence comes from Tepidisphaeraceae bacterium, assembly GCA_036495445.1. Lineage (GTDB taxonomy): Bacteria > Planctomycetota > Phycisphaerae > Tepidisphaerales > Tepidisphaeraceae > DASXMX01. The sequence continues at coordinate 11,103 of DASXMX010000448.1, forward strand.
GGCCGGCGGGTGCTCGACCGCCTCGGCAGCACCGCCGCCGTCCCGCTCCCCCACTTTGCGGATGCCCTCAAATGCGTGATCCGCGAGATGGGCCACGACCAGCTCCGCGTCATGTCCCCCACCGACCTGCTCGGCGTCGGCTACGTCTATAACGCCGCCGACCCCGAGACCTGGCCCGTGCGGACCAGCCGCTGACGAGCCGGTCCTGAGTGCTGGGTCCTGAGTCCTGAGTCCGCCGGCACCGAGCACGCAGAACTTCCTGCTTTGACGCAGACCGATTCCGCTCCCCCTTCTCCCCGTCCCCGTATCCCCGCGTCTCCGCGTCTCCTCCTCCGGGCCATGTCCCAAAATGTCCCATAATGTCCCGTCCTACGCGATGTTTTATCATGTGCTTGCGTGGGACATTGCCCAGCTTCACAGCCGCAGCCCATTCCTAAACCGCCGGGCTTCACAGAGGAGGCCCATGGGAGTTGTCGCATTCTGATGTCTGCAAGGATCGCGCTCCCGTGTAGCCGGGGAGCTTG
>DASXMX010000449.1:0-4650 GCA_036495445.1 Tepidisphaeraceae bacterium
ATCTGCTCGACGTACTGCTGGTATCGCTGCTTCTGCTTCGCGTAGACGGGATTGAGATAATACTCGCGGTCGGGCAGGCCCAGGCCCGCCTGGTGCAGGTAGAGCGTGTTGTAATCGGAATCCTTCTCGTCGGCCGAGACGGCGACGTTCGCGATCGATCCGCCGGCGGCCAGCGCGCCTTGCGACTGGCCCATGAACACCGCCATGTCGTGCGGCGTGGCGATCGCCTTGATCGCGGCAAGCGTCGGCCGGATCGGCGCTGCGTCCTTGCGGTCGGCCTCGGCCTGGTCGAGGAAGCTGGCGAACAAACCCGCGAGCTTCACCCGGTCGGCCGCCTCGGGCGACGCCTCGGCCGGCAGCGTCGCGGCGTCACGCCGGATCTCTTCAAGCAGCGTCCGCACCCGCAGGTCCGACAGCTCGCGCAGCGCATCGAATGCGCCAAAGCGGGCCCGGTCGGGCGGGATCTGCGTCCGCTTCATCCACGCGCCGTTGGCATACTCGGCGAAGTCGTCGCCCGGCTTCACGTCCCGGTCCATCCCCGCCAGGTCAAACCCCCAAGGCCCCATCGGCTTGGCGTTAACCGAGGTCAGATCGGTCCCACCCGCCGGCGCCACCGCATCGACCTGCCAGAGCGGCTCCGCGCCCGCCGGCAGTTCCTGGGCACCGGCCCGATACACAACGACCCCATATGCCGCCACCAACGCCAGCTTCAGAGCAATCGATCGAGACTTCATGAGGAGGATGACCTTTCGGGGTTCGTGGTTAGGTCTCAATGCCGGAACGGCGGAGGGATCATATCCCGAACCCGCCGATTCAGCGGTAGCCGGAGTGAGGATAGACCGGCCAGATCGATGCCGGCGTCCGAGGGTAGCGGTGCCGGCAGCAGAAACTCCATCGGCTCTATCGCTTGCCGAGGCGGTTCGGTTGCACATAATCGCTTGATACATTGAACCGCTCCCGCACAGCACGGGATGTTGGAAGCGTGACCAGCGCTGGGCGGGCCGTTTGAACGTCATCCGTTATCCCATACAGGACGTGCATCATATGCCGATCGAATCCTTCGAGCGCCTTCTGGTCCACTCGGCACCCGCCTTTGCCTGCCACGCATGCGGCGACCCTCAGGAAAAGGAAGCCTTCATAGCGCCCGTCTCGCATGTTGCCCATCCGCCGGCGACTGCGGCGGCGCTGCAGCGTATTCCTCGGGTACCGGGCGCCGACGCCGCTCGCGCATTTTTTGCGAGCCACGACGGCGGGGCGATTTACACCGCGAAGGGGCTGAGGTCGGATCCCGGTGGAGATGACGAGGGGATCGAGATCTTTCCACTCCATGAGTGGGGTGCCCGCACCAAGGAGGTCCTCGATTTTTGGAATGCCAGCGAATACGAGGATGATGAGATGCCGTACGGCCGCGACGATTTCATCGCGATCGCTCATTCTCGCGGCGCCAGCACGTACATCCACTGGGTCGTTCGCGGGCGGCATGCCGGCTCCGTCTATTGGTGGCCGACAACTATGCCGCCGGAAAAGCACGACGGGCCGCTCGCGGCCGATTTCGGCAAGTTCATCGAGACGATCTGCACACAACCCGTCCACTTCCTGAACGATCTGTTGTTCTGCTATACGCGGTTTTCCGACGGTAAGACAAAGACGCAGTGGATCCCCAAGCGATACATCCCTGATCGAAGGTCCGTCGGCATTCCCGCCGAGGGGTGAGCACTCCGTGTGATGGATCCGCCCGGCGGTGGACCTGCGTAAAGTCGAACCTCAAGCTCCGCCGTCTGATGGAACGCCGCGGCTTCCGCATCGCCGACGTCTCCGGCACAGGCACGTGCTACGATAAGCTGCAACGGGTCGGGCCGAGTGCTGCATAGCGGGCCGCTGCAACGGGCTTTGTGCGCCAACGATGAAACACCCGCAACTGGCCATATTCGGCTACTCGGAGGCCGCGATGTTCCTGCGCGGGACATCGCCGCCCCCGGTCGGCGCGATCGTCTCGATCCATGGCCGCCGCGAGTTTGGCGTCGAGTCCGATGTGCCACGCCGATTGGACCTCGCGTTCGATGACGTCGAAATCGCCGTGGCGGATGACGTGATGGCGATGCAGCGGGCAATGAGCCGGAAACGATGGGCCGAGCAGAACGGCCTGATCGAGGTCGCGCCCGTTGCTGCGGACGCCGAGGCGATCGTGAAGTTTGCAGAGGCAGTCCACGGCCTCGACGGGATTGTCCTGTGCCATTGTGCGGGCGGAATGAGCCGCGCGCCGGCGGCGGCGTTGATCTGCCTCTCGGTCTGGCGCGGGCCGGGCATGGAGGCCGAATGCGTCACGGAGATTCTCCGCCTTCGTCCGGGCGCCGTGCCGCATGTCGGCCTGCTTCGTTTCGCCGACGAGTTGTTGGGCTGGGAGAACCGGCTTGTTGGGGCGCTCGCTGCCGTCCAGCGGCAATGAATGCTCCTTCGTCGCAACCCGATCGGCACACGTGCTTTTCGCTATGGGCATCTCATTTGCAATCTGGAAGTGCCTATGCTCCTCGCCGCGCAGACACGGCGGGAGGTAGTAGAACGTTTCTTTGTCTTTTTGAACATACGAGAACACCGAGACGAAATGCTTTCTAGCCACAGATGGGGCACAGATGCACACAGATGAAATGCGGGTTTGAATACTGAGATTTCAAATCTCACGTCTGAATTCCCCATCCGTGTCCATCTGTGGCTGATTCTCTCTTGTTTTGCCTCTGTGCTCTCCGTGGCCTCCGTGCTCTCCGTGATTGCATTTCACGGTGGCCCCATTGGAGCGAACGATCGTCCCCGCCCGCCCGAATCCGCAAAACCGTCGCATCCGTCGCATGGGAACCCATTTAATCCGCCTGTAACCTCAGGCCGAGATGATCATTGCGATTGCGCCGATGCCACCGGCTCGTGCGACAGCGGTTCGCCCGTCGCACGCCCCGTCGCAGCCGGCCCCGCGCCGGCCGGCCCGGCGGATTGCCCCATCTCCTGCTCCGGCCGAAGCTTGCGGTCACCCGCGGGCGCCGCTTCGGCAGTGCCCGCGTGCGGCGCATCGCCTGGAGTCGCACGTTTCGTCGCATCCGTCGCCGCCTGGCCCGCCTCCCTCCGCTCCGCCGCCTCGATCGCCGCCCGCAGGTCCTCCATGAACTGGGGCGTGGCCCGCCCCTCCAGCGCCTGCCGCCGCTCGCGGCGGGGGATCCGGGCCTTCTTCAGGACGTGGTTGGCCAGCTTCACCTCCGCGTTGCGCAGCTCACGCTTCTCTTGGAGGTCGAGCTGCAGCTTCACCACCCGCTCGTCGGTCGACCCGGCCCGCCGCGGCCGCAGGACGCCCAGGTGCTTGAGCATCTGGCAGGCGACGTCCTTGTCCCGCTGCTTGAGCGCGTGTTCCAGCACCTCGACGGCCCGCTCGCTGAGCTTCAAGAGGCGCGCATGGGCCGACTCGACCAGTTCGCGCTGCCACGCGTTGTACGCCGCCCGAAACGCGGCATCCCGCTGGACCCAGCGGTAGACGGTGGCCCGATTGACCCCCGCCTGCTCCGCCGCCTGCGGGAACGAGCTCCCCGCCCGCAACGCCGCCAGCGCCGTCTCCTGGGCCGTGCTCATCCCCACCACCTGAACCTCCGACCCCGCGATTCTCGACATGCAGTACCTCCTTCGAATGTACGGTATATGTGAGGTATCTGTTCGAGGAATTGCAAGAGAAAATCGCCGTTTTCTGATGCAAGAGAACGGCTCGCCTAAGTTCCGCTCCGGCTGGAAGTTAACGAAGGCGGATTGGCCGCAAAAATGCGCAGGAGCCGCAAAAAAGATTTGCGGAAAGGGCGGATGAGCGGGACCGCGGATTGCACGGATGACGCGGATAGAGATTGGGTGATCCGCTGCGCCGGTTCCGGCACGTCCGGCGCGATCGCCGCCGGACACGCGGGACGGAAACCTCGGCGCAAGCGAGCGCGTCGTCCTACCATCGAACGGCTATTTGGTTTCCGACCCCATTTCCTCCCCCCGTCCGGACTCGCCGGATCGGGATGTCGGCGCGGGCAAAAGTGCCCCATCCACGAACCGGTGCCGCTCGACGCGGACCAGAATGATTGTGCGCTTTTATCGTGCAGCTCAACGACCCACCGGGTCCGCAGCTCGGCCGGGTCGCAGAGCAACCCCTATTCGGTTTCCGACCCCGTTTCCGTGTTCCGCCGGACGCGCAGGACGGCAACCTCAGCGCGGGCGAGCCGTCGTCCCAGCATCGAACCGCTATTTGGTTTCCGACTTTCCGACCCCATTTCCTCCCCTCGTTGCAAGCGACGGGCGACGCGTGGGGGCACCCCTCTTTCGCCGCAATTTGCATTCCTGCGGCATGAGTCGATACATTTCGAAGTAGAGGACGTAATCCTCAGAGTCGCAATCCCCTTCCGGGGGGGGCGATGGGCGATCGTGGCGGGCGGCAGGCGGTGGGCCGACGACAGTCAGATGATTTGACGATGGCCGCCCGGCAGGCTGCTGCCGACGCGCACGAATGTGGTGCGCGAGTGCACGTGTTGCGCGAACGGATCAGATCCCGTTTGACTCAGAGGGAACACATCTATGTCGGCACCGGCGGGGATGGTTGGAGTCGGAAGCAAGCCGATTGATCTTTCCGCGCGCCTGGAG
>DASXMX010000450.1:0-6045 GCA_036495445.1 Tepidisphaeraceae bacterium
CATACGGAAGAGCAGGATTAAGATGAAGATTAAGAGTAGGAAGAGGATTAAGAGCAGGAGCAAGAGCAGGAGTAGGACCCCGGTTCCGGAGGCGCCATCGTCCTAATCTTACTCTTGCTCTTACTCCTACTCCTCTTCCTAATCTTCATCCTGCTCTTGCTCTTTCTCTTCCGTGGCCCTCCGCGATCATTCCTTCCGCAGATAAACCGCGGCCTCGGGGTTCACCTTCAGCAGATTCGGGGTCACGTCCGCGTCGGCGTTGCCGGTCGTCCAGGCGAGCGCGCCCAGCAGGATGTTCTCGAACAGGGGCATCTTCCACGTCTCCTCGCGGTGGGCGAGGCTGGTGTAGAAGACGCGGCCCCTGCCCTGCATCCGCGCCCAGGTCTGCGGGTAGGGCTTGAGCTGCTTGTACTCGTCGGCCGGCATGCTTTGCGTGTCCTGCACGAGGATCACGTGCAGGTCCGGCGAGAGGTTCTTCACCTTGTACCACTCCTCGAACAGCTCGAAATCCTTCAGGCCCTGGATCGGCCCGAAGCTGGTTTCCTTGGCGAGGATTCGCGCGTTTTGTTGCTTGCCGTGCTTGTTGAATTCGCCGCCGAGCATTTTGATGTAGGGGTGGATGGGGCCGATGTCGTGCAGGTCCTTGTCGACTTCGGTGAGGAACGTGTCGTCGGCGCTGTGCAGGCCGAGGAACCCCTTGCCAGATTCGACCCACTTGATGAGCGTTTCGGGCCCGTCCTTCGGCATCGGCGGCTGCTGATCGAGGCCGGGGGTGGTGAGGTCGCCGGTGGTGTAGAAGACCGCGGCGTCGAACTCGGCGAGTCGCTCGGGGGTGAAATAGCGGCCGTCTTTGGTCGCGGTCACGTCGTATCCGTGGCGCTTGCCGAGGTCGCCCAGGATCTGCTCCGCGTAGGAGAGTTCGTCGTCTTTGTTCCGTTTGATGACCGAGTGCTGGTACCCGCTGGACTTGGTGAAGAAGAGCACCTTGCGTCGTGGCGCGTGCGCCTCCGCCGCCCGCAGCGGCCAGGAGAACGCGCCGGCCATCATCGACGCCGTCAACACCCCGGCCAACTTCAGTACGTCGCGACGATTCTGTCCCGCGGCTTGTTCAATCGCCATGTTCTCTCCCGGTTCGGTCGTATTGCGAATCTCGGTCGAATCCTAAAGCGACGAGCCATGACGAAGCAAGGAGCACCGCGTTCCAACCTTTGGTGTGTCGAGCTGTCAAATTGTTGTGTGAATTCGGCGAGATGATGGGATAATGCCATGCACGGGTGTGGCTCGGCAACAAAACGGCGGCGGATTTGTTTCGCCTGACGACATGGAGGCTCCCATGAGGAAGCTGAACCGGGTTCTGGGCGTCCTGGTCATCGCGGGAATGGCATTCGCGGCGGTGGGTTGCACGAAGTCGGAAACGGAAACCGCCAAGAACGCCGCGACGGGCGCGGCCGATGCGACGAAGGCGGGCGACTCGACGAGTGGCGGTGGCGCGACCGCGAGCTCGGCGATGGACGAGCCGGCCAAGGCCGCGGCCATGGCCGAGATCCAGCGACATTGGGCGAAGAAGCCGGACGGATGGGTCACCGCCCGCATCTCCGGCAGCGCGTACGCGCCCGATCGATACCTCCGCCAACTGCGCGAGATCACGGTTGCCGGCGTGGAATCATTCGACTTGAGCGAATCGGACAAGATGAACGGCTTCGAATGGGCCGGGCAGGTCACCTTCCGCAAGGCGCCCTGCCGCGAGGTGGGCGACCAGGGTTTTGTGCTGGAGGGCATGTCGAACCTCGGTGTCAGCGTCGAACGCCAGCGCGGACGGTGGTCGCAGTGGGTCGATTTCCAGCCCGATGCGCTGCACCTGCAAAAGGTGAAAGGGCAGTGGCAGATCCCGCAGGACCAGTGGATGACCCGCGGGAATCTCCCGACGGCTCAGGACTTCGCCAACGCCGGGGTGAAATGACCGGCAAGGCAGCGATTGTTGTCCGGCCGCGTCTTGGCTTTCATCCCCGAGTCGGGATAGAGTGAAGCGATGCCTACGCTTCGTTTAACGGGTCGCGTGGACGAAAATCACCACCTGTCGGCCGACGTTCCAGCCGATGTGGCGGCTGGCCCGGTCGAGATCGTGATCGTCCTCCCGCCCTCAGAAGAAGATGATGCGGGCCAACATTGGGAGCGCGGGGTGGCGGCAGAGTGAGCCGACGAATTAGCTGACCCTCGCCAAGATATCTATACCTTGGACGATGGGGAGCCAGTCGATGAAGCCCGGTGAAATCTACCTCGCAAAATTCCCCTACGGCGACACGCCCGGCATGAAGCTTCGGCCGGTGCTGGCACGCACCCGCGATCACGACCTTTGTCGCGCCGATACCGATTCGGGACGTTCGCCCCCCGCGGACGCCCGGCACGATTCGCACCCTTCAACAACGCACGGCTCGATATGGGCGGTGGCGTTGCCTTCGCCGAGGGCTTGTTCAATCTCGTACTCGATCGCGCTGGCGACCTCGTGCCCGCGGCGGACGTCCCAGTCGGGCGGGACGACGACGTGAAAGTCCACCCAGTGATACCGGCCGCTGTGGCGGTGGCGGAGCTTGTGGTAGCTGCAGATGCGCGGTGCCTTCCCGTCGGGGCCCGTGTGGCCGTCCAGGATGTGCTGCAGCAACATCTGGTCGGCTTTGTCCTGCCGGTCCATCAGCCCGGCGGCGGAACGCCGCATGAGCGCGACGCCGATCCAGGCGATGTAGATCGCCACGACGATCGCGGCCACGGGGTCGATCCACAGCTTGCCGGTCAAGCGAACCAGCAGCAGGGCGATCAACGCACAGACGCTGGTGATCGCATCCGCAAGCAGGTGCTTTCCGTCCGCCTCGAGAGTGACCGAACCGGTGCGTCGCCCAATCCGCACCAGAAAAAGGCCGGCGAGCGCATTCAATGCGAGCGCGCCGGCAAGCACCAAAATGCCGGCGTTCAGGCTTTCGGGCCGCAGGCCACTCTCAATCAGCGTGAGGACCGCGTTGCCGATTGCGAAGAGCGAGGCGAGGACGATCATTCCGCCTTCGAATCCGCCGGCGAAGAATTCGATCTTGCCGTGCCCGTACGGGTGGTCGCGGTCGGCGGGGGTGTGGGCGACCATCAGCGAGTAGATCGCGAACGCGGCCGCCGCGACGTTCACGACGGTCTCGCAGGCGTCGGAGAAGATCGCCGCCGAGCCCGTCAGGAAGTACGCGAAGAACTTCGCGACGACGAGCACGATCGCCAGCAGCAGCGCGACGATTGCCGCCCGGGCTTCGATCGCGGGCACATGTTTGAGAGACGCCGTCACGTCGGTTCCTCGTCCGTCTGAGGGGCACACCGCCGCGTGCCCCTACGACACAACCAGTATCGGCCGGGGCGGCATTATAGGATGCGAAGTTCGATCGACCGAACCGCCCGATCGCCCGCGCAAGATTAATAATGGCAACGCGGCCGTTTTCCGAACAATTTGACTGTGAGCCCGATCCTCTTCCAGTCGTCGCGCGAGCCGCTGTGCCTGCAGTACCGATCGCTGGAACGGTGGGTCCACGGCGAGCTCGGCTCGGTGGACCACGAGCGGCGCGTGACGGAGATCGCGTCGAAGATCTTCGACCTCACCTGGCCCCTGCACGGCCTGACGCGCGACGACCGCCGGCTGCTCCACCTGGCGGCGATGGTCCACGACGTCGGCCGCAGCGTTGACGACGATACCCATCCTGAGCAAGGCGCGCGGATGCTCGTGCAGGCGGAGCACCTTCCGTTCGATCCGAACGAGCGCCGGGCGTTGGCTTACCTGACGCTCTATCACCGCGGCAAGGTCCCCGAACCCGGGGCCGACGAGATCCTGCGCCGCGCGGACGACCACGACTTGCTGCGGCGGATCCTCGCGCTGCTCCGGGCCGCGGATGCGTTGGACAGCCGGGCGATCGAGAGCCCGCGGCTTATGTTCGAACTGATCGGCCGCCGGCTCCAGGTCACTTGCTTCCTCGAGAACGACACGCCCAAGGCCCGCAAGGTCTACACCCGGCCGAAAAAATACCGCCTGATGGAAGAGCTGCTGGACTGCCGCGTGGACGTCCGCATCGCGACGGCGCAGTCGCTGCGGATGGTGGCGTAACTCACACGATCTTCGCCAGGATCATCGTCACATCATCGGTTCGTCGGGCCATGCCGACGAACTTGCGGAGTTGCCAGAGGATGTGTTGGGCGATGACGTCGGCGCTGGTGTCGCCGGCCTCGCGGAAGGCGTCGATGAGCCGCTGGCGGCCGAAGCGTTCCTGGTTGAAGTTCATCGCGTCGGTGACGCCGTCCGTGTAGAACAGCAGCGCGTCGCCCTTCTTCAGGTGAATGAGGAACTGCTTGTATTCCTCCGCCTCGCTCACGCCCAGGACCATGTTGTCGCCGACCAGTTCTGTGACGTTCCCGTCCCGCAACAGCAGGGCGGGCGGGTGGCCGGCGTTGCAGTAGGTGAAGCGCAGGTTTCGGGCGTCGAGCACGCCGTAGAACAGCGTGACGAACTCGCCCGGCTTGGTGTCCCGACAGAGCATCTGGTTGATGCGGTGGACGACCTCGTAGAGGTAATAGACGTTGTCCACCTGCGCTCGCAGGAAGGCGTGGACCGAGGCCATGGTGAGGCTGGCGGGCACGCCCTTGCCGCTGACGTCGGCGATCGCCAGGCCCAGGTTGTCGTCCGGCAGGGGGATGAAGTCGAAGAAGTCGCCGCCGAGCTCGTAGCAGGGGACGTAGACGCTGGCCAGGTCGAGCCCGGGGAGGTGCGGCGGGCTCTGAGGGATCATCCGCTGCTGCACGTCGGCGGCCATTTGCACCTGTCTTTCGAGTGCGGCGGCTTGGAGCGATTCGTTGAGGAGGCGCGCGTTCTCGATCGCCGCCGCGGCCTGGGCGGCGACCGCCTTGAGCAGGTCGATCTTCAACGGGCTGAAGGCCTGCTCCTTTTCGGTGTAGACGCGGAGCACGCCGATCGGCTTCCCCTTATATCGCATCCCCGCCGAGAGCATCGAAACGATGCCCTCGCGAATCGACTCCTGCGGGTATTGCACCCGCGGGTCGGTCCCCATGTTGGCGATGTACTCGAAGCCTTCATTGGTCAGCGCGATCCGATCGATCTCCGCCCGCGGCAAGCGGATCGGGCCCTTGTTCAGGTACTCCTTGGAAAGGTTGTAGACGGCCTTGATATTCAGTTCGTCGTTCTCGGCGTCGTAGAGCCGGAGGCTGGCCGCCTTGACCTCCATCACCTCCGCGACGACCTGCACGGTGCGCTGCAGCACCTGCTTCAGGTCGCGGGCGTCGGAGAGCATCATCGCGACGCCATAGACGGCCGTCAGCTCGTTGATCCGCTGGCGGAGCTGGAACTCCTGGTAGCAGAGCCGGGCGATCGCGTTGGCCAGCAGGAACAGGAACTGGATCGCCGCGGCGCGGGTGTTCTTTGACCTGGTCAGTTGCGTCGAGATCGACCGGATCTGCTTGACGTCCAGGCCGTACTTGGCTCCGATCGAAAGCAGCTTCTCCTCGTCATGCCCGTTGAGCGATCCGGTGGCGGCCATGCGGATCGTCCCGAGCCGCTGATTGTTCACCATGATCGGCGCGACGAATTCGGCCCCCTCGCGCTGCGGTTGCTGCTCCCCCTCCTCGGCGAGAACTCGCTGGCGGCGGAGGAACTCGCGCGTGGGGGTCGGCTGCGTCAGCACGGCGCCCGCGGCATCGGTGATCGTGGCCTTCACGTTGGCCACCGCGGCGAAGCTGTCCTGGATCTCCTGCAACGTCGCAAGGTCCAGGAAATCGGTCAGCTTCAAATTGTCCGGGTCAATCGGCATTCGCGTCCCAACTTAGGTAACTTTGGGCGAATTGCAAAGGCGGGCACAACCGAGGCGTTAAAGCGGGTGCGCCACGTCCGACGCGGGCGGTTTTCGGGTAGATTTGGATGAGGGGGAAAAACCACCGGTCAAGGAGGATGCATGGCTGCGCGTACGACACGTCGGGAAGCGCGGGAGCGGATCATCAAGTCGTTCATGGACTCGC
>DASXMX010000451.1:0-13184 GCA_036495445.1 Tepidisphaeraceae bacterium
TCTCGCTGGAAAGACAGCAATCCGGGATCCGGGACGGCGCGGCGGGCAATGGAGTCGAATGAGCCGCGCTCCCTCGCGCCGCTGTGTCCCGGCGTGTGGGGGCAGCGAAATCGAGGAATGAGACAGAGCAACTTGCGTCCCTGCTTTAGTCCGATGAACACCGGGCTTCGTGCCATGGTGAGGGCTTGCGCGAGCCGGTAGAGTGGGGCCATGCGCTGGGCGGTGAAGGCGGGCGACATCCTGGACGAGCCGGTGGACGTGCTGGTCTGCTCGGCGAACGTCTTCCTGAACCTCTCCGGCGGCGTGGGCGGGGCCATCCTCCTGCGCTACGGCGACCCGATGCAGCGGGAACTGCACGAAACCCTGGCCCGACGTGGCAAGCGGTTCGCACAACGGGGAGACCTCGTCGTCACGTCGCCTTGCGGGACGCCGTACAAGGCGGTCATTCATGCGGTGGCGGTGGACGGGTTTTACCAGTCGTCGCCCGAAGTCGTGCGCGGGTTGATCGAAGCGAGCTTGGAGCGCGCGGCGGCGATGAGGGCTCGCCGCGTCGCGCTGACGGCGCTGGCGACAGGGCATGGCCGGATGTCGATGCGCGATTTTGCCGGGGCGATTGAGCCGCTGGTCGGGAGGGAGTGGCCGCCGATTGAGGAAGTCGTGATCTGCGTTCGGAATTCCTCGGACACCGGCATTATCGCTGGCGAGTGCTGCTTGCTGGATGGATAATCGCGGGGCTGTTTGCAGTCGTTTTGGTGACAACTCCGATCTCTAGCCGAAATCACCCTCCCATCCGTACTGTCCGCGGAGTTGAGACAAGTCGCTAACGATCCGGTCGATACCCTCGGCATAGCCGCCGAGATCCTTCGCCTCCAGGTGCGTTTTGAGCTGCAGGAACTCGCCTATTAGCGCCTCAAGCTGGTCAGGACCAAATTGCGGCCAACCGTTCATATCGATCTGCGACAGCATCTTCAGGCCGATCGACTTGGCTTCCGAAGCCCAACATCTCGCGGTGTATTGCCCAACGCCGGAGCGACATTCATAACGTCCATCCGCCCATTGCACGCCCAAGGTAACCGACATATCGAATTATTCTATCGGATTACGCGCCAGCTTTATTCCGATCGGCGACTCTCGCATAGGCGAACCATGCGAGGTGTTGTCCGTCTGGATTCCGACTCTGTGAAATCCGTCACGACCGTCTTGCAAAGGGGATAGGGGACTCATAGACTCCCGCTCTCACTGGCGGCGAGGACCGGCAGGGTTCGCGTGGGCCCGCGGCGCGTGTTCACCGCTGGTGCGGCCCTAAACGCTACCCATGCTCGCGGCCCTTGCTGCTACCGCCCTGACTGCCGTTGCCTTCCCGCCGTCCGCTGCCGGGCCGATGGTGGTGGCGCCGCTGACGATCCTTATCCTGTGCATCGTGGCGGGCGTCGGGACGATCCTGCTGTTGCCCGGGCATTTTCAGCCGAGCTGGCGCCGCGTCGGCGGTTTCATCGTGCTGCTGGCGGGGCTGGGGCTCCTGGCCGTCGTGGTTCACCAAACCTACGTCACGACCGGCCATCGGGCGACGGCTCACTCGATATACTTCTGGATCTTTTCCGCGATCGCCCTGTTCGGGGCGATCCGGGTGGTGACGCACCGCAGGCCGGTGTACTCGGCGCTCTATTTCGTGCTGACCGTCGGCGCGTCGGCGGGGCTGTTCGTGCTGCTGCTGGCGGAGTTCATGGCCGGGGCGCTGGTGATCATCTATGCGGGGGCGATCCTCATTACTTATGTGTTCGTGATCATGCTGGCCGTGCAGGCGCGGACGCCGGACTCGTCGACGGCGGCGCAGCAGATGGCCGACTACGACGATGTCAGCCGCGATCCGTTCCTCGCGTCGGTCATCGGGTTTACCCTGATGGGCGTGCTGCTGTTCGTGATCTTCGACCGGGCCGGCCAGCTGCACCGCGGCTCGCCGGAGGCGGGCATTGTATCCGCGGCGGAGTCGGGCGCGCCCAACGTCGAAGGGCAGACGCAGGAACTCGGCCTCTACCTGTTCGGCAACCAGCAGGTGAGCCTCGAGCTGGCGGGATTGCTGCTGACCATCGCGATGGTCGGGGCGATCGTGATCGCCCGCCGGCGGGTGCTCCGGCACGAGCCGGCCGCCCCCGCCCCGGCCGAAACCGTCGTCTTCCCGGCCACCCCGGTCGACGACAACCCGCACAGCATCCCGGTCTACGGGACCGACAACCCGACGCAGAAGGCGTATCCGGAGACATAGATGGAGAGGCACGAAGGCACGAAGGCACGAAGGCACGAAGGGAAGGCGGCGGATCGTCTGCTTCCCCACCGTGCCTCCGTGCCTTCGTGCCTTCGTACCTTCTGAACGATGCCCGACCTCCAACTCCAACACTACCTCGCCGTCGGCGCGATCATGTTCGTGATCGGGATGATCGGGTTCATGACCCGGCGGAACCTGATCGTGATGTTCCTTTGTACGGAACTGATGTTCCAGGGCGTGGCGATCAACCTGATCGCGTTCGGCCGGTACCACAACAACTACGCCGGGCAAGCGTTCGTGATCTTCGTGCTGGTCATCGCCGCCGCCGAGGCGTCGCTGGCGCTGGGGCTGGTCGTGCTGCTGTTCCGCCAGAAAAACACGCTCGACGCCGATGCGTGGCGGGAGTTGAAGGGTTGAAGGTGGTGGGCCGTATGTTGTGAGTTGTGGGTTGGGCCGCGCGACCACCAACAACCCGCAACCAACCACCCACAACGATCAACAAACAACATGGATCACCTGTTTGCCGTCCAGTATTCGATTCTCATCCCGCTGCTGCCGCTGATCGCGGCGTGCGTGTCGGGGTTCTTCGGCGCGCGGTACCTGCGGGAGCGGTCGCATTGGCCGATCTGGATCGGCGTCGGCGCCAGCGCGATCCTCTCGTTCATCCTGCTGTTTGGCATGCTCGGCCACCACAATGAGGCGCAGCTTCTGCCAAACGCGAGTGACGCGACTGCCCACGCCGAGGCCGGGGACGCCGCCGATGGGCACTGGGCGCTCTCGACGACGAAGGTCTGGTACGAGTGGATCGGCGCCGGCGACCCGGCGAAGATGGGCATCGCCGCACCGGATACGCCCAGCTATTTCCGCGCGTACGCCGGAGCGTTCTTCGACCCGCTCTCCGTGATGATGCTCTGCATCGTCACCGGCATCGGCTTCCTCATCACCGTCTTCTCCAAGGGGTACATGGCGGGCGAGGAGGGATATTTCCGGTTCTTCGCCTTCCTGGGGCTGTTCATCTTCGCGATGACGATCCTGGTGATGGGCGAGAACCTGGTGATGCTCTATCTGGGGTGGGAGGGCGTCGGCCTCTGCTCGTACCTGCTGATCGGCTACTACTACAACCGCCCCTCGGCCGCCGCCGCGGCCAAGAAGGCGTTCATCGTCAACCGGATCGGCGACTTCGGGTTCGGCATCGGCATCATGCTCACGTTCCTGATCTTCGGGACCGTCAGCTACTTCGGCGGCGATCCGACTCACCCGGTCGGCTTCCTGACCAAGGCCGCGAGCGCCGACTTCATCAGCCACCTGCAGCCGTGGCAGTACAAGTGTGTCCAGTGGATCCCGTTCTGCCTGATGCTCGGCGCGTTCGGCAAGAGCGCGCAATTCCCGCTGTACGTCTGGCTGCCGGACGCGATGGAAGGCCCCACGCCGGTCAGCGCGCTGATCCACGCGGCGACGATGGTGACGGCGGGCGTCTACATGATCGCCCGGTGCAGCGCGCTGTTCTACGGCAACGCCGCCGCGACGCAGACCGTCGCCGCGATCGGGTGCGCGACGGCCCTCTTTGCCGCGATCATCGCGATGCGGCAGTTCGACTTGAAGAAGGTCTTCGCTTATTCGACCGTCAGCCAACTTGGCTACATGTTCGTCGCGGTCGGCGTGCTCGCGCCGGTCGCGGGGGCGTTCCACCTGCTGACGCACGCCTTCTTCAAGGCCCTGCTGTTCCTCGCCTCCGGCGTCGTGATGCACGCGATGGCGGGCGAACTGGACATGCGGAAAATGAGCGGCCTCAAACGCGTGCTGCCGATCACCCACTGGTGCATGCTCCTGGGCTGTGCGGCCCTGTCCGGCTTCCCGTTCGTCAGCGGGTTCTTCTCCAAGGACGAGATCGTCGGGGCGGCGATGCACCGGTTGCCGGCGCTCGGCATCCTGCTGCTGATCACCTCCGGTCTGACGGCCTATTACACGTTCCGGCTCTATTTCCGCGTCTTCCAAGGCCCGCTGGTCGTCCCAGACGAGGCCGCCCCCGCGTTTGCCCACGGGCATGAGCCGCACGAGGACGCGACGGCCAGCGATTCGGCCGTGAAGACCGACACCTCGCCCGCCTCCGGCGTTGACGTCGGTCAGACGACCCACGCCCCGGCGCATCACGCCGATGATCACGGCCACGACGAGCACCACAGCCACGAGCCGCCCAGCATGATCATTCCGCTGATCGTGCTCGCGATCGGCGCGGTGATCGCCGGCTACATCAACTGGCCGAGCAACACGCTGGGCCGGTTCCTCGGCCAGAGCCCGTCGTACATATTGGGGAACCAAGTGGCCGTGGCGGCGGGGCTGCCCAAAGTGGACGCCGAGAACTTCGGCCTCGAGCCCTCGCATGTCGAGTGGGGCGGACTGGTGATGGGCGGGATCGTCTCGATCCTCGGCATCGGGATCGCCTGGATTTTGCACCTGCGCGACCGCGGGCTGGCCGCGAAGCTGGCGCAGCGGCTCGGACCGATCGCCGGGCTGGTCGAGAACAAGTTCTACGTGGACGAGATCTATCACGCGCTTCTCGTCGTGCCCCTGTGGATGATCGGGAAGGCGACGGATGTCATTGATTGGCTGGTCGATCAGACGGTCGACCTCGTCGGCCTCGCTCCCCGCGCCGCCGGCGTCTCCCTCAAGCGCACCATCCAACGCGGCTACCTCCAAGGCTACGCGACGGCGATGCTCTTCGGGATCACGGTGATTCTGCTGATTCTTTTCCTGTGGTGAGTTGGTGGAACGCTATTGCTGATTCTCAAAAGGCAATCACAGAGAGCACAGAGGACACAGAGAACACAGAGGGAAATACACGAGAGAAGAAAGGGAGGACAGAAATGGCTGCCGGGGAGGAGGACATTTTTGTTGATGAGGAGATGGAGCCGGATCCGGAGTTGAATCGGATCACGAACGACATCCTGGGCGCGGCGATCGAGGTGCACCGAACGCTCGGGCCCGGGTTTCCTGAATCCGTCTACGCGAATGCCCTTGCGATGGAATTCAGGTTGCGCGGAATTCCGTTTCAGCAGGAGGTCTGGATCGATGTCGTGTACAAAGGCGAAGTCGTCGGCCGCGGCAGGATGGATTTCCTCGTCGAGGAGAAGGTGATCGTGGAGCTCAAAGCCGTCGAACAGATGGTCCCGCTTTACGCAAATCAGGCGGTGTCCGATCTGAAGGCGACCCACCAAAAACTAGCTCTTCTCCTTAACTTCAACGTACGGCGCCTCAAGGACGATATACGCCGGGTGGCCAATTGACCCTCTGTGCTCTCTGTGCTCTCTGTGTCCTCTGTGATTGCCTTCCAACGAGCAATCGAAAAGCCGGCCAAATATCATGACTCAGATCTTTTCCGTCCTCTGGCCCGAGATCCTGCTGGTAGCGGTGGGGTCGTTGTTGCTGTTGGCGGGGGTGGTGCAGAGCGCGGCGGTCCGACGGGCGGCGCCGGTGGCGGCGCTGGTCACGCTGGGAATCGTCTTCGTCGCCTTCTTCAACCAGGGCCCGCTCAGCCACGCCGACGCGGACAAGTGGAACACCGTCTCGGTTTATACGTTCCAGCAATACGTGAAGCTGATCGCCGCCGGCATCGGCATCCTGCTCATGCTGCTGGCGTGGCCCACCAACGACGACGCGACCGGCAACCCCGCCATCCAATACGGCCACGAGGCCGGCGAATTCTTCGGCCTCATGCTCCTGTCCCTGGCCGGCATCCTGTTCGTTGCCTCGGCCAACGACATCATCGTCCTGTTCCTTGGCATCGAGCTGGCCAGCATCCCGACCTACATCATGGTCTCGATCTCCCGCCCGCTGCCGGTGGCGCAGGAGGCGGGCGTCAAATACTTCTTCCTGGGCGCAATGGCCGCGGCGGTCATGCTCTTCGGCTTCAGCTACCTGTACGGCACCACCGGGCAGACGAAGCTGACCGAGATCGCCCGCGTGATCCAGCTCGGCGGGCCGAACCATCAATGGCAAATGATGGCGGTCATCATGCTGCTGGCGGGGTTCTCGTTTAAGATCGCCGCGGTCCCGCTGCACACCTACGCCGGCGACGTCTACCAGGGCGCCGCCACGCCGGTGATGGCGTTCCTCGGGTTCGTGCCCAAGACCAGCGGGTTCGTCGCGATCCTCAAGGTGCTCTACTTCGTCAGCCAGACGCCGGCCGGCGGGCACTGGGTCGTGCCGACGACGATCGCCCGGTTCCTCTGGGTCATCGCGGTGCTGACGATGTTCGTCGGCAACTTCCTGGGCGTCCCGCAGCAGAACGTCAAACGGGTGCTCGCCTACAGCTCGGTCACGCACACCGGTTACATGCTCTGCGGCGTGACGGCGCTGGTCAGCACGCCCGACCCGCACGTGCAAGCCGCCGCCCTGGGCGGCGTGCTCTTTTACCTGGCTGCTTACGGCATCATGAACACCGGCGCCGCGGGGGTGCTGATCCTGCTCCCCAGCCGCGACGGCGGCATCGCCGGGTACCTGGAACCGGCGGACCCCGAGACGCCCAAGGTCGCCGCCGCCACCGGCACGTCCGCCGAGACGTTCGACGACATCGCCGGCCAGAGCCGCCGGCACCTGTTCGTCTGCATCGCGATGGCGATCTTCTGCTGGAGCCTCACCGGGCTGCCGTTCACCGTCGGGTTCTTCGCCAAGTTCTACCTGATCTGGCCGATCTGGCAGGCGTCGCATACCAACCCCGCGATGAGCCGCTGGCTCGTGTGGCTGGGCGTGCTGCTGGTCGTGAACGCGGCGATCTCCGCCGGCTACTACCTGCGAATCATCGGCGCCATGTTCCTCCGCGGCGAGTCGGCCGGCTCGGTCCCCTCGCCCGAGGTCCACCCGGAGCACCCCGCCCACCTCGAACAGCACCACCGCATCCCCATCCTCCACCCGGTCCCGATCGTCGCCGGCGTGGCGCTGGCCGCGCTCGGCACGCTCCTCCTCGGCGTCGACTTCCCCGCCATCAACCATCTCTCGCGCCGGACGACGTCCGCGCGGATCGAACCGGAGGCGACCCCGGCGAGCCATGTCGCCAACGCGGACACGCCGGCGGTTGTCAGCTCGCGATAGCCGAACATGCACAATACAACCACAGAGATCGCGGAGAACACAGGGGGCACGGAGAAGAATGAATTTGAGCCACAAATGGGGCACAGATGCACACAGATGAAATGCAGATTTGAAATCCAATCTGAGATTTCAGATCCGTGTGCATCTGTGTTTATCAGTGGCTAATTCTCTCTTGCTTTCCCTCTGTGCCCTCTGTGTTCTCCGTGATCTCTGTGGTTCTTTCCTGCGGGCTTCAGCGAGGGCCGAGCCGTAATGCGGAATCGCTCGGAATCAACCGGTTTGCTCAATCAGGATCGAGCCGACGGCGGACTTCCGTTCGCTTGCCGTCGATCTCTCGCCCTTCCAACCCGCGGATGTAATTCACGATCAGGTGATCGGTGATTCCCTCGTGAAAGCTCTTGCCGCGTGTCGCGATGGCCCGGGCGACGGCCGGGGCGTGCCACGGATGAATGTCGGCGTTGGGGCAGATCGCGCCGTCGAGGTCGATGTAGACCAGCGTCTTCACGTGCCCGTAGCACGGGACGCGATCCGCCATCCGCTTGAGTTGGTCGAGGAACTTCTCGTTGGTGAAGCGGGGCCGTTCGGGCAGGAACCGCTTCAGCGACGCCAGCGGCATTTCCGGCACGAGGTCGAGCCGGTTGACGACGCGGTAGGTGGGGAGCGTGTACCCCGAACAGAATATGGGATCGCCCACCCGCGGCGAGCCGAACGTGTAGACCGCCGCCGCCGGCCGGCCCATCCGCGTCAGCCGGCAGGCGGTCAGCATCGCCAGCGCCCCGCCCATCGAATGCCCGGCCAAAAACAGCGGCTTGTCGCCCACCTCGTCCAACAGGCGTTCGATCTGCTCCCACGTCCGCCGGAGCACCGAACTGAACCCCAGATGGACGCGCCCTTCGTACTCGCCGCGTTCCACCAGCCGCACCACGGCGTCCGTCACCCAGTTCGGCAGCGTCACCGGATCCGTCCCCCGAAACGCCAGCACCGCGTGCGTGTCGCAGACGCCCAGAAACCCGCGCGTGCGGGTGATCTTGTTGCGAAACGCAACCGTTTCCAGTCCCAGTCTCTCCCGCGCCGCCGCGGCCGGGGCGCGGTGATACGCCACGTCCGATGCGTGTGCCAGATACAGCGCGTTGGCCCGATCGAACGACGAATCCGCAGGTTGAAATGGGATCGCCACGCCGTCTATTGCAACCGCCCGAGTCGATCCGATCAACATCGACTGGCATTCGTTTAGCGAATGCTGCGGAACGCGACCGAGGCAGGCGGCGTGGCGTGCGAGGTCTTCGCGACGGCCGTGCAATCGAAAGCCGCGGTGGCGAAGTCGGCGTAGCCGCCGGCGTCGCCGGCGTCCCCGCCGAAATCGCTGCCGCTCGAATCGCCTCCGCCCGAATCGCTGCCGGAGTCACCACCGGAATCCGTGCCCGGATCACCGCCAAAGTCGGTGCCGCCGGAGTCCGTGCCGCCGTCGGTGTTTCCGAAGTCGGTGCCGGCGCCGGGGTCGGTTCCGGGGTCATCGCCGCCGTTGACGCCGCCCCCGTTCGGATCACCGCCTGGGTCGGTGGGGCTGTCGGTCGAGCCGCCGTCGGCGGGGGCGTCGGCGCCGCCGTCGTTGCCGTTGTCGTTCGCGCCGGAGGTGTCGCCACCGGAATCGTCGGTGCCCGGCGTGTCGCTGCCCGAGCCGCCGCCGTCGGAGGTATCGGTGCCTGAGGTATCCCCGCCACCCGTGCCGTCGTCGGAGGAATCGCTGCCGGACGTGCCGCCGCCCGAATTGTCGCCACCGGAGTTGTCTCCACCGGAATTGTTGCAGCCGGAGTCGTCACCGCCACTGCATGTTGCTCCACCGCCGCCCGAACCATCATCGCCCGTCGTGTCGCCGCCGGACGTGCCGCCGCCGCCCACCGCGCCGCCCCAGTAAGGCGGTTCGACGACCGGCGCACCGCCGGGCGGGTTCACGTGAATGTTCGTGTGGCCGCCGCCGCTGATGATCGTGACGGGCGGTGCACTGATTCCGTTGTTGAAGCCGCTGCCGTCGCTCGCATAGCCGCCATTGCCACCGCCGGCGCCGAGGGTCGTGGTCGGCGAGACGACGACCAGCGGCCCGTTGGCGGTCACGATGTTGTTGGCGAAGTCGGACTCGGCGATCCGCCGGGCGGCGTTGATGTTCGCGAAGAGCGTGTACGTGCCGCCGGGCGTGCCGGCTGGGATCGTCAGCGGGACGCGAAACGTCCGCGTCCCGCCCGGCTTGATCGTCACCGCCGGCAGGGCCACGCTTCCGATCCCGCGGGCGCCGGCGTCGAACGTGCTCGTCAACGACATGGCCGCGGCGATCTGCATCGGCCCCCTGGCCGGCATGTTCCCCTGGTTCGTGACCGTGACCGGCATCCACCCACGAACGCTGCGGGCGTTCGCCATCATCATGGGCAGCGCGGGGCTGATCGCCTGGCCTGTCAGATCCACAAACGGCGCCGCGACCGACACCGGCTGCGGGGCGGCGACGATCGATTCGCCGGCCGATCCGTCAACGGCCGCAGGGCCGTCGATTTTCGCCACCAGGTAGTCGGACCCGTCCGGCAGCGTGGCGGGGGAGGCGAAGTGGAAGGGGAAGTTCGCGCCCTGACCGGGCCGCAGCCGCATCGCGCGAGTCGCCGTGCCGACGAGCACCGCGTCCCCCTGCAGGTCCGGCGTTGTCGAGACGTACAGCCCGACGCTCAACTTCCCCGACTCCCTCGCGCCCGACGTGTTGCTCACCTCCACGGTCACCCGGTTGTTCAACTTGCCGGGAAGCAACGCCGCGGGTACGTTCCCCACGAATTGCCCTGCGAGAGTTGCGCTAAGAAGCTGGCGGCGTTCCAGCGGCTCAATCGCGGGCGTGACACTCGTTTGAGTCGAATCCAGTCGTATCCTGGTCATTGCGGCACCCCTTTCCCTTTCTCATTTGAATTCATCAAATGAGACCGAAACGGGGAGCAGAGGTTTGATATGCCTTTAGGGCTAGTTCCGATAACTCCGCGCGCCCGCGTGGGCGAAGAAATGTACATTTGCTTGCCGGGGCGTCCGATGACTCGTCGAACTGCTCTTCACAGGGAGAAACACTTGTTCCCTTTCACGGTCGTTCCCCGGGGTAACGCGCGCTCGGCGTCGATCGAATCGCTCGAACCCCGCCAGCTCTTTGCGACAGGGATCAAATTCACCGAATTCCCCCAGATCGGAATGGGGACAAATTTCCTCCAGAACCTCACGGCGGGCCCGGACGGGGACCTCTATTTCTCCTCGCAACTGGCCAACAACGTCGCGTCGATCAGCCCCAAGGGCGCGGTCAAGGTCTACGACACGACCTCCATCGCCGCACACGGCCCGGGCGGCGTGGCGGTGGGGGCGGACGGCAACATCTACCTCAACGCCGGCAACAACTTCGGCATGATCGACCTGGCCACCGGCACCGTCTCGGCCGTCCCGCTCAGCGAGTCGCTCAACTCGGCCGGACGAATGACCCTTGGCCCGGACGGGAACTTCTGGATCGACGATTTCTTCTCCACCATCGAACGCGTGACCCCGGACGGTCAGGTTACCCGGTTCAGCTACAGCGGCTCGGGGTCCGGGCAGATCCTGTCGTACAACGGCGCGCTTTACTTCTCCTCCGGCGCGGACATCCGGACCGTCGGCACCGACGGCACGTTCGGCCCCGTCTACGCCACGCCCAGTGGCGGGGACGTCGAATCCCTGGCGGTCGGGCCGGACGGGAACCTCTGGTTCACCGAGCAGCTCACCGCCAACGGCAACACGAGCAACTTCTACGGCTACCTGGCGCCTGACGGCACGATGAAGGAGTTTGCCATGTCGACTGGCCCGGTCTCGGGCATCGCCTCGGGCGGCAACGGAAACATCTACGTACGGGCCGCCGATTACCTAATTGAGGTCAACACGGCGGGCACCGTCATCGCACAACAGGATCTGGGGGGCGGGAACGACACGGATGGGAAGGAACTAATCAGCGTGGGCGGGAACGTCTGGTTCAACGAAAGCTTCAACGACCAGATCGGCGTCGTCCTCCTCGCCGGCTCGCCTTCGCCCACGCCGCCCCCGCCCGCCGTGCCGGCCGCGCTCACGCCCGCCATCATCCGGGACAACCTGCCCGCCCAGGTGGTGGCCGGGACGAGGGTCAACCGCGCCGTCACGGTGAAGATCGCCGACTCGGGCGGCCCGTTCGCCGGCCGCGCGACCGTCGCGCTGTACGCGTCAACCACGACGAGCGTCGACGGGGCGACGCTGATCGGCTCGCCCAAGTCGGAGCCGATGCGGCTGAAGACCGGCCGCGCCGCGGCCGTGCCGATGATCGTCACGCAGTTGCCCGCCTCATTCCCGCCGGGCAGCTATTACATCGTCGCGCAGGTGACGGCGCCGGACGGCACCACCTCCGCGGCGGCATCGGCCGGCACGGTGACCGTCGCGGCGCCGTTCATTTCCCTCGCCGGCTCCGTCGCTTCCCTAAGCTCGAGCGTGAAGCTCGGCCGCAACGGGTTTGCCGTGATCGCGGTGACAAACGACGGGAACATCCCGGCCGCCGGCAGGCTGCAGGTTGCCCTCTGGGCCCGACCGGCGGGAGCGACGGACAGCAGTGGCGACGTCGTCCTCACCACCCCAGTCGCGGCCGTCCGCATCCCGCCCGGCCGATCGGGCCGCGTGCGGCTGCGATTCCCCGTCCCCGCAACATTGCCGGCGGGCAGCTACTCGCTGGTCGCCCAACTCGACCCGAACAACGCGTTTGCGGAAAGCGCGTTGCCGGAACCGATCGTCAGTGCGCAGACGTTCGCGGTGGCCTGACCGTCAATTCAACCCGAGCCGCACGGATCCCGATCATCCGGCAGAGCGCGATCAGATCGGCGAGCGCTGCGCGTGGCAGGTATCGGTGATGGAAATGCCAGACGACGCTTAGCCCGCGGCGCGCTGCAGAGCGCGTCCGAACGTGCGCCGCTGCGCGTCGCGGCTCACGGAGCGGGGGTCACGCCTTTCCCACCGCAATCGCGATCGTCTCGTTGATTCGGATTACGACCTTGTCGCCGACCTGTCGTTGGTTCATGTCCACGTCGTCGCGCACGCGGACGTTGGCGCTCGAGCCGTCCTCGAACTGCAGGGTGGCCCGGCGGTTGGGCACGTCGATGGCGGTGACGGTGGCCGTGGTCTGCCAGGAGCCGGAAACGACGGCGCTGGGCTTGGCCCCGATGGGCGCCCGGGCTATGGTTGCCACGCCGCTCTCCGTCGGCGTGTTCGTCGTCGCCATGAACACTTTCACTTCGTCGGTGACGGTGACCCTGAGCTGATCCCCGACACGGATCTGGTCGAAGTTGGCGACCTCGGGCCCGCATTGGACGGTTTCCTTGACGCCTTCGGGCAGGTCGAGCGTGACCAGCCGCCGCTTGGCATCGACGGCGGTGACGTTGCCCGTCGCCGTCTGCGTCCGCGTGAACGTGCCGCCCGGCACGCCGCGGTCGAACGCCGCCTTCGTGCTCGTCTCGCTCTTGGGTTCGGGGGCGGACTGGCAACCGATCACGCCTGATACGGAGGCGAATGCAGACGCGAGGGCGAGGGACAGGATGAGGTGTTTCATGGTTTCGGACTCCTTCGCATAAGAGGTACCTGTCGCATTGTAGCAAGGAAGCGACACGTCTGGATCGGAAAGAATCCGGAGTTGCTCATCGGAGTGTCCCCTACGCCCTGCTTGGCAGATCGTGGGAGTTATGAAGCGTTTCGATGCGGGGCGACTGTCGTCCTGAGGAATGGCGGGATCGCCGCTTGCGGTTTCGCGCCGGGCGCGCCATTCGAACGGCGCGCCCGG
>DASXMX010000452.1:0-9461 GCA_036495445.1 Tepidisphaeraceae bacterium
CGAGTTCGGCGGGGTGTCGATGCCCATCACGTCGAACTCGGCCCGGTCCCCGCCGCTGTTGTTCTGCACCCACACGAGCCCCTCGGGCGGCGTGTACTTGCTGGGGGCACCGCCCATCGCGCGGTTGCTCAGGTTCGCCCGCGCCGCCTGGGTGACGTTGTTGTACCACTGCGCAGTCAGGCGAACGGGGTCGCCCTGGGAAACGCGTTTAGACCAATCGCCGGCCATGGGGTCACCCTTCGTGTTTCAAAATCCCCCGGCCGGGGCACGCGCTCCGGTCGCGGGGGCGACCTACCGAACCGATTAAAAAAGGCTAGCCGGCGGGGTGGACGATCCCCGCCGGCGTCGCCCGCATCACCCGCGGCAATTCGCCCCGCGGGAAGAAAGGAGCCCTACGACACGAGCAGCCGCTCGCGCAGTTCGTTCATCCGCGTTTGGGCCGCCTCGATGTCCTTCGTGACGCCGGCCAGTTCCTGCTCGGCGGTGCCGCCCGCCGCGACGAGTTGCTCGCCCTCTTCCCGGATCTGCTTGGCGAGCTTGCGGTCGAGCGTCCGCTCGGCCTGCGCGAGCTTCTCCCGCCCCTGGTGCAGTTGGCGGACCTGCTCGCGCAGTTGGTTGCCGTAACGGGTCAGGTGGTTGATCCGCTCCTGCTGCTCCCAAATCTCCGCCTGCAAGTCGGCGTCGTCGGCAGAGTCGATCAACTGCTGGCGGGCCTGCTCGCCGGCCTTGATCGCTTCTGACAGGGTCTCGTGCCGCTGGCGGAGCGGGAGCGTCACCTCGACGTGCGCGTCCCGGGCCTGGTTGAACTTCTCATCCTCAACCGCGATTTGCCGCTCAAGCTGCGCCATTTCCTTTTGATGCTTGGGAACCGCCTCGATCCTCGCCCGCAATGCATGCCGGTGCTGCTTCTTTTCGACCGCGACGCGCAGGTCGTCCAGCGACTTCCCGGACCGGGCAAGGACGTCCTCGACGCGTTCGGGCTTGGGTTCTTTGCCCTGGGCCAGCTCGACGACGAGCCCCTGGAAGTCGCTCGCGGCGGTCTGCTTCTTCGCCGCAAGGCTGTTGGCCAGTTTCTCAAAGATGGTCACGTGTGCGTGCTCCTTTCGGGTGATGCTGTGTGCGGGGCCGGGTCACACGCCGGCCGATAACACGGCGGCCCGCGGGTCTGCCGCGGCGACGCCGAAATCAAAGATGGCTTGGAAGGTGACGCCGAGGAACGAGCCGTCCGTCGGCGCGGTGCGAATGACGGGGTACCGCTGTCCGTTGAGGTAGCCGATTTCGAATGCCGCGATGTCGGCCGGGTTGGCGAACGTGTACCAACCGGTATCACTGGCGCCGGTCAGCCCGCCGGCCGCGCCGAGATACCCGGCGGTGATCGGCGTGTAGCGGGAGAGCGGGAGGTCGCCGGCCATCTCGCTCCCACCGTCGTTGACGCTGCCGGCGCCCTCGACGTTCGTGAGGCGATATTGCGCCAGCGCCGTCGCCTCCAACGCGGGCGGGACCATGAGGAACCGCGGAACCTGCAGGAGCAGGTCGCCGTTGTCGTCCTTCTGCTCGCGGAGCGTCTGCGCCGCCGTCGCCAGGGACGTCGCCGACAGTGCCGAGCCGGCGCCGCTCTTGTAATTACCGTTGCCCGTGCCGAAAAAGCTGCTGGCGTTGGCCAGGATCAATTCGAACAGCACGCGTTCGACGGTCGTTGCCGCGTTGCGGCCGACGACTTTGGGCATGCCGAGGAACGCG
The DNA here is from genome assembly GCA_036495445.1 of Tepidisphaeraceae bacterium. Lineage (GTDB taxonomy): Bacteria > Planctomycetota > Phycisphaerae > Tepidisphaerales > Tepidisphaeraceae > DASXMX01. The sequence goes on from DASXMX010000452.1 coordinate 1,741, forward strand.
CCCGCGTCGTCGTTGATGATCACTTCGCGGGGGATCTGATACAGCCGGGAATAGCTGCTCCCGGTGATGTTGTGGGAGCTGTCATCGCCCAGCCACGGTTGATTCAGTTCCAAGCCCACGCCGGTGACGCGTTCGAACGTGCCGCCGGCCGTGAGCCGCACGCGGCCTTCCGGTCGCAGGCTGCGCAGGTCGCTTACCGCACAGACCGTGTTCGCCACGGCGCCGACGGCCTCATATGCGGCAACGACGCTCTTGTTGGCGACGTTTTCCAAAACGACCGGCAGCGATTCGGTACTGATCGCCGCGAAAATCATGTCGTCGGGGTCCGCGTCGAAGTCGACGCCGCCGCACAGCGAGAAGATCGATTTAAGCCCGATGTTGCCGAGGGAGTCGGCCGCCTCAAGCGCCATCGCGCCGTGCTCCCGCTCTAGAAGCCGGTCGGGCCAGTGGAGCAGCGAACGGGCCGCCGCCGCGGCGATGGCGCGGGAGGTGATGACGGGGCGGGTCCGGGCGAACGTGGTCAGCATGATGGGGCCTCTGCGGGCATGTGCCGCGGTTGCGAGTCGGGTAGGTTGTGGGAGTCGTGATGCCGCGCCGCAAGGTCGCGGGCGTGCAGTTCGGTGAACGCCGCCGGTGCAGCACTGGCCAGGATCGCGGACAGGCTTTCGGCCGCCCGGCGGGCCGGTTCGTCGCCCAGCGCCGCCGCGTACCGGGAGACGTCGGAGAGCCCGTAATCCGCCGTGTCGCAGACCGCGTGCGGGGTGCACGCCCACCAGCGGAGCCAGTGCTCGGTTGTGGAGAGCCGGTGGAAAAGGTGCAGCCCGGCGCGGATCCATTCCGGGCCGTGACACGCCCGGTCGACCGCCGCCGTCTCGACGCTCGGGGCCGGGGTGGCGATGAACTGGCGAACCGCCTCGGTTTGAAACAGGACCGATGCCGGGAGCGGGGCCTCGGGACGGACAAATCCGTTTTCGGCCACGTGCGCCAGCTCGTGCACCGCGACCTGCCCGGCGATCATTTCGAACGCCGCCAGTCGCGCCGCCGCCGTGTCGACGACGGCCGCCTCCGACGCGGCCTTGCGGAGCAGGTGGTCGTTGAGCAGGATTGCGGGGCCACGGCCCGTCCAGCGCCCGCCGAGGTGCGGACGGGCGATCAGGTCGAGGTTTTTTGCCTCAAGCCCGAAGATGCAGCCGGTTTCCGCAAACGCGGGGATCTCGCCGCACCAGACGACGTAGAACGGTCGATCGGCCGGCAGGTCGACCGGCAGGATCTCGCGGCAAACGCGCTCGATGCGGCTGCGGACGCCGGCCAGGTCGTCGGGTTGGATCCGTGCTTCGTTCACTTGATCCGTTCCAGCACGCGCCACAGCGGACGGGCCGCGGGATTGTTCCGCAGCACGGGCACCGCCATCGCCTTCAGTTCCTGGGGCGTGAACTCGGGCCGTTGTTCGTCAAAGGGGACGCCCATCGCCTTCGCGCCGGCCAGGACCGCCGAGGGGCTCACGCCGAGGATCTCGCCGCACTCGGCCAGCGTCAGCCCGGGCGCCGCCACGCCGCCGGGGACATGCACGGTCGCGCGTGCCGCCGACAGGTTCACGTCGATCCCTTCGCCGTGGTCGGTGATGATCGGTTCGAAGTCCATGTTGCTCAGGGTAAGGGGTCTAAAAATGCGAAATTGAGATTCTCTAGGTCGGGCCGGAAAATTCTTCCTCGATCCGCTCGTCTACGGTGATCGCCCGGGCGCCGCAGTCTTTGCAGACCGTGTAGCGCATCCCCTCGCCCAACGGCCGGCTGTCGCCGTACGCCAGCAATCGGGCGCCGCCGCACTCGGGACACGTCGGGGACCGCCAGTAGGCGTATCGCCGCATGTCATTCGCGGGCGGGAGCCGCTTGCAGGATGGGCCGGGCCGGTTGATCATTTCGCCGAGTCGCCGATCCGCAGGGGCGAGCATGCAATCGGGACCATGCCCAGCTCCCGCGGGTCCTCGGCGTTGCCGCCCATCCGGGCCCGTGCCGCCGCGAACTCGCGGTAATAGGTCGCGCGATGGTCCTCGTCGGCTTCGGGCAGGTCGTCCGGTACCTCCGGCGGGGCAAGCGACAGGCTCGGCATCGGCCCGGCGGCCAAGGCGGGGCTCAACGCATACCAGACGCGGCCGTGCACGTCCGCTCCGCTCTTCGCCCACCCGCGGATCAGGGCCGCCAGGAGTAATTCCTCCGCGGCGACAAGCTTCTGTCGTTCCCTGGGGTCGGTGTTGGCCCGGTCGTAGGAGGTTTCCACGATGACGGTTTCCCGGGTGTAGGTGCCCGCGTCGGACGCCTCGCGGGTGTTGTCGGGGTGCGTCCGCAACTGCCACAGCCAGTCGAGGGTGCCCAGCGTCGCCGCCAGGTTCGGCAGGTCCGCGGCACGCCGCGCCACGGCTTCACCGGCAGGGAGAAGCACGAGCCCGGTAGTTCGGTCGCTGCCGCGGTGCCGCATCGTTCGCACGAACCCGGCGCCCGCCAGGGCATCGCGGACGCGCTGGGCATCCACCCGGTTGCCCGGGTCGGTCCATGCGACGCCGCGGACCGGATACATCCGCTGCCCGACGCCCGCGTTGCTGGGAAGCCCGCCCGACCAATCCCGCACGGGAGCGAAGATCGCGTCGACCCGCGCGAGGATGGTCACCAGAACCACGATTTGGTCATGTTCGATATTCATATTTTTACATACATCCTTTGACGGCCATATGATTCGGTTGTTCCCGGTGCGGTCAGGAAGCATTCAATCCTTCAGGAAGAACCTAAAAAACCTCATCCAACGCCGTTCACCCCGTCACCCTGACACCCCGCGCCATTCGCACGCTGGCGCGTCGCGCCCCCCGCCGCCCCGATCGTCGGCTCGTCGCCCGATCGCGTTCTGGCGTTGCTGGCGTGGATGCTCACATGCCCTCTGATGCCAGTGCCGCCCGCTCGGCCGCCTCGTATTCGTCGTCCTCGCGCGCACGCGTGTACACACCGTTGGCGGTCTCTGGAAAGCTTGGCGGTGTGTGGGGGTTTTGAGCTAATAATCCAGAGGACGCCAAGTCGGATCGTTGGCGGTCTGTGGGCTCGGAGTTGGCGGTCTCTGGAAAGTTGGCGGTCTCTGGACCGACAGAGTCCGCCACACACAGACCGCCAATGGCGGTCTCTGGATGGGTCGTTGTTAATTCAGCACTTGCGCCAGAGACCGCCAACGGGTCCGGTGTATAGGGGTTTTGGCGGACTGTGGCGGTCTCTGGCATCGTCCACACCCACGGGCCGCGGTAGCCGTCGGGCCTCGCGACGACTTTGAGCCGAGACTTGGCGCGCTCGAGCGTTCGCTCCGCAATGCCGTCTGCTCGTGCCCGGCGCTTCAATTCCTTTGCCTGTTGTGGACCGTTGAAGAGTTCTTTCCTCAACCAGTCGACCGCCTCGTCGAGTTCGTTGCGGCTGCACTCGTCGCCCTCGGATGACAGGATTTCGTCCGCGGTCTGAGTGACCGGCGCCGCCTCCCATGCGACTTGCCCATCGACAATGCTGTAGGCGAGCCCCGACGTGTCGGCCGCCAGGTTGTTCTTGATGGGGACGATGATCCGGCGCCGCGGGTCGGCCTTGTCCTTGGCGAACGCGAATACGGCGCGGCAGGCGGCAACGAACGCCAGCGAGCCCATTGCCCGGTAGATCGCCGCCCCCGCGCCTTTGTTCAGGTGCGAGACCAGCAGGATCGCCACCCGGCGCTTCTGTGCCAGCGTCGCCAACGGCGCCAGCAGTGCCCGCACTTCGGCGTTGTTGTGACTGTCCGCGGCAAGCGGGATGTACGCGCTGATCGGGTCGATGACAACGAGCCGTGCGTCGCCGGCCTGCACGATTGCTGCTTCAAGGTGCGGCAGGTCCCGGTCCAATGAGAATTGCGAGACGTTCGCTTTGCCCTTGATGATGCGTTTGATCCCTTGCAGGACGAACACCTTGCTGGTGTCCGCCTGCGCCGCGTCGAGGCGCGGGCCGATCGTGTCGGCCACGTCGTCTTCCGCGCTGAGGAAGATGACAGAGCCGGCTTGCGGCGTGCCCGAACCGTCCGGCCACGGGATGCACCTGGTGATACGTCCGGCGTGATCGGTGGTGACAAACGATTTCCCGAGTCCGGGATCGCCGACGTACATCGTCAGCTTGCCGATCGGGATCCGACCGGGCATGAGCCATTCGACCTTTTCCCGCAGCACGTCGCTGACGCGCACGAGCAATGGGGTCGAAGTCGCGGCCGCATCCGACTGCGTAATTCCCAAATTTTTGGTATTCTGATTGTCTCCCCGCTCGCCGTGACCGATGCCCAGCTTGGCCGCGGCATCCTTCACGGCCGCCTTGCAGTCGCCGCCGTGCTCCAGCTTGCAGAAGATGTCGAAGGGGCGGTGCCAATAGCCGTCGTTGAGCGGATCGTTGGTGCTATGGTGGAAGGACCGACCGTCGCGGACCGTGACGCTGCAAAGGTGGCGCTCACGCCCGGGCCTTGCAAACATGCCGCTGACGCCCTTGGTATACCCGTGCGCGGAAAGGATCGATTCGATATCGTGCGCGTCGTTGAACGCGTCGATAACGCTGGCCTGCCCGTTCACAGACGCGCGGTTGCGATGGTCCTCCTGCGCCTCCTGTTCTCGGCGTTGCTTGGGGAACGGACCAGAGTATTCGTCAAGCTTTTGGGCCGCCTCGATCAGCGCGTCGGCCTGCTCTTGGGGGATCTTCGGCACGCTGGCAAAATCGGCAGACAGCATCTCGTAGCGGTTCCCTGACGAGTACCAAGACGGTGCCAGGATTGAATACCCGCCCTCGCCTCGTGTCTCGATGCCGATCGAACGACCGAGGGGCTCATCCTCATCGAACACCCACGCGAGTTTCTGGTTGCCGCGGGGGTTGTCACAGCGAAGTCCGACGTGGTACCCGCCGCCTCCCGTGCGCTGCACCGGAAGTCCGTCTGCCATGTGCCCAACGCGTTCACGCCAGGCTTCGTAGAGTCGGGGAACATCAGAATCGAGGATAAGTAGCCCGCCAGAGACTTTGCCGCAGATTGCTGCGAACGCGGGCGGTTGCCGCCTCGCCCAGCCCTCCACCGTGTCAGTGTCGGCCGCCTCCACCTGTAGGTGCTTCCACTTCACGCGTGGCTTCTTCGTCGCCATGTCGGTGGGGACAACGGAGATGCCGCCCGCGTGAACGCGTCGCATCGCGGCGCCAACGTCGATGGCCTGCGGTCCCTCGCTCATCGCTGCCCCCAATCCGGCCAGAGGTTGATGCAGACGTGATCGCCGCCGGACAGCCGGGCCTCGATCAGCGTGACGTGCCCGGCCGCGTGCAGGTCGTGTGCCGCCACGGCGCCGGGCGAACCGGATGGGACGGCCAGCGGAAGGTGCCGAGACTCGATGCGGCCGCGCAGCCGGCGGAGCAACGCCAGGGCGGCCGTGCAGCGGGAATCGGGGAGTGCGTCCAGGGGAATCACTTGCGGCCCTCCGACACGACCGACGACAACGCGGAGTCATACCGCCTCATCGCCAGGACCATCTCGCCCGGCGTCGCCCCGGCGCCGCGGAGCTTCTGCTCTAGCCGCTGGCGGGGCTCGCCATCCAAGAGTGCGTCAAACACGAGTTGGCCGATCGCCCGGCGCAGCATGCCCACCGGCCGGACGGTTTGTTTTTCTGGTTGTGTTGGATAGAATCGTCTCACGATTGAACACGCCGCGGTTTCGGGCTCGTGACCCTGCCGCGGCGTCCTTATGCGCCTCGGGGATCAGACACCCGCCATCGCGAGCCGACGCTCGGCGTCGCGGATCTGCTTTTGGCGTTCGCGGGGTGACGTGGTGGGGATGCCGGGGTTGTCGCGGGCGATCATCCGGCGGATCGCCGCGCGGCTCGTCATGCGCAGCCCGCCGACGACGACGGTTTCCAATTTCCCGGCCGCGATCCACCGATGCAGGGTGCAGTAGTGCGGGCCTCGGCCGTCCCGCTTCAATTCAGGCAGCTTGCACGCCTGTTTGAGGCTGATCAGCTCTTCGCGTTCTACGTCGATCATGGCTTCGCTCCAAACGTGACGCGACAACTTGCGTCAACGTGCAGGAGCATCAGGGAGGTCTTTACATGCCCGATTTAATAAAGCAGAAAACCCCGGTTTTTCCGGGGTTTCTTGCAGACCTTTATTTAATCGGTGGCTTGACGGCTATTCTGTAAAGGTTCGCGACTGACGATTCGCGTTCCACTGCTGGACGCGCTCAAGCTGCAAAACAGTGATGCCCTTGCCCTCGCAGAATGTAGCGCGATCAATCCCCGCTCCACTCGCCCGATCCCAATCGGCAAGCAGGTCAATCCGGGCTCGCCGATCTGTGCTCGATAGCGGACGTCGCCCACGCGGCTTGCCTTTTTTGGGCGCGTCCTCCTTACTGTCTTGAACCGCGCCGCGCAGGGCCTTTACTGCAGCGAGGGTTTCCCGACCGGTCTTCTGAATATTCTGCAGCAGTTCGCGGGTTTCTTCGCCTTTATCGGATGCTGGCTTCTCGCCCCGCTCGCGGCGCAATTCTTCAACGAACGTGTTGACGACGTACTTCAGTTCCTTCGGCCCGCGCTGTCCGGGTAGCTTCGGCAGTAATCGCACGGGGTCTCGATCCCGTTTCGTCGCCCGCTCGACGGCGGTGCTAAGCGTCGCGTGAGGGATGCGCCCCGCAGTTGTATCACGGGTGATGTCGGTCCAGAGCGTGACGCCGCTACGATCCGCCTGCACTTTTGCGATCTTCTTTTCGATGCTTTTTGCTTCCTTCGAATTCTCGTCGGGAACCATCAGCATGTGATAGGTGATCCCGTTCGTTACGCCCCGCACAACCTTCGTGGGGTGTCGCCTGCCAATGAGGGGATCGCGTACGCCTTTCCTCCGTCGGCGGTAATGCCTGCTGTCGGAGTGCTGCTGGTGGGAGCGAAGCTCGCTACCGCCAATCGTGCGGTCGTAGCGCCGATACCCCGGCACTTCGGGAACAAGGCCATTCTTTCGGACGAGGGATATCGCTTCGCAGTCTTCAACGGAGACGTAGTCGCGTTCGGCGTAGCCGCCGTCGGTCGGCCAGCACTTCACCGATCGCAGTGCAAGACGACGCCCCTCCATCGCCGGATGCCACTTGCTCTTGTCGCCTTCGCACCAAGCCTTCATTGCCGGCCGGCTGAAACCGAATCGCTTCTCTGCCTGCTGGACGAATATCCACTTGCCCTTGCCATCCTGGAAATCGACTTCCCCCCGCCCGTCCTCGGCGGGCCATGAGGTACGGATCTTTTTGAAGGCGTCGTCGAAGTCCTTCATCCGCCACAGCCAGTATCCTCGACGGTTCGGATCCTCTTGCCGGCGAACGCGCCATGTTTTCGGCATCCACGGGCATCCGCCCGGGCGCAGCCAATTACGCATGACGTTCTCGGCTCGCGGGTGCTTCCGAATGATCTCGGCCGCCCCAACATATTCCGGTGCATCAGACATGGTTACCTTTCTTCGGGTCGGCCCGGGCGGGGCGGCCAAGGTAAGAAACCGCCGCCGCCCGAACCGCTTGGCCCTGATCAGGGGCCGTCCCGATGAAATCATAGCATCGCGCTAAAGTGCCATCGCGGCGGATTTTCGCCGCTCCCAGTACGCGGCCCGCCCCGCCGTGATCCTCGGGGGTCCCGGCCGGCGGCGCCATTCCCAGTGATAGCCGCCGGCCGTTTCGGTCCG
>DASXMX010000453.1:0-12442 GCA_036495445.1 Tepidisphaeraceae bacterium
TGGGGGCCGTTGACCAGGTACCCGGGTTCCTGCGGCTGGTGGCCGGTGACCAGGACGTTGGCGCCGACTTGTTCGGCGAACTTGGCGGCGCCCTCGGCGGTCGTCTTGCGGCCCCAGATGAGTTGGTATACCGGGCCGACGCGCCGCTTGTAGTCGGCGCCGGTCAGGGGGCGATTGAAGACCGTAAAGTCGAAGGTGGGGATCTCCTGGTCGGTTGGCAGGCTGTGGCAGAAGAAGACGCCATTGGGGCAGCGGATGCCCAGCGGGAAGGAGAGGAGGAACTCGCTGATCGCCGCCTGGACGAGCCCGTGTCGGTCGCCGAAATCGCGGCTTACGCCGGCGTTGAACGCCTCGCAGACGCTCAGGCCCCCCTTCATGATTCCTTCGCCGTGCACTTGCGCCAGGTCGTGGTTGGCGAGGATGAAATGCACCTGGTTGGGGAACTCGCATTTGAGCTCCGCGGCCTGCACGAGGATCTTCCAGCTTTCCTCGGCCCCGTTGGGGTCGAAGTGATCGCCGTGGATGAGTTCCTGAAGGATCACGTGCCGCGTCGGGTGGTTGGCCAGGTTGGCGCCCTTGACCAGCTTCTCGAAGTTCCGGCGGTGGTCGTGAATGTCGCCGGCGATCCAGACGTCCCCCTCGGCCGGGAGGTTGATCACCTGGTGCTCGCGGAGGGCGGAGATTTGGTTTTCCTCGGTCGCGGTGCCGAGGGCTTCCACAACATTGTCGGCGTCTGTCACCATATGATGCTGCTATCTTAGAAACCGGCTCGCGTTAAGGATAGAGCAAGTGCAAACTGCGGGCCGCGGGGGCATGGTCGCGGGCGGGGCCGGCCGGGCAGTGGGGTCGAAGAGATTTAAGGCGGAGCCTCGCACACTCTGTCAAACGTAAATCCGAACGCCCGCACGCCGGCTAAATCCGGATTGTCGTCAAGCCCGGATAGACTTCAGCGTTTCGCTAACCTGCCGATAGAATCGGGGTCTAGCTGGCCGCCGGCCGCCCGGTTGCGTAGATTTCCCCGGGCGCGTTCGCCTGCCGCGGATACAATAGCGATCCGCGCACCCCGCTGACCACCGTGTTCACCCGCGCTTCCAGACGAGTTGGCGAACCGACCGCGAAGAGAATACCCGCGCAGCGGTACCAATGCTGACAGGGTACAAGGATCGATATGTCGTTAGCGACTAGCATGGACGTACGGCCCGGGGTCTTGCCCGGGCCGGTCACCGGCCGCCAGCGCAGGCTGCAGCCCAACACCGATCGCATCCGCCGGGATGGCAAGTTCTTCCGCCTCGCTTCCGATAAGTTCTACGTCAAAGGGGTGACCTACGGCCCCTTCGCGCCCAACCGCGATGGCGAGCCGCTGCCCGACCGGGCCCAGGTCCGCCGGGACTTCGAGCTGATGCTCGAGCTGGGCGCGAACACGCTGCGGATCTATCACATCCCGCCCAAGTGGTTCCTCGACCTGTGCCAGGAGATGGGCCTGCGGCTGTTCGTGGACGTCTCGTGGCCGAAGAACCTGGAATTCATTCATGACCAGGAGGTCGCCGACCAGGCTCGGGCTGCGGTGCGCGACGCGGCGAGCCGGTGCGGGAATCACCCGGCCGTCTTCGCGATCAGCGTCGTCAACGAGATCCCGCCCGACCTCGTGCGGCTCTGCAAGCGCGGGCCGATCGAGGACTTCATCGATGAGCTCGTCTGCATCGGCCGGGCCGAGGCGCCCGACTGCCTCTTCACGTTCGCCAACTTCCCGACGACCGAATACCTCAGACCGCGGGAGATCGATTTCGTCTGTTTCAACGTTTACCTGCACGACCCGAACGCCTTCCGAAACTACCTCGCCCGACTGCAGAACATCGCTGGCGAACTGCCGCTGCTGCTGGGCGAGTACGGCGTCGACACGAAGCAGGAGAACACCGAAGAGGGCCAGGCGCAGGTGCTGGATCGCCAACTCCGGGCGATTTTCGACGAAGGGGCAGTCGGGACATTCGTCTTCAGCTTCACCGACGACTGGTTCGTTCACGGCTGGCAGATCAATGACTGGGCGTTCGGGCTGGTACGGCGCGACCGCTCGCGCAAGCCGGCCTTCGCTGCGGTGAAAGAAGTCTTTCGCCGCGCGCCGCAGACGTCGGACGCAAAGCTGCCGATGTGCAGCATCGTGGTCTGCTCGTACAACGGGGCGAGCACCGTCGAGTCGTGCCTGCGTTCGATGGAAAAGCTCCGCTACCCCGGCGAGTACGAAGTGATCTTCGTCGATGACGGGAGCACCGATAGCACGCAGCAGATCCTTCAGACGTTCCCCTGGGTTCGGAACATCCGCCAGAAAAACATGGGCCTTTCCTATGCCCGCAACGTCGGCATGGAAGCGGCCAAGGGGGAGATCGTCGTCTACACCGACAGCGACTGCGAGGCGGACGAGGACTGGCTCTATTACCTGTCGCTGGCGTTCCAACGGGGCGGGTACGTCGGCATGGGCGGGCCGAACCTGATTCCCGACGAGGGGAGCTGGGTGGCCGACTGCGTGGGTCTTTCGCCCGGCGGGCCGACCCACGTCATGATCGACGATCGCGAGGCCGAGCACGTGCCCGGCTGCAACATGGCCTTCCTCAAGTGGGCGATCAAAGCCGTCAACGGGTTCGACCCCCAATACCGCAAGGCGGGCGACGACGTCGACGTGATCTGGCGCCTTCAAGACTTGGGCTACGCGATCGGCTTTGCGCCCGCGGCGCAAGTTTGGCATTACCGCCGGAACACCGTCAAGGCATACCTGAAGCAGCAGCGCGGCTACGGCGAAGCCGAGGCGATGCTGAAGTTCAAGCACCCCGAGCACTTCAACGTCCTGGGCGCCAGCCACTGGCGCGGCCGGATCTACGGCGCCGACGGCGTCGGCATCCGCATCGGCGGCGACGTGATCTATCACGGGCTGTTCGGCACCGGCCTCTTCCAGACGATCTACCGCCGGCCGGCGTCGGTTTTCCTCATGATGCTGACGAGCATCGAGTGGCACCTGGTGGGCGTCTTCGTGACGGTCGTGGGGTTGGCCTTCCCGCCGCTGCTGTGGGTGGCATTGGTGATGTTCCTCACGCCGATCGTGCTGGCCTGCGTAGCGGCGGCCCAGGTGCTCGCGCCGAAGCATCCGCACTGGCTATCCAAGCCGCTGATCGCATCGCTCCACTACCGACAGCCGATCGTTCGCGGGTGGGCGCGGTATTCGGTGCGGTTGAAGGCGAAGGTGCTGAACGCCCAGGCGCGCGGGTTCAAACGGAAGGGTCGACTCCCGTTCGATCCCAACGACCGGTTCACGCTCCGATACTGGAGCAAGCACCACGACCGGTTCGTCCTGCTGAAGAGGATCACCGACGAGGTCCGCGCCGCCGGGTGGCGCTATCGGCTCGACAGCGGCTGGAATGGATGGGACCTGGAGATCTACGGCAGCCGATACGTCAAGCTGCGCCTCACGTCTGCCACCGAGAAGCACGGGACCGGGAAGCTCGTCCGGCTGCGGGTTGAGCCGATTATGAGCAACTTCTGCCGCGCGCTGATGGCGGCCAGCAGCATTCTGGCACTGGTGCTGCTGCTGGACATGTGGCCCTTCAGCCGGACGGCGGTGTTGATCCCGCTGGCGTGGTGGGCGATGTATGCGGTGAACCGCTGGCGCGTCAGCACGCCGGTGCTCGGCCTGATCGACGAGGCGGCGGAAACCGCCGGGTTTTACCCCGTGCCGGCCCACAAGCCCGAGCCGAAGGACGGGCCCAAACCGAGTGCCCCGGCGCCGCAAGGGGCCGAGCGCAAGCCCGTGGCCGGCCCGGCCGCCGCGGTGGCGGCGAGGGTTGTCCTTCCACCCGCCGAGCCAGCGGTCTAGGTGACTTCACATGCCGACCTGCTGTCTTCCGGGTGGCACGAACATGTACTCATGTCCGTGGCGTCGCAAACCGAGACCACGGACAAGAGTACTTGTCCGTGCCACCCGCTAGGCTCACAATCATGAAAGCGCGATGTCTCTGACCGAATCCTACTTGCGAGCCTGGCGATATTACCGGGAAGACTGGGGCAAGATCCTTCTTGCGGTCCTGCTGGTCGGCCTCACCACGTTGGCGAACCTCGCCCAGCCGTTTCCGCTGGCGATCCTGGTGGACTACGTCCTGTGGCACAAGCCGCCGAAGGCGCTGCCGCACCGGCTCTTTGCCGAGTACGGCCCGCACGACGCGGTCCGGCAGGTCATAGTCCTCGCCGCGATCATGATCCTGTTGCGCATCCTCAGCGAAGGGATCGGCCTCGCGCAGGGCTTCTACAAGATCCGCATCGGATACAACGGGCAGGTCCGCGTCCGCTCCGAATTGTTCCGCCACATGCAGCGGCTCAGCCTCAGCTTCTACCGCTCGCGCGCCCAGGGGGATCTGATCTTCCGCCTCAGCACCGACACCAACGGGTTCATCGCCGCGTTCAACGTCGTGTTCGGGTTGCTGGTCAACGCGATCACACTGCTGTTCATGATGGCGATCATGTTCGCGATGAACTGGCGGATGGCGCTGGTCGCCGTCTCGATTACGCCGCTGCTCTTCTGGGCGATCCGCAAGTACGGCGGGGTGCTCAACAAGACCACCGCCAAGGCACAGACGATCGAGGCGGGGCTTGCCACCGCCGTTCACCGTTCCGTCGCGACGATGGGGATCGTCCAGGCCTTCGGCCGGGAGGACGACGAGTACGACCGCTTCCGCGGCAACGTCGGACACAGCAGCAACGCGTGGGTGAACGTCCACATGCAGGGGATGGTCTACTGGGCGGTCTTGGGGATCTGCTTCGGGCTCGGGGCGGCGCTGATCTTCGGCGTCGGCGGGTATCTCGCCTGGAAGGGGTCGCTCGAAGTCGGCTTCATCTGGGTCTTCTTCCAGTACGTCACGACGCAACTCTACGCGCCGCTGCAAGCGCTCAGCGGCAGCGAGACGGAATTGCGCCGCGGGCTGGCGGGGATGAATCGCGTCTACGAGATCCTGGACATCGATCCCGAGATCAAGGACGCGCCGGACGCGATTCCCCTGCCGCGTCAATCGCGCACGCTGCAACTCGATCACGTCGCGTTCGCCTACAAGGCGGACGCGCCGCCGGTGTTGCAGGACGTGAGCGTCACGATTCCGCCGGGCCAGATGGTGGCGTTCGTCGGCGCCAGCGGCGCGGGTAAGACCAGTCTGCTGAACTTGCTCCCGCGGTTCTACGACCCGACGGCCGGCGCCGTGCGGCTGGACGAACATGACCTGCGAAAAGTGAAACTGGCCGACCTCCGCAAGCACGTCGCGCTCGTGCTGCAGGAGAGCCCGATCCTCTCGGCCACCGTCGCCGAGAACATCGCATTCGGGAACCCGAAGGCCCGCGACGCCGAGATCCGCGCCGCCGCCCGGCTCGCGGGCGCGGACGCGTTCATCCAGTCGCTTCCCGAGAAGTATACGTCGATGCTGCACGAGGGGGGACTGAACCTTTCCGGCGGGCAGCGGCAGCGGATCGTGATCGCCCGCGCGCTCGCCACTGAGGCGCCGATCCTCGTGCTGGATGAGCCGACCAGCGCGCTCGACTCGCATAACGAGGAGATGATCATCGAGACGTTGCGGGGGCTGAAGGGGAAGCGGACGGTCGTGATCGTCAGCCACCGGCTCAGCACCGTCACCGACTGCGACTGCATCTATGTGATGGAAGCGGGGCGGATCGTCGAGGAGGGAACGCACCGCGAACTGATCAACCGCCGCGGCGCGTACTATCGACTGGCGCGACATCAGATGAAGCTGGGTGGGGCGACGGAAGCGGTGGGGTCGGTGTGAGCGATTGGAAAACGCGATTGAGGGCTTGCCGCTTGCGGCACTTCCCCGTTCCTTACTCGTACTGAATGACCGAATGCACGTCGTGAGGCTTGAGCCTTTCCCGCCCCTTCAATCCTGCCAACTCGATCATCACCGCGATCCCCGCAATCTGCCCGCCCAGGTGATTCACCAGTTCGCAGCACGCCTGCATCGTCCCTCCCGTCGCGAGCAGGTCGTCGACGATCAGCACCCGCTGGCCTTTGACGATCGCGTCGGCGTGCATCTCCAACGTGTCCTTGCCGTACTCGAGGTCATAGGTCTTGGCGATCCGCTTGTGCGGGAGCTTGCCCGGCTTGCGGACGATCACGAACCCGGCCGACAGGCAGCAGGCCACCGCCGTCCCGAAGATGAACCCGCGGCTCTCCGCACCGACAACCAGGTCGATGTTCTTGCCGCGGTAGGGGTTGGCCAGCAGTTCCACCGCCAGCGCGAGGCCCGGCGGGTCCGCCAGCAGGGGGGTGATGTCCCGGAAGAGGATGCCGGGCTTGGGGAAGTCGGGAATGTCACGGATCAGCCGCCGGAGTTGCGCTTGCGTGTCCTGCATCATCGGGATTGTAGAGGCTGGCGGCCACGAAGGAAGTGCTGAGTCCCGGGTCCTGAGTGCTGAGTAATGACAAACACAAGACTCAGCACTCAAAACTCAACACTTCTTTGTCCCGTTTCCGCAGACGCGACATTGCGGTAGTGTCAATCGCGCCATGACGTCACCTTTTGAATATGGGACGCCTTATGAGCCGCGCCCGACGCCGCCCCGGCGGCCGAATTCGTCGGCGGCGTGGCTGCTCCTCCTGCTGGTGCTGATTGCCGGCGGTTTGGCCGGGTGGCTGATCTCGCGGGCCGTCTGGAATCACGAGGCACGCACGGTCGGCGCGGAGCCGCGGCCCGTCGTCCCACGCGGCGAACTCGCCCCGCTGGAGCAGACCTACGTCCAGCTCTTCCAGCAGACCAACCCGTCGGTCGTCTTCATCAACACGGTCGCCCAGCAGGCCGACATTTGGACCGGCGACGTGACGGAAGTCCCCCTGGGCACCGGCTCCGGGTTCATCTGGGACAAAGCGGGCCACATCGTGACCAACTTCCATGTCGTCAACAATTCCAGCGGCGCGCAGGTCACGCTGTGGGACCATAAGGCCTACCCCGCGCGGGTCGTTGGCGTGTCGCCCAACAACGACCTGGCGGTGCTGCAAATCAGCGCGCCCGCCGACCGGCTCCGGCCGATCCTCATCGGCAGCAGTCACGACCTGCAGGTCGGCCAGATGGTGCTTGCGATCGGCGACCCGTTCGGCCTCGACCAGACGCTCACGACCGGCATCATCTCCGCCCTGGGCCGGGCGATCCGCAGCCCGGCGGGAAACGCCATCAGCAACGTGATCCAAACCGACGCGCCAATCAACCCGGGCAACTCCGGCGGCCCGCTGATCGACAGTTCGGGGCGACTGATCGGCGTGAACGCCGCCATCATCAGCCCGTCCGGCACGAACGCGGGCATCGGGTTCGCGATTCCGGTGGATACGGTCAACCGCATCGTCCCGCAACTGATCAAGAGCGGTCACGTGGCCCGGCCAAGGATTGGCGTTCAGCTCTCGGACCAACTCAGCCAGATCATCGCGGGCCAGATGGGGGTGCGGGGGGTGGTAATCCTGAAGGTGGAACCCGACTCGCCCGCCGCCGTCGCCGGGCTCCGCGGCACCCGACGGGCGCCCGACGGGATCATCCCCGGCGACGTCATCCAGAAGGTGGGCGACACGCCGGTGAACACCAGTGCGGACTTCTACTCGGCCCTCGAGAATTACAAGCCTGGCGACATCATCAATCTTCAGATCTATCGCGACGGCAAGACGCTGATCGTCCCGGTGAAAACCGCTGCGGAGGAGTAGTCGGTACCCGTAAAAGGTAAGGACGTAAAACGTAAGAAGACCCTTGCGTTTGAAGACCCTTGCGTTTTACGTCCTTACGTTTTACGAGCCGGTGCCCGGTTCACATCTGCGGCACGCCTTTCCCGCCGGTGGATTGAGCGGAACCAGAGCCGGCGTCGAGTCGGTTGATCACGAGGTTCACGCCGTCCACGTCCTCGACGGCGGCGATGATGCGGTCGCTGTCCTCCGGGCGCACCGAGCCAGTGAGCGTGACCGACCCGTTGACGTCCGCCATCACCTGAACCACTTGGGCCTGCGGCGCGACCCGGCCGATCTCGGCTTGCACGCGATCGCGCAACTGCTCGCTGTAAAGCGGGCCTGTGCTCGGCCCCGACATTGAGCTGGAAACCGTTCCAGCCGCGCGGTTCGCCACGTCCCGGCCGGTGCGGTAGAACGTTTGTCCGGTGTTGCGAACCCAGCCTGTGAGCGAATCGGCCAGCCACGCGCGGCGCTGGCGCCCGCGGTGCGGGTCCATCAGGTACATGAGGCCCACGCCGATCGCGCAGCACCCGACGGCGGTAAGGGCGACCGGCATCACCGGCGTGTGTTCCTCCCCGGCCATCGCGCGCGCACGATCGGCTGCATCCTCGCCGCGGGTCCGAAGCTTCTTGCCCATCCCGCGGACCTGCTTCCACAGGCCGTGGGCGTAATCGGTAATGTCATCGCTGTAGTCGCTGGCGCGACTGGCGTAATCGCGCCCCACGTCCGAGGCGTCCTCCGCTCGATCCGCGGCGTAGCCCCGCGCCTTGTCCGCATACCGCGAGAGGAACTTGCGGCCGCGGCTGCGCCAATCGTCAATCGTGTCCGCCAGGCCCGAACCCGCGCTCCGGGCCCGACTCCTCCAGTCCGAGCCCATGTCGCTCGCCTGACCCGCAAAGGACGAGGCGACGCCCTTGGCCTGATCGCTCAATCGCTCGCTGTAGTCTTGGGCCAGATCGCTCAGGTGCTGGCTGTATTCCTGAGCCTTGTCCGCGACGGTATGGGCGACGCCGCGGGCGCGGTCCCGGGCCGATTCCCATCCGCCGTGCAACGCGTCCTGGGCGGTTTCAAGATAATCGCCAGCCTGATCCTTGATGTAAGCCCGCCGCTTGCGACCCATCGCCGGGTCGAGCACGTACATGGCGGCCGCGCCGAGCAGGGCTCCGCCCAGTAACGAAAGGGTGTTTTCCGTCTTCCGATATCTCATGGCGCTCTCCTTCTTCGTCGTGTAACCCGACGCGTCACCTTACCGCGACGACCCGCCGCGACAGAATGCCGAATCTTTGCCGACCGCGTACCCGACACCCGTCGGACGCCGGCCGCGACGAACTCGACTGCAAAGGGAATGCCGGGGGTGAAAGGGAAGCCTTGGGTGCGAGGGTGAACGCGCCTTTGACCCTCCCCCGGTACTCCGGGGGAGGGAAGGGTGGGGGTTTGCCGCACGGCTCGACTGTTGAGCCCAGGTCCGTCGGCAACTTCATCAGGGCCGGGGCGTGTCGCCCCGGTTGGACCGAAGGTCCGAGGCCTTTCAACGAGCAACGCGAATCGACACAGAAGGCGACATTAGATCTGGACCTTCGGTCCAGCCCGGACCGACACGGTCCGGCTCTGATGGTTCTCGGGTGTCGAAGCGAAATCGAAAGGGAACGTCGCGCGGTGAACCCTCACCCCGGCCCTCTCCCGGAGTACCGGGCGAGGGAGAAATGAGGCACGTCTCGCGTGTCTCGCAACGTCGGGTCTCAGAACCCGTTCTGGGCGACTTCGACGGCTTTCAGCAGCGCCTTGGTCTTGCTGACCGTCTCCTCGTACTCGGTCGCGGGGACCGAGTCGGCCACGACGCCGGCGCCGGCCTGAAGGTCGAACGTGCCGTTTTTCCAGACGATCGTGCGCAGGGCGATGCAGGTATCCATGTTGCCGGCGAAATCGAGGTAGCCCACTGCGCCGCCGTACGGCCCGCGGCGGGTTGGCTCGGCCTCGTCGATGATCTGCATCGCCCGGATCTTGGGCGCACCGCTGACCGTTCCCACCGGCAGTGAAACGCGCAGCGCGTCCAGCGCCGTCATCCCTTCTTCGAGCGTGCCGGTGACATTGCTCGTGATATGCATGACGTGGCTGTACCGCTCGACCGTCATCACGTCGCTGATTTGGACCGACCCGACTTTCGCCACCCGGCCCACGTCATTGCGGTGCAGGTCGACCAGCATGATGTGCTCGGCCCGCTCCTTCGGATCGGCCAGCAACTCGGCCTCCAGTGCCAGATCTTCCTCCGGACTGGTTCCACGCCGCCGGGTCCCCGCCAGCGGGCGGCTCGTCACCTTTCGTTCCGCCACCCGGCAGAGGATCTCCGGGCTCGACCCGATCAGCGTGCACGCCGGGCTCTTCAGGTAGAACATGAAGGGCGACGGGTTGATGATCCGCAGCGCCCGGTAGACGTCGAACGGGTCGGCGGGGCTGGGGACGCGGAACCGCTGGCTCGGGACGAACTGGAAGATGTCGCCCGCCTTGATGTATTCCTGCCCTTTCCGAACCGCAGCTTCGAACGCCTCGCGCGTGAAGTTGCTCTCGAACCGCAACGTCGGGCTGCCGCCGGCGTCGATTTCGCCGATCGAGAGCATCGGCGGTTGCTGAAGCCGCTGGACGATCTGGTCGGTCCGGTGGCAGGCGTCGGCGTAGGCCGCCTTCGCGTCCCGCCCGCCGCTCAGGTCCGCATTGGCGACGATCTTGATCGTCTTGTCGACGTGGTCAAAGATGACCAGTTCGTTGTAGAGCCCGAAGAGCAGGTCCGGCAGGTGCCGGTCGTCCTTCGGCGGGGCGGTGAGCTTCTCCGCCTCGTAGTAGCGGATCGTGTCGTACCCGGCATACCCGACGAGCCCGCCGGTGAATGCCGGCAGGCCCTTGGCGTGGTAATACTTGCGATGCGGGAGCAGTTCCTGGAGGTCGGCCAGCGGGTCGGTGGTTTTGAATTCCTTGGCCCCGCCCGTGCCGGCCCGGGCGATCAGCGCGTTCCCGCCGGCCACTTGGTAAACCAGCGACGGCGCGGTGGCGATGAAGCTGTAGCGGGCGACTTGCTCGCCGCCCACCACGCTTTCCAGCAAAAACGCGTGGGGGTCGCGGCCGAGCACCTGAAACGCGCTTACGGGCGTCAGCCGGTCGGCCAGCAATTGTCGATAGACGGGAATGATCTGGGCGTCGGTCGCTGCCGCCGCGCGGAAACCGTCGAAGTCCGGGAAGTAACGCCGCATCGCACGGATTGTAGTGATCGCGGACGGGGGCGGTAGGGCCGGGCCACATTGGGACCGCCGCTTGCGGCTTCGCGAACGGAGGGCCGTCCGTCTTGAGATTCCTCCCGGCGGACGGCCCTTCGTTCGCGATGCCGACAAGCGGCAGAAGGCATTACATGAACTTTGAAATCACCACCACCCGCACGTTCTCCGCAGCCCACCAATTGCGCCTGTATGACGGTTCGCTCGAACCGCTGCATGGCCACAACTGGAAGGTAAAGGTAGTCGTTGGGGCGCCGCGTCTCGACTCGATCGGCGTCGTGATGGATTTCCACGAACTCGAGCGGCGGGTGGGCGCGATCCTCGCCCCCCTCCACAACGCCCACCTGAACGACACGGCCCTCTTCGCCGCGCTCAACCCCTCGGCGGAAAACGTCGCATTTCACATCGGCCGCTCACTTACGCTGCCGGGCGGTGTCGAACTGTTGTGCGTTGAAGTGTGGGAGACGGACGGGAACTCCGCCATCTTCAGGCCGTAAAATGGCTGGCCGTTAATTGACGCTGAACACCGGCGTAAATACGATTGATCGTCCGCTCACCAAGGCCTTTCGAATGAAATGTGACAACTGCAACAAGCCCGCCACGGTGCACCTGACCGAGATCAAGGGCGGGAAGAAAATCGAAAAGCATCTCTGCGAGCAGTGTGCCGCCCAGAACGAGGGGCTGCCGGTCAAGAGCCACATGCCGATCAACGAGTTGCTGACGAATTTCGTCATGGCCCACTCCGGCATGCAAAAGGAGACCGGCGCGGGTTGCGAGAACTGCGGCATCACCTGGGCCGAGTTCCGGCAGAACGGGCTCCTCGGGTGCGCCAACGATTACGTGGTCTTCGAGCGCGACCTGACCCCGCTGTTGCAGCGGGCGCACGAGAACGCCACCCACCATGTCGGCAAGGTGCCGGCCCGGCGGGGGGGCAGCGGGGTGCCGATGAAGCGGCAGATCGACCTCACCCGCCTCCGCAAGGAACTGCAGCGGGCCGTCGAGGCCGAGGACTACGAGCGCGCCGCCAAGCTCCGCGACCAGATCCGTCAGGCGGAAAACGGATAGATTGTTGTTCGTTGTTTGTTGTTTGTTGTGATCGGGTTCGACCAACAAACAACCCACAACAAACAACCCACAACTCTTATGAAACTCAGCGATCTCACCAATCACGCCGGCGAATGGCTCCGCGGGAACGGGCCGATGAGCGAAATCGTGATCTCGTCCCGCATCCGGCTGGCGCGGAACGTGGCGGGCTTCCCGTTCCTGACCCGCTGCAGCCGGCACCAGCGCCAGGCCGCCGAGGCCAAGGTGCGGGAGACGATCCTGAACGCCGGTATCGCGCCGCAGACGCTCTACGTCGATCTGGAACACGCGCCGGAGATGGACCGCCAGCTCTTGGTCGAGCGCCACCTGATCAGCAAGCCGCACGCGGGCGCCG
>DASXMX010000454.1:0-3596 GCA_036495445.1 Tepidisphaeraceae bacterium
ACAGGCCCCACCGATTCAGCCCGCGGTTCTCGATGCCGACCTCGCCCTGCCCGCGCGTGAAGGTAATCTGCTGGCTCAGCGTGCCGACGAACGGGTGATCCGTCACCGGGGCGAAGTGGCCCTGCGCGGTCCTGGTCCCAATCGGCTTCCACATCCCGCTGACCCCGCCATCGAGGCTCGGGTCAGAGCGTTCGAACGGGAACGTCCGCGTCTGCCCGTTGCTGGTGACGGTGAGGTTTCGGAACTCCGCCGGCCGCTGCCAGGCGCGCAGCGCGACGGAACCGGGCGGGAGCGGATGCTGCGTATCTTCGTACTTCAGCACCGGCGCGCCATCGACGGACGCCTCGACTGTCCGATCGCTCGTCTTCACCGACAGCTTGACCCACTGATTCAGCGGCACCTTGCACGGCACCCTTCGGATCGGCTCCCAGTTCTCGCGATGCCGCCCGAGGACCAGCACGCCATTCGGTTCGAGCGAGACCTCGTAGCTAATGAAGTTGTCCGCCCCAGCCCGAGGTTTATTCACTTTGATCAGCAGCCCAGCGTTCCCCGGCCGATCGTCCGCGAAACGAATCTCGACGCTCGCCTCGCCATCAGCGAGCGACAGGTCATTGGTCACCAATTTCGGACCCGCCCCGCCGTCCACGGCGACGCCTTCCGCGGTCGGCTTCCACTCGCCATCCGTGGCGGTGAAGCCCTTGAACGAACCCGACGCGGCCGGCTCCTGGAAGCTCTCGCCATAGAGCATCTGGCTGTAGATCCCGCCGTACACTTCGTGGTTCACGTCCTCGATGCACGCGCCGGTGAGATACGTCGACGCCTGGCCGACGACCCGGTCGGCATGGACGTTGATCGTGACTTCCGCCCCACCCGCGGCACACGCGAGCAGCAAGATCAGCGTGAGACTCACCGCGGACAAAACCCGATGGAAATGTGGCATGGTCTTCTTCCCGTCACAGCCGAGGGCGGAAGCCCGCGGTCTTCGCACGCAAGCGTATAGTCGAACGGATCCCCCGGCGTTGGACCGGAACAAACCGCATGCGCCTGCCTGGGTGGCATGGGCATGTACTCATGCCCGTGAAACTCGGCCGCAAGAATCACAGAGGACACGGAGGACACAGAGAGCACAGAGGAAAAACGAGGAGAAACCGCGGATGACACGAATATCGCGGATAAAAGAAAGATTATTCTCTATCCACGCAACCCACGCAATCCGCGGTTCTCCTTCTTCGTCTTCTCTCTGTGCCCTCTGTGTTCTCAGTGCTCTCTGTGATTGCTTTTAAAGCAACGCCGCGGGCATGATTCCATGCCCATGCCACCCGGAGCGCAGTAAGCATTTTCGACGGACCCATGCGATTGCGTCACAAACAATGTGTGGCATCATCGCGCCGTGAACCCGCCGTCGAGCATGAGGATGGAACCGGTGAAGAAACTCGCCCAGTCGCTGGCCATGTAGGTGAAGAAGGCGGCGATCTCGTCGGGCGAGGCGATGCGGCCGATGGGGTGGTTATCCTTCAGCATCCGCCAGAACGCGTCCGGGTCGCCGGAGGCGGCGGCGGACTGGTGGACGATGGGCGTGTCGACCGTGCCGCAGGCGATCGCGTTCACGCGGATGCCGTGCGGGGCGCAGTCGATGGCCATCTGGCGGGTCATCTGGTGCAGCGCGCCCTTGGAGGCGGCGTAGGCGCCCTGCATCGGGATGCCGGCCTGGCCGGAGATCGAGCCGGTGTTGAGGATCACGCCCGACCGCTGCCGCATCATCACCGGGACCACGTGCCGGGCGGCAAAGTAAACCGCCCGCACGTTGACGTTCATCACCCGCTCCCACTCCTCCGGCGTGTGCGCGTGCAGCGGCTTGACGACGCTGACGCCGGCGTTGTTCACCAGCACGTCGATCCGCCCGAAAGCGTCGAGGGCCGCCCGCGTGAACGCCTCCGCCGTCGCCTCGGCGCCGACGTCGCCGCGGACGTATTTCAGCCGGCCGGCGCCCTCCAGTTGGCGCAGCGTCTCCGGGATCTCGGCCACGTCCACCGCGACGACGCCGGCCGCCTCGGCCTCGAGGTATTTGAGCACGACCGCCAGCCCGATCCCGGACGCGGCGCCGGTCACGATCGCGGATTTGTTCGAGAGGGTGACGTTCACGGAGTTCTCTCCTTCATCCCTGGTCAGTCATCCATTGTCCTCCGCCCCGGGCGCAGAAAAAGGCCGCGGGGGCAGTCATCGGGCCGGCGGCGGTTGTGACGGTGTGCCGTGGCACACACCTCGTACTATCGCCGCGAGTGCATTCGA
Organism: Tepidisphaeraceae bacterium; assembly: GCA_036495445.1. Taxonomy (GTDB): domain Bacteria; phylum Planctomycetota; class Phycisphaerae; order Tepidisphaerales; family Tepidisphaeraceae; genus DASXMX01. The sequence continues at coordinate 2,290 of DASXMX010000454.1, forward strand.
TTGCATTAAATGCTCGCAACGTCGCCGATCATGGCCATGGCCGCCTGCGGCATCTTGCTCCCGGCCGACACACAGGGCGCCTGGCCCTTCGCCGGCGCCGTGTCGGCGATGCACGGCAGCGTCAGCGTGAACGTCGCGCCCCGGCCGAGGCCGTCGCTTTGGGCTTGCACTGATCCGCCGTGCAGGCGGGCGAGGTGTTGGACGATCGCCAGGCCGAGCCCCAGGCCGGTCCGCTCGCGGGCGACGGTCGGGTCGGCCTGGGTGAAGCGGTCGAACAGGTGCGGCAGGAACTCGGGGCTGATCCCCCTGCCGTTGTCCTCGACGCGGACGAACGCGTCGTTGCCCACCCGGCCGGCTGTCACGCGGACGCGGCCGCCCCGCGGCGTGAACTTGATCGCGTTGGACAGCAGGTTCCCGATCACCTGCCGCAGCCGATGCGGATCGCCTCGGACGGGGACGTCGCCTTCGTCGATTTCGGTTTCCAAAGCAATTTCCCTGGCCCGCGCGGCCGGGACGTGCGCATCGGCCGAGGCGCGGACCACGTCGGGCAGATTCAGCGGCTCGAACTGCACGCGGAGCTTGCCGTGCACGATGCGCGACACGTCCAGCAGGTCTTCGACCAGTCGAGACTGCGTGTGGGCGGACGTTTCGATCGCGTCCAGCGCCTCGCGAACGTCGGGATCGGCCGATGCGATGCCGCTGCGACGGGCGACGTCCGCCCAGAGGAGAATCGCCGACAGCGGCGACCGCAGCTCGTGGGTGACCGTCGCCAGGAACTGGTCCTTGGCCCGGTTGGCCGCCTCGGCGGCGTCCCTGGCCAATCGCATCTGCTGCTGCGCGACTTCGAGCTCCTCGTTCTTCCGCCGCAGGTCGTCGTTCAAGCGGGCGGCGCGCGCCTCGGCCTTCTCGCGGCGGGACATGTGGCGGTTCAACAGCACGAACCCGGCCGCCAGCAGCATGAGATCCACCGCCGACAACATGAGGAACCCGCGCAGGCTGCGGCGCGAGCTGTCGGCGGCGGCAGTCGCATGCCGGGTCATTAGCGCCAGTTCGTTGGCTTGCATGGAGCGGATCGCCGCCCCGATGGCGCCCATCGAACGTGCGCCGCGGGCGGTGTTCTCGATTTGGGATGGGGCATCCGCCGGAGTTCCGCCGGTTCGCAGCGCTACCGCCTCGTCCAGTTCCTTCAACTCGGCCGTCAGGAGGGGGATGGTTTGCCGCAGTTGGTCACTCTGATGCGGGTCCGGCCCCAGGAGTGCGGCGAGGGAATCGATCTGCCGAGGAATCGCGTCCGCGGTGGCGCGGTA
>DASXMX010000455.1:0-9045 GCA_036495445.1 Tepidisphaeraceae bacterium
AGCTCTCTTGAACAAGCAACGAATCGCGCAACTGGGCCTGGTCGCGGCAGTGACTGCGGCGGTCTCCGTTCCGCTGATCGGACAGGTGAAAAAGGCGCAGAGCGCCGCCGCCAGTGCGCAACAGGCCGAACAGGCCGCAGCGCCCGCCCCGGCTCCCGGCGCTCAACTGGCGCCGCAAGCCCCCGCCAGGCCGCAGCCGCCGGTCGACCCGAACAAGGTGATCGCGACTCAGGGCGACGTCACTGTCACCGCGGCCGAGTTCAATGCGGCTGTCTCGACGCTCCCTCCGCAATACGCCGCCGCACTGGCCGATCCGGCGCTCAAGAAGCGAATCGCCGACCAGATCGTCCAAGTCAAGCTGCTTGCAGCGGAGGCCAAGAAGCGCGGGGTGCAGGACAAGCCGCAGGTCAGGCAGCAGATCGAAATGCAGACCGACGAGGTGCTGGTCAATGCGCTTGCCCGCGAAATGCAGGGCAACGAGAACGAAAAGGAAGATCGCGCCTACTTCGACGCGAACAAGTCGAACTTCGATGACGTCAAGGCGCGCCACATCCTGATCCGCACGCCCGGCTCACCGGTGCCCGTGGAGCCCGGCAAGAAGGAACTGACCGACGCCGAGGCCAAGGCGAAGGTTGACCAGATCGAGCAACGGCTGGCCAAGGGCGAGGACTTCGCGACCATCGCCAAGGCCGAGTCGGACGATAAGGGTTCCGGCCTCAAGGGCGGCGATCTGGGCACCTTTGCTCCATGGAAGATGGATGCCACCTTCTCCAAGGCGGCGCTGGGCCTCCAGAAGAATCAGGTGAGCCCGCCGGTGAAGACGCAGTTCGGGTACCACATCATCCAATTGCTGGACGATCAGCCCCGCAGCTTCGACCAGGCCAAGGCTGAAGTGGGTGAAGCCCGCTGGAGCCAGCTCGTCTCGTCGCTCAAGCAGCAGGCCAAGCCGGAATATGATCCGACGTTCTTCGGGGGCGGGACTGCCGAGCCAACCTCGGCTACCCAACCCGCGGCGGCACAGATCCCGGCGAAAAAGTAAATCAAAGTCGATGTGACACAGAACCCTGCGTCCCCGCGACCGGAGTTCTGTCATTTTCTGGTCCGGTAACTCGCGCTCTCGCCTCAGGGATTTCGGAAGAAACCGGCGTTCCGTCCGGTACTAACCAATAGCAATTGTGGGGTGCTGTGCGATTGTCGCGGGCAACAGCCCTTGTCCGGACGCAGTATTGAGTTGGATGAAGGGGGTTCGATGCGTCGACCCTCGTGTGAACTATTAACGGCATGCAGCGTCTATCCGGTAGCGAGTTTGTTTTGCGATCAAGAGCCCCGGCCGATTGGGATGGCCCGGACAGGGGCTATAATGGATCGTGAAGACAGTGGCCGGCCGCGCGTCGGGGCCGGAAGAATGCGTATAGCCTGCACCTCTGACCAAGGATGACACACATGACTCGTGCGTTTCGGCGTGCGGTGTTGATCGCGGCGATTTCCGGCCTCGGTTGCTCGGCGTGGATGCTGCCGGGGCGGGCTCACGCCGAGCCCAAGCAGAACGCCGCGCCGGAAAACCAGCAGGTGGCTGAGATCCAGGAACTGGAGTCGCAGGCCGTCCGCGAGGCCCAGGCCGGGCATTTCGAGGCGACCGACCAGATCCTCGGCAGAGCCGCTTTGATCTCGCACGACCCGGTCATCGAGCAGATGGCCAACTGGTCGGCCAGCTTCAAGTCGCAGCTCCAGTCCTTCGCCACCGAGCGGCACAAGCAGTACGACGAGTTGGTCTCGCAAGTGAAACTGCTGGAGAGCCGCGACAAGCCCGACTACGCGATGGACATTGCCTCCCGCGCCTATTCGCTGTCGGAGGACAAGGAGGGCTTTCGCCGCGAGTCCTGGGCCGATCACCTGGTGTCGCAGGCCGTCCAGCGTGCCCGGCAATACGACGAACAAGAGGATTGGATCAAGTCGCTGCGGATCTACTCCGATCTGGGCGCGATCGAGCCGTCTGTCCCGCAGTGGAAGGACCAGTTGAAGCTTGCCACCCGGCGGGTTCGCCTGCTGGCCATGTACGCCCCCGATGCGCTCAAAACGCTTCAGGACAGCGACATGAAAGATCGCGAGCAGGTCGAGCAGTTGCTCCACCCGACCACTCAGCCGACGACCAAGCCCGCCAAGGACGCCGCCGACAAGACGGAGAAGACCGTCAACGACACCCTGAAGGTCGACTGGCGCGAGACGCTTCGCGGCGTGCGGATGCCAATGCTCTGGGAAGCCCTGGTCGATGCCGATCAGAACTACTATCGCAACATCAGTTACAAGGACATGGCGCTCGGCGGGCTCCGGGGCCTGCGCGCCGTGCTGACCACCAAGGGCCTCGAGAAGGCCTTCCCCAAGCTGGCCGACACGGATCGCAAGAACGAATTCCTCGCCGCCATCGAAAAGGCGACGACCGAGAACCAGAACGCCGCGGCCAACCGCGAGCAGGATGCGCTTCGCGGCACGCTGACCCGGCTCATTACGGTGAACCGCGACACCGTCGGCCTGCCCGACGAAGTGCTTGTCAGCGAATTCGCTGATGGCGCCTTTGAGAAGCTCGATCCGTTCACCAGCATGATCTGGCCGAGCGACCTGGAAGAATTCAACAAGATGACCCAGGGGAAGTTCTCCGGCGTCGGCATCCAGATCCAGACCGAGCAGGACGGCAGCCTCAAGGTTGTCAGCCCGCTGGAAGACACCCCCGCGTATAAGATGGGCATCAAGGCCGGCGACGTCATCACCCACATCGACGGCAAGAGCGCCAAAGGCATCAGCGTCAACCAGGCGGTGCGGACGATTACCGGGCCGCCGAACACGATCGTCAAGCTGACCGTCAAGAGCCCTGATGGCGCGGTGAAGGATTACACGATCCGCCGTGAGACGATCCACGTCGCCAGCGTCAAAGGCTACGTCCACCGCCCCGGCGGCGGGTGGGACTACATCGTCGACCCGCAGCAGAAGATCGGCTACATCCGCATCACCAACTTCACCGCCGACACCGCCCAGGAACTCAACACCGCACTGGACACGATGAAGCTGCAGCACGTCCGCGGCCTCATCATGGACCTGCGCTACAACCCGGGCGGCCTGCTCACCGCCGCCACCGACGTGGTCGACAAGTTCCTCGACCACGGCGTGATCGTCAGCACCCGGCCCGACCGCGAGACCGGCAACCAGCCGACGATCGCCGTCGCAAAGCCCGACCCGGACGACTCGAAGCTGCCGCTGGTCGTGCTGGTGAATCAGTACTCCGCCAGCGCCAGCGAGATCGTCTCCGGCGCCCTCAAGGACGACCACCGCGGGACGATCGTCGGCGAGCGCACGTTCGGCAAGGGAAGCGTGCAGATGCTCTTCCCGATCGCCGACCGCGCCGCCTACCTGAAGCTGACGACGAGCCACTATTACCTGCCCAGTGGCCGGTGCATCCACCGCGAGGAGAACAGCAAGGACTGGGGCGTGGACCCGGACGTGACGGTGCCGCTGACCCCGGACCAGATGAGCGCCGCGATCGACGCCCGCCAGGACTTGGACGTCCTCCGCGACGCCGCGCCCGCCGGCGGCGAGACGCCCAAGCTCAAGGGCGCCGCCAAGGTCGCCGACCCCAAGAACCCCACCGCCCCCAAGAAGGACCTGCTCGCCAGCGACCCCCAACTCTCGGCCGGCCTGCTCCTGCTTCGCCTGGAGTTGAATGGGCAGCAGTCGTAAATCTGCGGACGAGGCCGCGAATTTGAGAACCGATCACGCGACGCACCGGGACCTCTCGGTGCGTCGCGTTTCGTTTCGATGCGACGCGGGACGCGGCACTGGCCCCTTCGGCGTGATTGATCGCAGGGTTTAGCGAGTTGAACGAGCCCCATCCGGGTCTAATTGGATTCCGCGGCGGCGGCAATCCAATACCGCCGGCTCAGGAGTCGCAGGGCGACGTAGAGCACCAGTATCGCCACGACGAATGCCCAAGCTTCGCCGGGTGAATCCGGGCTACTCGCGACTACGACGCCGGCCTCAAACAAGATAAGTACAAACACCGCGAGCTGGTTGAAAGCGACACAGGCACGCAGAGCCCGGATTGTGTCTGAGCGCCCGGCAGGGTCGCCTGCGAATGGTGGGACCTGAAATTGCGCGATGAAGACCCGCAGGACCGCTATCGCAAACGGGAGGAAAAATAGGATTAACTCATTGTGTCGGGTGTGCAGAGCCTCAATGGCAATCGCCCCGACGACGGGCAATCCTATGATCTCGAGCAACCCAGGTGGTCGACGCGAGGCGGACATAACGGAGGAGCTGGGATTCGAACCCAGGAGACCCTTGCGGGCCCACCGGTTTTCAAGACCGGCGCATTCGACCACTCTGCCACTCCTCCAGCACTCGCGCCCGTGGGAACGCGGGCGCGTGCGGAACACTGTAGCGGGCGAGAAAATCGGGGTCAAAGCACCGGCACGAACGACGAAGGCAGGGAGCCAACACCGCCCGCGTGCCCGGACCCCGCCGCTTGCGGCTTCGCGAACGAAGGGCCGCTCCGCGCCGGTCTTCGCGCACCGATGCCAAACCGCAAGCGGCGACCCGGCGTCGCGCGCGATCGCACGTTCCCGCGCAAAGCAACCGATTCGCGTACCCACGAATCCCCGATTCAACGATTCCCCCGACGCCCCGCGCTGCCCCCGCCCAGCGGCAGCGTCACCGTAAACGTCGACCCCCGCCCCGGCCCCTCGCTGGCGGCCCGCACGGTCCCGCCGTGGAGTTCGACCAGCCCCAGGACGATCGACAGCCCCAACCCCAGCCCGCCATGCGCGCGGTCGATTGAGGCATCGCCCTGCCGGAACCGGTCGAACGCATGAGGAAGGAACTCGGCGGACATCCCCGCGCCGGTGTCGGCGACCTCAATCTGGGCCGCATTGTCCTGCTGGATGAGGCGCACCTGCACGCGGCCTCCAGACGGTGTGAACTTCAGGGCATTGTCGACCAGGTTCGTCACCACCTGTCGCAGCAGCGGCGGATCGCCCAGCGCAGGCGCCTCGCATAACACGTCATTTAGTTCGATCCCCTTGGCCTCGGCGCTGGGTCGCATCGCGGCCACCGCTTCACGGACCAGCTTCGCCAGCGCCAGCGGGCGCAGCTCGGCCTGCACGCGGCCGTGGAGGATCCGCGACGCGTCCAGCAGCGTGTTGACCAGCGGCTTCTGGTCCTCGGCGGCGCGGACGATCGTGTCGAGCGCCTGCCGTTGACCCTCGGGATCCAGATTCCCCGACCGGAGCAGCTTCGCCCAGAGCAGCACCGCGCCGATCGGCGTGCGCAGCTCGTGTGAAACCGTGGCGAGGAAGTCGTCCTTCGCCGCGTTGGCGGCCTCGGCCTCCTCCTTTGCCCGGCGGAGGGCCGCTCGGGCGCGGTCGTGTTCGATCGCGACGCCCGCCACGTGGGCCGCCGACTCCAGCAAGTGAATTTCCGACTCGTCCGGCCCCCGCGCCGCATCCGGGTAAAGCGCGAACGTGCCGAGCACCTGCCCGTCGCGCGAGAAGATCGGCTGCGACCAGCAGGCCTTGAACTTATGACGAGCCGCCACCGGGCGGTAGCTGGCCCACAGCGGGTCGATGCGGAGGTCCTCTGAGATGACCCGCTCGCCGCGATATGCCGCCGTTCCGCACGAGCCGGCGGCGGGGCCGATTTCGAGCCCGTCGGCCTCGCGGACGAACGCGGCCGGCAGGTCCGGCGCCGCCCCGTGCCGCAGCCGCCGGCGCGTCTCGTCCAGGGTCAGCACCGACGCGACCACGCCGCGGCATTGCTCCTGAACCATCTTCACCAGTGCGGTGAGGACCGCCGATTGACTGCCGCCGGTGGCCAGCAGTTCCAGCACGCCGTTTATCCCGGCGGTGAGGCGCTCGGCCCGTTTTTGCTGCGTCAGCTCCTCCGAGACCCCGTAAACCCGCTCGACGTTCCCCGCGGCGTCGAGCTGCGGGATGTAGGTGATCACGTAATCGCGCGCGCCGAGCCGCGACGGAAGCGACAACTCGATCGTCTGCGTACGCTTCTCGTCAAACGCGCGATTCAAGGCCGGCAGGTAACAGGACGTGAGATCCTCCGGAAACACCTCTTGGTCGCGTCTTCCGAGGAACTGCCGCTCTTCGAGCCCCGTTTCACGCAGCATGGCGGCGTTGACGAACTCGAACCGCCGCTCGCGATCGTAGATCGCGAACGACGACGGAAAGTGATCCACCGCCGCGCGGAACCGCTGGTTGAGGTCTGCCGGTTGTTCGGTCATGAACCATGCCCGTTTTGGCCGTCGCGCCCGGCGCATTATAGCGGACAGAAAGTTACCCATGAAAAGAATTGAATGGCGGGCACAAGTCGTTATCGATACCCGTTCGGGCAATTTCAAATCTGAGATTTCAGCTTGTCATTGGCGCGCCGTGGTGGACGGGGGCGCGTCGGTGCAACTCGCGGCGAAGGACGGAACGTGCGGCCCAGTAGCCGCACATCCCGTGGACGCCCCCGCCTGGCGGCGTGGACGCCGAGCAGAGGTATAGCCCGCGCGCGGGCGTCGAGTAGGGGTTGAGCCGCAGGACGGGCCGCGTGAACAGTTGTGAAAGTTGCTGCGAGCCGGCACCGACATCGCCGCCGACGAGATTCGGATTGCGACGTTCCAGATCCGCGGGGGACATCGTGTGCCGGGCGAGGATGCGGCCGCGGAACCCGGGCGCGAAGCGTTCGATCTGCGCTTCGATGCGCTCGGTCATGTCCACCGTGCAGCCGTTGGGAACGTGGCAGTATGCCCACGCGGTCTGCCGGCCGGCGGGGGCGCGGGAGGCGTCGAACAGGCTCGATTGCACCAGCAGCACGTACGGCCGCTCGCTGATCCGCCCCTCCCACGGGGCCCGCTCCGATTCGGCCACCTCTTCCATCGTCCCGCCCAGGTGAACCGTCCCGGCCCGCGCGCATTCTTGCGCGAGCCACGGGATCGGACCGTTGAGCGCCCAGTCCACCTTGAACGCGCCGGGGCCGTAGCGGAACCGCCGCAGGCGGCGACGGTACGAGTCCGGCAATTCATCGCCCGCAAGGCGGAGCAACTGGCGGGGCGTGATGTCACACAGGACCGCGGCGGCTGGGGGTAATTCCGCAAGGCATTCGACCGGAGCACCGGTTTGGATCTGGCCGCCCAGTGAGCGGAAGTATGAGGCCATGGCATCGGCGACCTTCTGCGACCCGCCCGCCGCGACCGGCCACCCGCCGACATGGGCGGCGAGCGTGAGCACCAGCCCGAACCCGGCCGACGCCGTCCACTCCAAGGGCAGCACGGCGTGCGCCGCGACCCCAGCAAACAGCGCCTTTGCCGCTTCCGTGCGGAACACGCAGTCCGCCAGGCTTGTTGCTGAACGAATTGCGTGGACGCCGAACCGCGCCATCGGTACCGGATGGGCCGGAACCCTCGGCGGCCCGAGAAGCATCGGGGCGAGAGACTCCCACGCCTGGACGATCGGCCCCATGAGCGTGCGGTACGCGCCCGCATCGGCCTCCAGCAGAGCCGCGGTTTCGTCGACCGTCCCCTCGACGACTGTTGCCGTCCCGTCGTCCAGCGGATGGGCGAACGCGGCTGGCGGTTGGACCAGCCGGCACCCGTGATCTTCCAGCGGAAGCGTCTGCAGGAACGGCGAGATCGCCGCCATCGCCTGCACGGTCGAGCAGACGTCGTGGACGAACCCCGGCAGCGTGAGCGGCGCGGACCGGCACGACCCGCCGATCGTCTGTGCCCCCTCGCGCACCAGCACCGACCGCCCCGCGCGGGCCAGCGTGATCGCGGCGGCAAGGCCGTTCGGGCCGGAACCGATGACGATGGCGTCGTACCGGGGCATTCGATCCTGTGATCGCAATTCGCCAAGAACGCAAGTGCCACGCCCAGGTCCCATCTTCCGCCGCGCAAGGCATCTCGCGTGACGAATCCTACCGGAATGTCGGCAAGGACAGCAGGTCCGATCCGTTTTAAAACTGGCGAACGTCGCGAATGAAACGGGACAGGTCGTTACGCCACGCTGTTGATCGGTGCCCCTTGGAGAAACGCGCGGATGTTGTCCACCGCGACCTCGAGGAGCCGTCCCCGCGCCGCACGGGTGGCCCACGCGATATGAGGTGTTACGTAGCATTTGCGCGCGCTCAGGAGCGGGTTCGCTGGCAGGGGCGGCTCGACCGAAAGGACATCCACTCCCGCCCCCGCGATCCGCCCGGCGTTGAGCGCGTCGGCGAGGTCCTGCTCGACGACGAGGCCGCCGCGGCTGGTGTTGATCAGCAGCGCGGTCGGCTTCATCGTGGCCAGCCGGCGGGCATCAACCAGGTTTTGGGCGTCGGGCGTCAGCGGGCAATGGAGGCTCACCACATCGCTGGTCCGAAAGAGTTCGTCCAACCCCACGATCCGCACGCCCGGCGGCGCCTCCGCGGCGGGCCGCCGCGAGGTTGCGATCACGTTCATCCGGAACGCGACGGCCAACCGCGCGACTTCCCGGCCGATCTGGCCGAGGCCGACGATCCCCATCGTCAGCCCCGCCAGTTCCAGCAGCGGCCGGTCCCAGTAGCAAAAGTCCGGGCTGGCCGACCAGCGCCCCTCGCGGACCGTGCGCGCGTGATGGCCGACGTGCTGCGTCAATTCCAGCAGCAGCGCGAATGTCATCTGGGCGACCGAGGCGGTCCCATAGGCCGGGACGTTTGTGACGACGATGGACCGCTCGCGGGCCGCCGTGACATCCACGATGTTGTACCCTGTCGCGGTGACGCCGATGTAGCGGAGGCGGGGGAGCACGCGGATCGTCGGGCCGTCGAGGACGATCTTGTTCGTCAGGACGAGCTCCGCGTCGGCGGCTCGCTCGATCACCTGATCGGCGGGCGTGCGATCATAGAGGACGCAGTCTCCCAATGCGCGGAGCGGCTCCCAACTTAAGTCGCCGGGGTTGACGCTATAACAGTCCAGGTAAACGATGCGCGGCATGCGGCGGCTCCCGGTGACGGTCCGATGCCGCCGCCGTATATCAGAGGCGTGGATAG
>DASXMX010000456.1:0-25641 GCA_036495445.1 Tepidisphaeraceae bacterium
CGATCGACATGATGCACCCCATCAACGCGGGCACGCTGATCGTCGTATGCGTGATGAACAAAGCCCACAAGATGCCCGCCAAAGCGCCGGGCAGCGCCATCAGGATGATCAGCGGGTCCGTCCAGGACTGGAAGTTCACCACCATGAGGAAGTAGACCAGCAGGACGGCAAAGCAGATCCCAAGCCCCATCTGGAAGAACGACTGGTTCATGCTCTGCACCTGACCGCGGACGACGATCGAGCTGGCCTTCGAAAGCTGGGGGCGGTACTTCGCAATGATGCGGTTCACCTGATCCGAGACCGAGCCGAGGTCCGTGTCCTGCACGCTCGCGGCGACGTCGAACACCGGCTGCACGTTGTAATGGCTGAGCAACAGCGGCGTCGTCGCGCGGCCGATCGTGGCCAGGTTGTTCAGGAACTGCGGGGTGGTGTGTCCCACCAGGGCGACCGGCGTGCGGTTTAATTGGTCCATCGAGTTGGCGCGATACTGAGGCGTCTGCACGACCACCTGGTAGCTGACGCCGTTCTTGTAATTGAGCCAGAAGTTGGTCGTGGCCGTCCCGCTTCCGGTCAGCGAGATGGAGATGCTGTTGGCCAGGTTGCTCTCGGTCATCCCGTTTTGCGCCGCCAGCGTGCGGTCGGCGTCGATCGTGATCCGCGGGGAGTCGGTGATCTGCTGGAGGTGAACGTCCACGGCCCCGGGCACGGCCTTCAGGTCGTTGGCGATCTGCTGCGCGACCTGCTGGTTGTGGGCCATCTCCCCGATCGGCCCGGTCACCTGGATGTCGATCGGCGCGGGCAGGCCGAAATTCAGGATCTGGCTGACGATGTCGGCCGGCTGGGTGAAGAGCGTGAGGTTCGCGAACCGCTTGGGGAACTCGGCGCGGATTGTCCGCAGGTAGTCGGCCGTCGGGTGGTGGTCCGGCTTCAGCGAGACGAGGATCTCGCCGTCCGACGGGCCGGCGGTGACGCTGTCGCTACGGGCCAGGTTGATGTTGTTCGGCAGCCCGATGTTGTCGATCACGACGTCCAGCTCCTTGGCGGGGATCACCTGCCGGATGTAGTCCTCGACGTGCTGGAAGTAGATCTCGGTCTGCTCGATGCGGGTGCCGGGCGGGCAGCGGACGTGCAGGCGGAGCTGCCCGGCATCCACGGTCGGGAAGAAATCCCGCCCGACGAATGGGTACAGGAACAGCGAGCAGGCCGCGAAGGCGAGCAGCGCCCCGGCCGCCCACCCGCGGCGTTCCATGGCCCAGGCGAGCGCGCCTTGGTAGGCATGAGCGAGGCTCTCAAACCCGGCTTCGAAACCTTCGCCGAACCGGCGGAAGACCGACCGCCGGGCGGGGCGCGGCAGTTTCATCTGCCGCTCTTCGGCCGCCAGCAGGTACAAGACCATCGTGGGCACGAGCGTCCGGGAGAGAAAGTAGCTGGCGAGCATCGCGAAGATCACTGACAGCGACAGCGGCGCGAACAGATACCCGCCCACGCCGCTCAGGAACAGGATCGGGACGAACACGATGCAGATCGAGAGCGTCGCGACGAAGGCCGGCGTGGCCACTTCCGCCGCGGCGTCGAGGATCGCCTGCCGCAGCGGCCGGCCCAACTCCAGGTGGCGGTAGTCGTTCTCGACCTCCACCGTCGCGTCATCAACCAGGATGCCCACGGCCAGCGCCAGCCCGCCGAGCGTCATGATGTTCAGCGTCTGCCCCAGCGCGTGGAGCACGATGATCGAGACGAGGATCGAAAGCGGGATGGAGGTGGCGACGACCAGCGTGCTCCGCCAGGACCGCAGGAACAGCAGGATCATCAGCCCGGTGAGGCAGGCCGCGATGACCGCCTCGCGGACGACGCCGCTGATTGAGGCGCGGACGAAGACGCTCTGGTCGAAGAGGAAATCGACGTTGAGCGACTTGGGCAGCCCCGCTTGGATGACCGGCATCAGCGTCCGCACGCCCTTGACGACGTCCAACGTGGACCCGCCCCCGCTGGTCAGGATCGGCAGCAGCGCCGACGGTCGGCCGTCCTTGCGCACCAGGTTCGTCTGCGGCGAATACCCGTCATGCACAAAGCCCACGTCGCGCAGGTAGACCGTCGTGCCGTTGACGTATTTGAGGGGGATGTTGTTCAGGTCCGCCAGGACCTCGGGGCTGCCGTTGATCGCGACATCGTACTCGGTCTTCCCCATCTTGATCGTCCCGCCGGACACGATGACGTTCTGCGCGAGGATCGCGCTGGTCACGTCCTGGGCGGAGATACCGCGCGCGTAGAGCGCGTCGGGGTCGAGGTCGACGTTGACGACTCGCATCTTGCCGCCGTAGGGGACCGGGACCGCCGCGCCCTGCACTGTCACGAGCTGGGTGCGGATGAAGTTGTTCCCCAGGTCGCTGATCTCCTGCTGCGAGAGCGTCTTGCTGCCCAGCCCGAGCTGGATCACGGGCACGTCGGCCGCGTTGTATCGGATGATCAGCGGCGGCAGGATGCCGGGCGGCAGCGGGCGGAGGATCTCCTGGCACAGGGCCGTCACTTCCGCCTCCGCGGCGTTCACGTTGGCGCCGGGTTGGAAGTAAATCTTGATCACGCTGGTCCCGCGGACCGACTGCGATTCCATGTGCCCGATGTTGTTCACCGTCGTGGTCAGGGCCCGTTCGACCACGGTGGTGATGCGGTCCTGCATCTCGGTCGGCGACAGCCCGCCGTAGCTCCAGATGACGCTGACCACCGGGATGTCAATGCTCGGGAAGATGTCGGTCGGCATGGTGAGGATCGACAGCACCCCGAGCACCGCGATCAGCAGCGCGACCACGACGAACGTGTAGGGACGACGGAGTGCGAGTCGAACGATCCACATGATGGTGTGGTTCAACGCAAGGTCGGTGCCTGGCGGCCGACGGGAATCCGGACCTCACTCTAGGGCAAGAACGCGGGTCGGGATGAGAATTCAGGGATTCGCGCGATGAAAACCGGCCAGAAACCTGCCCGTTCGGGCGGAAAATGGTCCATCCGCGATTCGCCGAATATGTGATCCGGTTCTGGCGGGAGAGAGCGGTGGGGGCGCGAAGCGGTGTGATGGGTATGTCGCTATCTGCTGCCGGTTGTTGCCGCCGCGCGCCGTAGCGACTCGACGGTCAGGCCATCTGCCAGTTGCCGCATCAGTTCGTGTACGGCGGATTGCAGCTGTTCCACCAGCGGACTTGCTTCGTCGAGGTGCCCGCCAGCCGCGTGATCCTCGATCTCCGACGCGATGCCGCCGGCCACAGTGGAAAATGCGGAGACCATTCCAGCCAACTTGTGGGCGGACTCACGCAGGCGCGACGCGTTCCCGCTCAGGAGGGCGTCGCGAACCGCTGCCAGTTGGCCCGGCAGGGTGTCCCGGAGGCGCTGGCAGATGCTTCGCAGGATGTCTTCGTCGCCGTCACACGCGGCAAGCAAGACGTTCGGGGCCAGCAACCCTGCGCCGTTGCGATCGGCCGGCAGGGCGGGCGGCGAAACGCGATCGATGGCCGCCCACAACGCATCCGCGTGAATCGGCTTGGACAGGAAATCGTCCATCCCCGCATCAATGCAGCGTTCGCGATCCTCGGGGCGGGAGCGTGCGGTGAGCGCGATGACGGGCAGATGGGAGCCCGCGGTGCGCTCACGCTCGCGAATCGCATGGATCACCTCGAAGCCGTCCAGTTCCGGCATATGAACGTCCAGGAACATCAAATCAAAATCGGCCGTGCTTGCCAGATCCAATGCCTCCCGGCCGTTGCTCGCGAGCCGAACGCTGTGGCCTCGCTTGACGAACAGTTTCTCCATGAGTTGTGCGTTGAGCTCACTGTCTTCGGCAACGAGGATGCGCAGCGGTTTGACTGCACCGGTAGACGTGGATCCCGTGCGGTGCGAGGGCGCCCCGCCATGCCCTTGCGGTTCGTCGTCCTGCGGCCGGCTCATCGTGGAATAGATTGTCTCGAGCAACTCGTCCTGCTGGACGGGCTTGAGCAGGTGGCCGTCGACGCGCGATTCGCCCAACCGAGCCAGGTCCCCCGGCCGCTCGCCCGAGGTCAGGAGGATGACGCGGCTCGCCGACAGCTCGACCCGCTCGCGGATCTTACCGGCGAGCGTGATCCCGTCGGTATCGGGCATGCGCGCGTCCAGCAGGATCAGCGGGTACGGCCGGCCCGCGCTGGCGGCGTGCCACAGCGCGTCCATCGCGGCCATCCCGTCGCCGACGCACACCGGCTCCATCTGCCATCGCCGCAGCCACTTCTCCAGCACGAGGCGGTTGACGGCGTTGTCGTCCACGACGAGCACCCGCAGGTTGTGAAGCACAACGGGCGACGCCGCCGCAACCCGAACGGGCGGGTTTACCTGTCGCCCGAACCAGGCGTTGAAGCAGAACGTGCTGCCTCGGCCCGGTTCGCTTTCGACGGTGATCGTCCCACCCATTAGTGCGACCAGGCGCGAGGCGATGGTCAGGCCCAGGCCGGTCCCGCCGTACTTTCGCGTCGTCGACGTGTCCTCCTGTTCGAACGCCCGAAAGATCGTCGACTGCTTCTCGGGCGAGATGCCCACGCCGGTGTCGCGGACTTTGAAGCGGACGCCGATACGGTTGTCAGGCCCGGCATCGGGCGACGGCTCGATGTGCACGACCACTTCGCCGGCGTCGGTGAACTTGATCGCGTTTCCGACGAGGTTTAACAGCACCTGGCGCAACCGCCCCGCATCGCCGACCAGCGCGTCCGGCACGTCCGGTTGAACATTGCAGACGAGTTCGAGCCCTTTGCGATGGGCCCGCACCGCCAGTGCGCGCAGCGTTTCACCCATTGCGGAGCGCAGGGAGAAATCACCCATATCGAGTTCAAGCCTGCCGGCTTCAATCTTCGAGAAATCGAGCAGGTCGTTGATGATGCCGAGCAGATTGTCCGCCGCGGTTTTGACGGTCTTCAGGTTCTGTCGCTGTTCGTCGGCAAGGGGCGTATCCAGCACCAGTTCGGTCATCCCAATGATCGCGTTCATCGGCGTGCGGATCTCGTGGCTCACGTTGGCCAGGAAGTCGTCCTTGGCGCGGTTGGCGGCCTCCGCCGCCTCCTTCGCCTGCCGCAGTTCCCGCTCGAGTCGCTTCCGCTCCGTGATGTCCTGAATCATGGCGATGGAGTACGCGGGCCGCCCGGTGGCATCACGTTGGAGCGAGACGTCGACCTGGCCCCAGATGACCGAACCGTCCTTGCGAACGTAACGCTTCTCGAGCGAGTAACTGGGCTGCCGGTCGTGAAGCAGGGCGGTCAGCTGCTCATTGCTCGCCAGCCGATCCTCGGGGTAGGTGACGTCTTGCCAATGCAGGCGGAGGGCCTCCTCGACCGTGTAGCCGAGAACGGCGCAGAGCTTCTCGTTGACGCGCAGCCAACGGCCGTCCAGGTCCGTGTGGGCGATGCCGACGGCCGCATTCTCGAACGTGCCGCGGAACCGCTCCTCGCTCTCCCGCACCGCCGATTCGGCCCGTTTGCGCTCGGTGACATCTTCGGCGAGCCCGGCGATCCGGGGCGTCTTCCCGGTGTGGTCTTGCATGGGGAAGCCACGGCTGCGGATCCAGCGGATCGATCCGTCGGGCCTCGTAATGCGAAATTCCATGTCGTTGAACACGCCGCGGCTCCGCTGCTCCAGGTTGTCGATCACGGTTGGCAGGTCATCGGGATGAATGCTCTCGATCCATGACCGAGGCTGTTCGCGAAGGCTCTGGCTCGAGCGGCCCCAAAGTTCGTCGTACCCGGGGCTCACGTAGATCACCCGGTTGTGGTCCGGATCCATCACCCAGAAGATCTCGTGGATGTTCTCCGCGATCTGGCGAAACCGATTCTCGGTCTCGCGAACGGTTTCCTCCGCCCGTCGCCGTTCGGCGGCGACGATGCGGCGCCGCGCCCGGTGGAGGGATTCGCATAACTCGCTGGTGACGATGCCGACCAGCACGAACAGGATCATCGCGGCGACGTGATCGACGCTGTAGGCGTGAAACGAAAGGACCTGGCCGGTGATGAAGAAGTTTGCCGCGATGGCACTGAAAAACGTGGCGACGACGCCGGGCCAGAAGCCGCCGAAGTACGCGGCAATCATGACCGCCGGGAAGAACGTCATGTGCGGGACGGCGTCGCCGAGGACGGGCCAGAGCGGCCACCGGACCAACAGGGAGGCCGCCGGGGCGAGTAAGGCCATGCCATAGGCGACGACTCGGCCGCGCGGTCCTTCGAACATGTACGCGTCTCCCAAATCGGAACCGTCGCGAGGCGGTTCCGAAACCGGTCGAGACCCGTGCTCGGGCTCGGGTTGAACAATTATATCGAGACGACGGTTCATAAGTGGGAACGGGCCTACGATGTCCAACGTCGGCAGTACGCGGGTCGGCCCGCTATGGCCCCTTAAGGCAACGCGAGTGCCACAATCGAATTGCGGGCCTGATCCTGCGTATCGCCGTCATGGATGCGGGTCGTTCAGCGTCGGAGGACCGGGGGCGGGCTCGGCTGACGGGTAGGAAACTCGTCCGACGGGTCATAAGTTCTGCCATGATCGCGCTGCACCCGTTCCAAACAGATTCGCATATCGATGCGAGGGCAAATAGAATCTCTGGGTTGTGCCGGCGCGTTGGGCGAAGCGGGGACGGCGAGCGGCTTATGGCTCATCTGCTTCTTATCGATGACGATCCGGGCGTCGTCCCGGAACAGGTCCGCCGCTCATTTTCCGCGCCGGAGAACCGGGTGGAGGTAGCCACGACCGGCGCCTCCGGCCTCGAGGCGTTCCGCACCCACGCGCCGGACGTCGTCCTGCTCGACCTGCGCCTCCCCGATGCATCCGGATTGGAAATCTTTGAGCAGATCCACGCGATCGATGCGCGCGTCCCGGTGATCTTCGTCACCATGGCGAAGACGGCGGACACCGCGATCGAGGCGATGAAGCGGGGGGCGTTCGACTACCTGTTTAAGCCGTTGGACCTCGGCCAGTTGCGACGGGTGGCGGGCGAGGCGATCGATGTTGCGCAGCGCATGCGGGCGCCTGCGGTTTTTGCGGAGACCGCGCCCGATGACAACGTCGAGGGCGCGATCGTCGGCGGCTCGCCGGCCATGCGCGAGGTGTACAAGGCGATCGGCCGCGTTGCGAGCCAGGACGTCACCGTGTTGATCACGGGCGAGAGCGGCACCGGCAAAGAATCGGTCGCCCGTGCCGTCTATCAGCACAGCTCGCGCGCCAAGGCGCCGTTCCTGGCGCTCAACTGCGCCGCCATCCCCGAAAACCTGCTGGAAAGCGAATTGTTCGGCCACGAGAAGGGGGCTTTCACCGGTGCGGACCGGCGCCGGATCGGCAAGTTCGAGCAGTGCAACGGCGGGACCATTCTGCTCGATGAGATCGGCGACATGCCGCTGGCCTTACAGGCCAAAATCCTCCGCCTGCTCCAGGAGCAGACGTTCGAACGCGTCGGCGGCAACGAGACCGTGCGGACCGACGTCCGGATCATCGCGTCCACCCACCGCGACCTGAAAGCCCGGGCGGCGGAGGAGCGATTTCGCGCCGATCTCTACTACCGCCTGAGCGTCTTCACCATCGATCTTCCCCCGCTGCGTGGCCGGGGCGACGACCTCACGATGCTGATCCGGCACTACCTTCGGCGGTTCAGCCGCGAATTGGGACGCGACGTCCGCGAGATCGCTCCCGAAGCCCTCGACCGATTACGAGCCTATCCCTGGCCCGGCAACATCCGCGAACTCCAGAGCGTGCTGAAGCAAGCGCTGCTCCGCGCCAGCGGCGCGACTCTGCTCCCCGCATTCCTCCCCGAATTACAGGGCGACGCTCCCGCGAACGCGTCGGAATCGTCGGCTCACCCGAGCGACTCGGATCTCCGGTCTTTCATCCAGAAGCGGCTTACGCCGGAAGCGTCCGATCTTTACGCCGAAGTGCACCGCGAAGTCGATCGAATTCTTCTCCCCCTCGTCCTGGACCAGACCGCGGGCAGCCAACGCCAAGCCGCCCGCTTGCTCGGGCTCGCCCGCCAGACGCTGCGACAGAAGCTTCGCGACCTCGGCGTGCACGTGACGCATTCGGTTGAGACGGACGACGACTGACCCGCGCCGCCGCGCTTTTGCACCGACGGCCCTTATACGGGCATGATCACCGACTCGGTCTTCTGCATCGACGCGAGCGTCGACTTGTCGATATTCAGGTGCGCCGCGACCAGTTCCGGTGGTGTGTGGGCGAGCCATTCCGCCAGCGAAAGGTCTTGGTAATAGGGGCTCTTGAACATCTCCAGGAAGATCAGGTCGCTGTCGCCCGTATTCTCAATGTAGTGCAGCAAGGTTTTCTGGGCGTACCCGACGTCGCCCGCCTGGAAGTCCATCGTGCGGGCCTTGTTGCCGGTGTCGACGACCGTCATGCGCCCCTTGCCGGCAATGTAATATTGCCATTCGTCGGCGTTCGGGTGCCAATGCAGTTCCCGCAGCCCACCCGGGCGGACGGTAACCATCGCCATTGAGGTCGTCGTGATCTTGAACTTGCTGGAGTCGACGATGCGGACCTCGCCGCCCTTGGTGGCCTTCGTCGGCGGCATCTGCATCGTGCGGAACGCGAAGGCGGTCGGCGATTTGCCCACGTCCCCCGCAGCCGCCTTCTGATCGTCCTCGAGCGGACCGGGCACATCCGTCTGGAAAATGAACAGTTCGTGCTGGGGAAGCTTTGCGAACACCGATTGCGGGACGCCGAAGTTCTTGGCCAGGACTTCGGGCGGCAGGTGCATCATCGAATCGCTCAGCAACACCGTTTCCGATTCGGAAAAATTCCCGTCGTCAAAGACCAGCAGGAACTCACATCCGTCCGGCTCGAGGCCCTGGATCGAGTGCGGGATACCGCCGGGGAAGAACCACAGGTCGCTCTGCTTCACATCGGCGACGAAGCTCTTGCCGTCCTTGTCGATGCAGGTGATGCGTGCGGTGCCGGAGAGCATGATGGCCCACTCGCCGGCCGTGTGCCAGTGCAGTTCGCGGACGCCGCCGGCTGTCAGCCTCATGTTGACGCCCGCAAGTGACTTGGAGACCGGCAGTTCGCGGACGGTCACTTCCCGCGACCACCCGCCTTCGTACACCCGCTTGTTGGCGAACGAGAACGGGTACTTGAACGTCGGCACCAGGCTCTTGGAGTCGGTGGATGGCGGCCACTCCGAGTCGCGGTTTTGCGCGTCCAAGTCCGGGTTCTGCGGGCCCGGGTCCGTCCTGCCGCGATCCGCCGCTGCCGCGGTCAGTGCCGGCACGATTCCGGCGGTCGCGATGACTGCGGCCGGCGTGTATTGAAGGATCTTCCGCCGCGATACGCTGTCGTTCGTCGGGTTCATGGTTTACCTCCGCTGTGGGAATGCCGATTGCATTATATCATCATGTTGCTAAATCGTCTCGCCCTGAGTTCATGCGGGGTTCCTACATCCCTTCCGGGGTCGGGCCGCCGATCGGTGCGGCGTCCGTCATGATCTGCTCGATCTCCTCCAGCATTTGCTCGGAGAGCGAGACGACGCTGGCGGCGGCGGTTTCCTTCAACTGCTGCGGATGCCGCGCGCCGATGTTCGCCACATCGTAGCACAGAGGGGAAACCCGTAACGCCGTTTGACCGAGTTGTGTGTATTTCATGAACATCGTTCCTTGCAAGTCTTGTTGTTGCAATCAGGCGGCGAGCAAAGGCAATCCCGTCCCGGGGTCGATCGTCCGCCGCATGGGTTTGGGGTATGTCGTGAGCACGAGTTCGACGGTCGGCCGGACCGTCATCTCGAACAGGTGCCCGCCGCGGGCCGACCCGTCCCGCAGCCCGAGCGCGACGTGCACGTGGTAGAATGGCGCGCCGTCGTATAGGGCGAGGTTGCCGGTCACGGACAGGACCTCGTGCTGACCTGGCTCGCGGATCCGCAGGTATCGGTTCGTTTCGGGGTCGAAGTACCCGACGACCGCCTCGCTGATTGCGCCGATTCCAGTGAGATGCCCCGCCACGAGTCGTTGCTCGCGGGCAAACGCCAGCAGCCCCTTCATCACCTCCTGTCCCGTGTGGAAGACGAGCAAGTAGGTTTTCAGATCCCCGTCGCCGAGCAGCTCGAATTCCGGCAAATCCGCCGTTGCGGCAACGGCTGCATCGGGCGCTACGGCGCCTGCCATGACGGGATTGGCGCCGGCAGCACACGCAGCGAGGCCGAGCCCCGCCGCGACGCAGAAGCCCCGCCGGGTAATCGAGAGTTCGTTTGCGGTGTCCATGAAGTTCTCTCCGCTTTATGTCGAGCGCATCTTTTGAAATCGAATCCGTGTGGTCTGGCGGCTCACGAATTGTCTAGGGCAATGCCTATGCCACGTGGTGCCGCGTTCCTCGAATAGGCGGCTGAAACGCGAATGGTGCGGCCGATTCGCGGGGTGGCGGGCGGAGAGGGCACCAAGGGTGGGAAAGAGATCTTCCCGCGGAGACGGAAAACGGCCCATGGAATGGCCGGGCTGCGGTCGCGCACTGACCACCGGACACGCCAAGTTCGCGGCCAGTGCGCCGAGCGTCGTGTCTCGAATTGGCGCGGCCCCTGTTCGCGCTCGTCAAGCAAGGTGGTGTGGTGGTGATGAGGGCGAGGGCGAACCCGACGAATCTGGCATTCTGTCGTCCACCCCCTCCCCCCTCTGTATTAGCTTTGTATCAATCAGAATCCCGCAATGAAAAAACGCCTGGAAATCCGGGGTACTTCAATGGAGCCACGGGGAATCGAACCCCGATTTGCTGAATGCGATTCAGCCGTCATCCCGTTAGACCATGGCCCCGCCGGGGTGAACTAGGGTGGATCATTGTAGTGGGGCGGACGGCGAGGTCAAGGCGTCCGAACGTGCAACGCGACCGTGAACGGGGATGCACCAAGTTTTCGCGTGCGCCGCGCTCATTGAGGTTAGTCGTCCCTGCTTGCAGGGGGCGGCGACGGGCGACACTGCGGGTTAAGGGATGATCCATGTCGGACGGGAAACGCCGCCTGCTGCTCAGATCGAGGCCCGCCACCGAACGCGTTCCGCCGCCCCGCAAGAGGGGACGGCTAACCAGGCAGAACGGCTGCCGCGGGGCAAAGGTCGTTGGATACGCCAAATTGCCGCTTGACTTCGACGAGCTCAGTCGAGTCGCAGTTTCGCGCCGGGCGCGCGGTTTGAACGGCGCGCCCGGCGCGAAACCGCACAGCGGACTTGCGGCGGTATCGAAGCGGCGAAGAAGCCCGCCGAGGTCCGGCAGACCATGCGTTCGGAGTGACGTCAGTGAATGTTCTTCATGAAGTGTGACGCCAGCGCCGCGGCGCCGATGGCGAGGCCGGCGTTCCCAATAAAACTAGGGAGCAGGCCGGGTTGTTGCTGGCCGATTTGGGCGGCGGCGCGGCCGAAGGCGTCGGGGTGGTTTTGTTGGGCGTATTGGGCGATTTTGGCGACGTCACTCGAGTTCATCTGGTTCGGATCGGTGGTTTGGAGTCCGGGGATGTGGCTCAGCATTGCGCCGATTCCGCCGCCGCCGGCGCTGCCGCCGAGGTGTTGCAGGAGGGTCGTGGCGACGGTGCGCAGACCGCCTGATCCGAGGCTGCCCAGCGGGTCGGTCCCGCCCGCGCCGGGCGCGACGTGCTGCGCGTACTCCTGCGGATTCATTTGCTGCGCCGCCTGCGAGAAGATCTGCTGAAGATGCTGCGGGTCCATGTGACCAAGCATCTCCTGCAACTGCTGCTGGCTGGGCGCACCGCCCTCCTGCGCCGCGGCATCCGACTGGGCGGAGGGTTGCGGGTGGCCGCCGAACATCGATTCGAGTCCTTGAAGAATGCTCATGGTCGTCTCCTGCCTGAAGGGTCAAACCTGCCCCCAAGACAAAGGGAGCCATTCTACGGAATATTGCTTGGAGATCAGATGGTGATTCTTCAGGTCCCGCTCGGGCGGCCTCGGCCGG
Source organism: Tepidisphaeraceae bacterium (assembly GCA_036495445.1). GTDB lineage: Bacteria > Planctomycetota > Phycisphaerae > Tepidisphaerales > Tepidisphaeraceae > DASXMX01. The sequence continues at coordinate 11,938 of DASXMX010000456.1, forward strand.
TGCAGGTGAATGCGTGGTAGAGCAACAGGACGATGATCGCGCCGCCTCTGGCCGTAGCGGGCGCGCCGCAAACAACGCGCCTTCACCGTGGCGGTAAGAACAAATCATCGGGCTTTCACAACGTTCACGAGGCGAAGGAGCAATTGTCATGGGTCTTTTCCGTAAGCAACCGCTGTGGCGCTGGCAACGTGCCGCTGCGGCCGCCTTCATTGGCCTTTCACTGTCGGCCAGCGTTCCCATCTATGCGCACGATCTGTCGGACGGCGCCACGACGGTCCGTCCGCAGGCGGATGACGCGGCGATCGCGCGCGCCGCGGCCAACATGGCCGCCGCGGCAATGAACTTCTGGGATGCGCTCACGCCCGAACTGCAGGCGAAGGCGGGGTTCCCGTTCACGGATGAGGAGCGGTTCAACTGGCACTTCATCCCCCGCGAGCGGAAGGGGATCACGTGGAACGACATGAACCCGGCCCAGCAGGCGCTGGCGCACGCGTTCCTGGCCAGCGGGCTCTCGCAGCGCGGCTACGAGCAGGCCGTCACGATCATGAGCCTCGATCAGATCCTCAAGGACATCGAGAAGGGGAAGGGGCCGAGGCGGGATCCGAACAACTACGCGTTCAGCATCTTCGGCACGCCGGGCGCGCACAACACGTGGGGCTGGCGGGTCGAGGGCCATCACCTGTCGCTGAACTTCACGATTTCAAACGGCCGTACGGAGGCCGGGCCGGTTTTCTTCGGGTCGAACCCGGCGGAAGTGCACGAGGGGCCGCGAAAGGGGCTGCGCGTCCTGGCGGCGGAGGATGACCTGGGGCATGAGCTGATCAATGCGCTGGACGAGGGGCAGCGGAAGAAGGCGATCTTCGAGACGACCGCGCCCAAGGAGATCATCACCGGCAACAGCCGCAAGGCGAAGCCCGGCCCGCCGGTCGGCATCCCGGCCAGCGAGTTGAACCCGCAGCAGAAGAAGCAGCTCATGACGCTCGTCGAGAACTACGCCTATCGCCTCCGGCCCGAGCTGGCCGAGCAGGACCTGGCGAAGATCGACAAGGCGGGCGTCGAGAACATCCACTTCGCCTGGGCCGGCGCCTTGCAGCCGGGCGAGGGGCATTACTACCGCATTCACGGCCCGACGTTCCTCGTCGAATTCGACGACACGCAGAACAATGCCAACCACATCCACACCGTCTGGCGCGACGCGGCCAACGACTTCGGCGAAGACCTGCTGAAGGAACACTACACCGAGAACGCGAACAATCCCGCCCACGGCCACGACCTGCCGCGCTCCTGCACGCCGGAGGTGAAGAACCCCGAGCGGCACGTCGCGTTCATGAAGGACCGCGAGGCGCTGGAGAAGCAGGGGCCGATCGAACTGATCTTCGAAGGCGACTCGATCACTGACGGGTGGCGGTGGGGCGGCAAGAAAGTCTTTGACGAGAACTACAAGAAGTACCACACTTTCAACACCGGCATCGGCGGCGATCGCACCGAGCACCTGCTTTATCGCCTCAACGAAGGCGAGATCGATGGCCTGCACCCCAAGGCCGTCATGCTCATGATCGGGACGAATAACCTCGGCACCGGTCAGTCGGTCGACGACACGATCGCCGGCGTCACCGCCGTGGTGAAAACGATCCATGAAAAGGTGCCGTCGGCGAAGATCCTGCTGCTGGGCGTCTTCCCCCGCGGGAATCGGGCCGACGACCCCTTCCGGGCCAAGATCAAGCGGGTGAACGAGGCGATCTCAAAGCTCAACGGCCAGGACAACGTCACCTACCTGGACATCGGCGAGAAGTTCCTCGAGCCCGACGGCACCCTCCCCAAGAGCATTATGCCCGACTTCCTCCACCCCAACGCGAAGGGCTATGAGATCTGGGCGGAGGCGGTGCAGCCGTCGTTGGATGAAATGCTGAAATGAAGGTGTATTGAAGCTGCACAGATTTGACGCAGTAAAACGTAAAGACGTAAAACGTAAGGGATCTTCTTACGTTTTACGTCTTTACGCGTTTGGATTCGGCCAGCGCAACGAACCTCGTTGCGGTATAAGAACCTCGTTGCGGTATAACAAGTAGTGAATAGGGCGCGACGCCCAGGTTAAGTTAGGTGAAGGAGCTACCTGTGACCTCACGTTGGACGATAGCGGTTTTGACTCTGGCGCTGGCGGCCGGCTCGCTTCAGGCTGCTGCGCCCAGCACGCAGCCGGCGATCGATGCCCGGGACCCGCGGGTTGAGCTCCGGGCCAATCAGGCCTTTAACCGCGGCGAATACGCCACCGCGCTCCCCCTTTTCCAGGCGGTTGCCGGGACGCTTATGGACCAGCCCGACCGGCTCGGCCCGGTCCAGGAGAAGATCCGCGTCTGCCAGAAGGGCCTCGCCTCGGCCCAGACGGCCGGCGCTCCCGCTACGGGCGTTCCCGCGGCCCCGCCGGACGTCCCGATGGACCCGGAAACCCGCCACAAGCACCCGACTCCCAAGCCCGGCGAAGTCCTGGAGATGACGATCAAGGAACTGGGCAACTTCCAATACGACGACGAGAAGGGGGGCAACCTCCCCGCCGACGTTAAGGCCCTCAACGGGGCGGAAATCCGCCTCCACGGGTTCATGATCCCGATGGATCAGGCCGATAAGATCACACAATTTGCTCTGGTGCCGAGTCTCTTCTCCTGCTGTTTCGGCCAGCCGCCGCAGATCCAGCACACGATCGTGGTGAACTGTCCGAAGGGCAAGGCCGTTGGCTATTGCCCGGACGAGATCATCGTGCAGGGCAAGCTGACGGTTCAGGAGAAGAAAGACGACGGGTACGTCGTCAGCATCTTCGAAGTCGGCGCCCAGAGCGTGAAGGTGGCAGGCAAGTAGCCGGGGTCGGCGGTATAATTGACAAGCGAAAGGCCCGCGACGCCGGCGTCGCGAGCGACTGGACGGGGCCCATCATCCAATCCCGTTTCATCCGGCCCCGCGGAGCTTCAATCGGAGGTGTCCCATGGCACTCGACTACGCGGTCGAGCCCGGCTTGGCGCAGCGCGTCAAGCCCAGGTTACAAAACTGGCGATTGATCGTCTTCGTCGCCGCGTTATGCATCCCGTTCGTCTGGATGGGCTACACGCTGCTGAGCGAAAGCCTCACCAACGGCATCCACCAGCACGGCAACTACATCTCGGCCGACCTGAAGTCGATCGGGCAGTTCCCGTTTAACGACCAGGCCGGCACGCTCACCGACGTCCCCAAGGCCTACCGCGAACTGGACGGCAAGCGCGTCGAGCTGAACGGGATGATGTGGTCGCCCGCCTCGGCCGGGAACAACATCGCCGAGTTCCAGCTCGTCTACAACATCCAGAAGTGCTGCTTCAACGGCCCGCCGCAGGTGCAGGAGCGCGTGTTCGTGCACTTCAAGAAGAAGATCGAGTGGTACAACCAGCTCGCCGACGTCACCGGCACGCTGCACGTGCGGCTCAAGAAGAACGACATGGGCCAGATCTACAGCGTCTACGACATGGACCTGGAGAACATCCAGGCGGCCGCCATCGACTGACGCGCTTGTCGCTGTCATCCACGACACCGCAAAAACGCTCGCGGGCGGGAACCTTTTGAACGGGTTCCCGCCCGCGAGCGTTTGTGTCGGAAAGGATTGGATTGACTTGGGAGGGCGAGGCTCCCGCCGAGCCGAGGCTCGCCCGAACGACCCGGCTCGGCAGGAGCCTCGCCCTCCCTCTTACTTTCGGCCGGTCAACTCATCTGCGGCAAGACCATCGCCGTCCCGGATGTATCCGGTTTGAACCGGAACAGCGGGCCTTCCGAAGCGTCATTGAGAAGGAGCACGCCGATCCAAATCTCGGCCGCCAGCAGCAGCAGCACGATCAGGCACAACACGCCGACGATCACGCGCCGCCGCGGCATGAACCGCACGGCCAGTGCCAGGATCAGCGGGAAGATGACCAGCCCCGCGCCCAGCACGATGTGAACGCCCCGGCGATTCTGCGAGAGCGGCGTGGTCGCCCGGCCAGTCTCGTACAACTTCTGCCAGATCGCGGACGCGGTCGGCTTGTTGTCCGACAGCCAGTCGCTGTTCTCAACGGAGATCAAGAGCCAGACGCCGAAGCCGAACGTGATCAGAAAGAGCAGGGTGCCCAGGAGCCAGAACCGGCCCGACGGGATGCGTGGCGGCGGGAGGGTGGCGTCGGCGTTCAGCGTGCGGGCGACGGTCAGGTCGTCGGCGCCGTGCCGGACGGTCGCAACGGGCGGCGCGACTGTTGGGTCGGCGGGCCTCTCCGCTACGGCGGGCTCGCCCGCGTTCAACGCCGCCAGTTCCCGGTCGGTCACGGCTTCGTCTTCCACGATGCGGTGGTGGTGCAGGACGCGGATCGACATGCCGATCGCCCCCATCGAAATCGCCGCCCCCAGCCCGGCCAGCAGCAGGTGCGTCGATTGCGCCGGCGCCCAGTATTCGACCCCGACGCTCGGCTCGCCCTTGAGCCGGACCGCGATGCCCTGCAGGTAGATCCCCTCGCCACCAAAGTGCGAGCCGAACGTGAGCAACGGGGCGGCGACGATGAGCACGAGCAGCAGGGGGAGATAGAGCCAAAGCCGCCGCCGCCAGACGTCGATCCATCCCAGCGCCGCCGTCACCGTCAGGGCGGCCAGCCCGCCGCCGATGCTGGTGATCAGCAGGTGCTTGTAGAGCAGCGCCCGCTGGACGTCGGTGATCTCGCCCCGCGAGTGGTTCATCACGTCCCAGTAGGCGTCGATGCCCGTCAGCGCCGCGGGGATGGCCATCAGCCCGCCGAACAGGATCATCCAGTGTGCCGCCGCCCGCGCGCTGCTCCGCCGCCAGAATGCCAGCCCGAACACTTCCAGGAACAGGCCGAAGACGAAGATCCCCAGCGGAAAGTGGACGAGGATCGCGTGTATGTTCGGGCTGATTACGTGCCGTGCGCTCGCCTCGACGGCCAGGCAAAAGTCATGTCCCACTGCCAAGCTCCTTCACATTAAATGTCTGAAGCCGGCGAAGATACCGTGCGGCAAAGCCGTGTCCAGCAACACTCATCCCCCGCGCCGGTCCGATAACCGCTGTCGCGCGTGCTCCTTCTGGTTAGTCGAGGCCACCGTGCAGAATTGTGCACCACTGTGCACGTTTTTCAGGGAAGTGTCAAAATCCTGCCTCGGATGTTGATGCGACGCGGTGCGGCGGTCACCGCTTTCGTCTGGCCCGATCCAGCCGGGGACGGGGAATGGCGGCGCTACCAGGGCCACGATTACGGCGACTTAAACGATGCGATCATCACCGTGCTCCTGCACGAAGGCGTAGTCACCGGCCGTTTCAGCTCCCAATTGCTGAATGACTGGCAACGCTGGGCCAGCGGCGCGTGATCGGGCGAGATGCAAATCCGGGTCTTCTGCCTTACGCAATGGTCAGACACAACGTGCGTCCCTTGCGTCGCCGTTGCAATCGCTCGTTTCCGTTTCACTCGCCTATACCGTCATCGCGCGTTCGAGCGCCGACTGGCCTTGGATGCGGGTTTCGCCGTCAACCTTTTCGAGTTGAATCGGGAGGCACCCGGAGTCGCTGCAGATCGCGTCGGCCAGCCGGGTCGAGTGCGTGGTGATCCAGAGCTGCGTGTCGGCGGACGCGTCGACGATCAGCCGGGCCAGGGCCGGCAGCAGGTCGGGATGAATCGAGGTCTCCGGCTCATTGAGCGCCATCAACGCCGGCGGCCGGGGCGACAGCAACGCGGTGAGCAGGCACAAATACTGCAACGTGCCGTCGGAGAGCTCGGGCGCTTCGAACTCCCGCTGAAAACCGGGGAACCGCATCGAAAGGGCGAACTGCGGCTGATGCGTGATCTGGACCGCCGTACCCGGAAAGGCATCGCCCAGCGACTGACCGAACAAGTCCCCTCGCCCGATTTCGAGGATGGTTTCGATCGCGGCGGCCAGATCGCGCCCGTCGTGAGACAAGACCGGCGTGCGCACGCCGACCTGCGGCTGGCGGATGGGCGAATCCGCGTCGGTACGAAAGTGGTGATAAAACCGCCAGCGAAGCAGTTCCTGCCGCACCATTGACAGCTCGGGAAACCGATGCGGCTCGCGGATCTCCGCCAGCACCGATTCGGAGGGGGATAGCTCGACTGGATACTCCGCGCGCTTTCCTTCCGCGTCGCGCGCCCAGACGGACCTGTTCGCTCGGCCCAGCAACTGGATCTTCCGCCCGCCCTCGTACAGATGGATCTGCTCCTCCTTCAGCTCCGGATCGAGCGTGAAATAGGACTGGCTCGGCGGCGGCAATCCACACTCCAGGCGGTACGAGTACTGCTCGAACTGCACGCCGACCGCGAGCCGCACCGGCCCCTTTCGCCGTGCCCCGGCCCAGAGGACCGACTGCATTCCCCCCTCCGCCGCCAGCGTCTGCGCCAGCCGGCCCGACGCGGCCTCGTGCAGGATGTACATCGCCCGATAAAGGTTCGTCTTCCCCGACCCGTTGGGCCCGACGATCACGTTGATAGGCTGCAGCGGTACGTGAACCTGCCGGATCGAGCGATATCCCGACACGCTGAGCGCCTGGAGCAGCATCGGCCAGCACAGTATCCCAATCCTGCGCGGCCGGCCAGCGATCACGGAACGCATCCCGCCTGCTGCAATAACACCGGGACGGGAGCGCGTCATCCCCACGGGTGCTCGAAATCACTGTGAGCCGTCCGGTGCCAGGAGAGCCGTCGGCTTCTTCTCACTCTTTTCGATCCTGGCGCTCCTGATGGTCGCCCGCGTCCGCGCCACCGCCGCGGATTTGCCGCAGGGAGTCGCGGAGGGCGGCTTCGTAAGCCGCCGGAAGGTCCTTCGGCTTGCCGGACGGCGTCCACCATCGCGGCGTTTCGGTGTAGATCCAGACGTATTCGTCGCTGGCACGCAGGGCGTCGCTGACGGCCGCCTGGAACTTGGCCGGAGTGAAGTAGTTCTTCGACGGGTCCGAGGGGTCCCAGCCGCGTTTGCGCCAGTCTTCGTCGAGCCAGAGGCCAAAGCCCAGGCGGAAACGGGCGCGGTAGCGATCGGCGTCGACGACGTACGGGAGCACGCCGGCCTCAAACTCGTGGCGGGCGCCGTCAAACTTCTGGGCGGACTGGAACGCGTACGAACGCTCGTACCCATCCACGAGCTTCGTGTCCGGCGCGGCGGCGTCGAGCATGCCGTCCAGGAAAGGCGCGAGAAGCCCGTACCGCGCGACATCGAGCTTCGTCGGGTCATGGTGGGTGTAAGCGTACGGAAGCGTGTAGCCGAACGTGAAGAGGACCGTCACGCCCGGATAGCCTACCTGAAAGGCCCGCATGATCTGGGCGCCGCGCAGTCGGGCCTGGCGCGAGTAGTCAGCCCACGACTTGTCTTTCGCGTGCATCTGCTTCGGATACGTGAAGAGCGGAAACGCGTACTCCTCGATATCGAACAGGATGCCGCGGCCGTGCCCGTCGCGGGCGACTTCCGCGGCGAGTTTCGCGTTGCCCTCAATCGCCCGGAATCCCTCGTCATCGAACCAGTCCACGTCGCCGGGCGTGACGTTGAACCGCAGGAAGTTCTCTGTGAACCGCTTGAAGGGCGTCGCCCGCAGGTCGTCCCGGGCCGACTGCAAGTCGGCCGCCGTGAACGCACGCTTGCCCCACGCCTCGGAAATGAACGGGCCGTCGGCCTTGCCGTCCTTGAGGTATTTGATGTCGAAGACGACGCCCTCGAACGGCGTCGATTCCATCTCGGCCACGTGCGCCCGCATGTACGCCGTGTCCGGCTCGTCCCACCCAAACTCGATCAGCTTCTTGTTCTTCGTGCCGCCCGAATCGGCGGCCGGCGCGGCGGGGCAGACGGTCAGCACTAGCGCGATCAGAACGGTAAAGCGCATCCGTGAATCTTAACCGCACCCCTCGACGCCCTCCATGGTGAACCCGCCACTCAGGGGTTCAACTGGCGGTAGCCCGGGTGCACGCCCGGCGTCAGGCCCTGATGCCTGGCGATCCGGCCGCACAGGGCGGCGAGGGTCTGGCGCTCTTTTTCGTCCAGCGCGGCGCACAGGTCCCGCTCGTGCTCGGCGGCGATCCGCATGACCTCCTGTAACCCTTGTCGTCCCCGCGCAGTGAGGCGCAGCGCGTACGCACGCCGATCCTCAGGGCTGCCGACCCGCTCGACCAGCCCCTTTTGCTCCAGCCGGTCGATCAACGCCACCACTCGGCTGGGCATCACGCCCAGGTGCTGCGCCAGGGCCTGCTGTGTGATGTCCGGGTCGTTGCCGATCTTGCGCATGACGCCCGCGTCGGGAGGCGCCAGTCCGACCGCGGCCAGACGCTCGCCGAACCGCATCGCGGCATGTGCGCCAAGCTGGGCAAGCAGGAACGCCAGCCCAGTTGGCCCGCCGCACGCGCCGGCCGTCGACGATTTCGGCCCGGGCTTGTCTTTCGAACTTGAACGCATGGGCCGGAATGATAGCATTTCCGAATAGTTCATGTTATGAATGATTCGGAATATGAACAATTGACCCATCTCACAGGGAGCAAGTTATGACCGTCGCAACCTCCTCGGACCCGCGCCGCCTGAAGGTGAGTGACTGGATCGGCGGCGCGTTCGTCGCCGTGATCGGCGCCGTCTATCTGGCCGGCTGGCTCCTGGACATTCAGACCTTCGCCTGGTTCCTCTGGACGATGGCGATCGACCTCGTGATGTCGCTCGCCTTCCTCGTCTGGTGGTTCACCCGGCGTTCGATCCGGCCCGGCCAACGCCTGCTCGTCCTCGCCTGCGCGTTGTTGATGCCCGTGCTGGTTGCCGTCGTCAGCCGGCGTGCGATCGCCCAGCCGTTCTTTCTCGCCTTTTCCGGGCTCCCGATCGCGCTGGCGATCTGGTGGGGATGGTTCATCGCATCGCGACCCCTCGGGGCCAGGGCACGGGTGGGCGGGCTGATCGCCGGCCTGGCGATCGTGTGGAGCGCGTTCCTGCTCGTCCGTGTGGACGGGTACCGGGGCAACCTGAGGGCCGATGTGCGGTGGCGCTGGACGCCGACCGGGGAGGAACTTTTTCTGGCGCGAGGCGGGGCACACGAGACCCCCATTGCGGCCACGACCCGTCCGAGCGAACCGCTAACGTTGCGGCCGGGCGACTGGCCCGGCTTCCGCGGGCCGCGCCGGGACGGGATCGTCACCGGGTCGCGGATCGACCTGGACTGGTCGAAGTCGCCGCCGCGGCTCCTGTGGCGGCAGCGGGTCGGGCCGGCCTGGTCGTCGACCGCCGTGGTCGACGGACACGCGTTCACACAGGAGCAGCGCGGCCAGCGCGAGGCGGTCGTCTGCCGTGACGCCGCCAGTGGCGCCGAGCTCTGGGTGCACGAAGATGCCGGGCGGTTCGAGGACCCGATGTCCGGCCCGGGGCCGCGGGCGACGCCGGCGTTCGCGGGCGGGCGGATCTACGCCCAATGCGCGTTGGGCACGCTGAATTGCCTGGACGCGGCCAGCGGTCGCGTGATCTGGTCGCGCGACCTCCGCGCCGACGCGGGAGCGGCAATGCCGATGTGGGGCTTCTGCGGCTCGCCGCTGGTCGTAGGCGATGAGGTGGTCATCTACGCCGGCGGCGAGGGCAAGAAGGGCCTGCTGGCCTATTCACTGGACGGTGGGTCGCCCCGCTGGACCGCCGATGTCGGGCAGACCGGCTACGCGTCGCCCCAGGCGCTCGAACTGGGCGGGCAGCCGCAGGTCCTCATCTTCACCGACCAGGGGCTGTTCGCCGTCGATGGGGCCACCGGGCGGCCGCGATGGCAATATGCAACGGAGCGGCGGGTGGGATTGCCGTCGGCCCTGCAGGCGTGCGTCGTCGGAGCCGACGCGCTGATCCTGGGCAACGGCGCCGCGTTCGGCGCACAGCGGATCCAGGTCTCGGACGATGGGCGGCCGCCTCAACGTCAATGGATTACTCCGCGGATCAAGCCGGCGTTCAGCGACATGGTCTATCACGACGGCTTCCTCTACGGGTTCGACGGCACCGTCTTCTGCTGCGTCGACGCCAAGACCGGCGAGCGCCGGTGGCGCGAGGGACGCTATGGTGCCGGGCAGGTGCTGCTGCTGGCGGAGCAGGGCGTGATGATCGTCACGTCGGAGGACGGCCAGGCGATCCTGCTCCGCTGCAACCCCGCGCACAGCGAGGAACTGGGCCGTATCCAGGCCATCTCCGGCAAGGCGTGGAACCACCCCGCGATCGCCGGCGACCGCCTCTTCGTCCGCAGCGACGCCGAGATGGCCTGCTTCCAACTTGCCCCGGCGCCCGAGGGCAAGTGACGCGGTCGCCCCAAGCCGGGGCAGAGCGCGGCGGGGGCCGTTGGAATGCAAGCCCGCGTTCCGGCGCCGCCCCGGGGTCTGAGTGCGCCGTCTTTGTCGGATTGGACATAGTGCGTTCCCGGGACCCGGGGCGGCGCGGCGGGACGCGCTCTCGATGTAGCAAAGCGTATTGACGCCGCTCTGCCCCGGCTTGTGGGGGTGACGAACGCGCGGAACGACGCCGAGCATTTACGGTCCCCTCGTCGCTCCCCGATTGTTGCTCCCAGGACAGCGCTCACGACTCTGAATGGACCGGTACCTGATCGGGCTTCCCGGAATCCGCCGGCGCGGGCTCGCCTGGAGGTTGGGCGTTCAGGACAAACTCGGGCGGGCGGGGCTTTGAAATTGCGATGCGCGATTCGCCGGTGATGAGGCGGGCGTCGCGGGCGTTGATGAGCCAGTACCAGAACCATCGGGCCAGGACCATCAGGCGGTTGCGGAAGCCGATGAGGAACGCGATGTGGACGCCGCCCCACAGGAGCCAGGCGAAGAAGCCGCCGAAATTGAACTTGCCGATGTGGGCCACGGCTCGCGCCTTGCCGATCACCGCGAGTAAGCCGCGATCGTGGTAGCTGAAGGGTTGGCGTTCGGCCGGCATCGAGCGCCCGGCGACTTCCCGGGCGATGCAGCGGGCCGCGTAGTCGCCCATCTGGATCGCGGCCTGGGCGACGCCGGGAACGGGCTGTCCCGTGTCGGCGGACTTGGCCGAGGCCAGGTCGCCGATCACGAACGTTTGCGGGTGGCCCGGAATCGTCAGGTCCGGGCCGACGATCACGCGCCCGGACCAATCGAGCGGCACGCCCAGCGATCGGCCCAAGCGGCTGGCCCTCACCCCGGCCGCCCAGAAGACGTTGCGGACGGGAACGAACTCGTCGCCGTTGATGTAAACGCCTTCGGTCGTCACGTTGGTGACCCGCGCGCCCAGGCGCACCTCCACGCCCAGGCGCTCGAGGTCGTGCTGGGCGCGGGCGCTCAGTTCCGGCGGGAAGGCGGGGAGCACGCGGTCGCCGCCCTGGAAGAGGATCACGCGGGTGCTGCGCGTGTCGATGTGCTTGTAGTCTTGCGGCAGGGTTCTGCCGGCGATCTCCTCGACGGCGCCGGCCAGCTCGACGCCGGTCGGGCCGGCGCCGACGATTCCGAAGGTCAGCGTGGCGCGTCGCGCCGCCTCGCTGCCCTCGTATTCGGCCGACTCGAACGCCAGCAGGATGCGCCGGCGCAGCTCGATGGCGTCCTCGATGCCCTTCAGCCCCGGCGCGAACGCGGCCCATTCGTCGTGCCCGAAATAGGCGTGCGTCGCGCCGGTCGCCAGGATGAGGTAGTCGTAGCAGATGTACCCGTTCTGGAAGATCAGGCGACGTTGATTCAGGTCCACGCCGCGGACCTCGGCCATCGCCACCTCGCAGTTCGCTTGGTCGCGCAGGATCGTGCGGATCGGCGCGCTGATGTCCGCCGGCGAGAGGGCCGCCGTGGCCACCTGATATAGCAGCGGCTGAAACAGGTAGTAATTGCGGCGGTCGATCACGATCACGTCGACCGGCGCCTTGGCCAGCGCCTGGGCCGCCGCGAGCCCGCCAAAACCGCAACCGATGACGAACACTTTGGGTCTTCCTGCCGGTGCCATTGGGCCTCCCTGCGAAGCACGTCGGATCCCATGCCGCAATCCCCTGTGGCATCCTACTCCCCTGGTCGACGACAGACCACCGGGGCAGGGCAATCGCATGCCAGATGCGAAATGGGAGGGCGAGGCTCCCGCCGAGCCGCGATTGTCGAGCGCGCTCCGGCTCGGCAGGAGCCTCGCCCTCCCAACTGATCAATGCCCCGGCTTGGCGAGGGCGGTTCGGGCGCGGAGAATGAGGGCGCAATGCAACCCTCGGTCGTGGGACAGTTCGAGCGGATGGTGCGGGAGCTGGAGGCGTTCGGGCATCGGGGATCGGCCAGCGCCCAGGAGCACCGCGCCGCGGAGTATCTGGTCGAACAGCTTCGATCGATCGGACTGGAACCGCAACGGGAAGCGTTTGCCGGCGCGCGGTCGCTCGCCGAACGGCTGCTGGCGCACATGATTGTCGCGGCGGTGGGGGCCGGGCTGCTCTGGAACGTGCCGGTTGCTGCCATTGTGCTCGGCGTCGTGGCCTTCGCCTCGCTGATCGCCGAGCAGACCACGCGGACGGTGCTGATCAGCCGGCCGGCTGTGCGGTTCGAGTCATCGAACGTGTGGGCGAAAATCCCGGCGCGCCAGCCCGCGCGAAGGCGGATCGTGTTGTGCGCCCATTACGACACGAATCACTCCGGATGGGTGTGGACGATCAATCGGTATTTGATGCCGCTGGGGTTCGCCGGCCCGCTCTACCTCAAGCCGCCGCTGCTGCCGGTCGCGGGGATGATGTTCGGACAGATCGTTCTCGGCTCGGTGGTGGTGGCGTTCGGGCACTCGATCGTCCTCAGCGGGCTAGGCGCGTTGCTGCTGGCCGGGTATGCGGTGATGACGGTGCTGTTCGTGCAATGGGCGATGGGCCGGGCGGTTCCTGGGGCAGCCGACAATGCCAGCGGCGTCGCCGCGGTGTTGGAATTGGCGGCCCGCTGGCAGGCCGCGCCGCCGGCGGAGGACGTCGAGTTGGTCGTCCTGCTGCCCGGATGCGAGGAGAGCGGGATGCTCGGCGCCGCCGCGTGGGCCGACCGGCATGGGGCGGAGATTCGCGCGTTGCCGACGACGTTCCTCAACATCGACGGGATCGGGTTCGGCCCGCCGCGGTTCCTCGGGGCCGAGGTGCCCGCCGCCGGCCTGCCGACCCGGGCGCCCCAGTGGATTGTGGACATCTGTCGGCAAGTCGCGTTGGGGCAGAACCTCGCGGACGCCGGCCCGCACGCTCTCCCGGGTCCCACCGATGGCCTGGCCTTCCTCGCCCGCCGCATCCCCGGCATCACGATCGTCGGCTTTCGCGACGGCGGCGTTCTGCCGCATTACCACACGATGCAGGACACGTCGGCGAACGTGGATTTCGAGGCCGCCGCGGCAGGCGTGGAGTTCACCGGAGCGGTGCTGGGGAAACTCGCCACCGTATGACCTGTCACGTTATACTGAAATCGAGCGACGGCTGCTTCGAATTGACGGCTGCGGCGCAATTCTTCGAAGGAGGACTCCCATGCGACGAATCCGGGCGATCCAGTGTGTGGCCGCGTTCCTGGTGTCTTTACTCGCGGGCGGGTGTGTCACTCTCGGCGTTGGGGAGGTGGTCATGGGATCGGGCAAGGTCGCCGAGGAGGCCCGGCCGGTCGCGCGGTTCGATGTCATCGACGTCGCGGGCAGCGGCCGTTTGATCTTCCGCCAGGGCGACAAGGAGTCGCTCACGATCAAGGCTGATGACAACGTCCTGCCGTACAT
>DASXMX010000457.1:0-5042 GCA_036495445.1 Tepidisphaeraceae bacterium
CGGCCTCTCTTGGTCGCAGCGTCTTCCGACCCTCGTCAACAGCCCCCACGGCCCGATCCAACTCGCCGACGGGCGACTGCTTTACGCCGGCAAGGAACTCTGGACCGCCGAGCATCGCGTCGGCGTCTGCGAATCGGCCGACGACGGCCAGACCTGGCGATGGCTCGCCGCCATCCCGCCCCGGCCCGGCGACTCGGTCGCCGAGTACCACGAGCTCCACGCCGTCGAAGCCGGCGACGGCCGGCTCATCGCCCACATCCGCAACGAGAACAAGGCCAACGATGGCGAAACCCTCCAATCCGAATCCACCGACGCCGGCAAGACATGGAGCGTCCCACGCTCCATCGGCGTCTGGGGCCTCCCCTGCTTCCTGCTCCGCCTGAGCGACGGCCGCCTGCTGATGACCTACGGCCATCGCCGCCAGCCGCTGGGCAATCAGGCGCGCCTCAGTGACGACCACGGCCGCACTTGGTCCGACCCCATGATCATTTCGGGCGACGGCACTTCGGGCGACCTCGGTTACCCCAGCACCCTCCAACTCGCCGACGGCTCGCTTCTGACCGTCTGGTATGAACGCATGAAAGACTCGCCCAAAGCCGTCCTCCGCCAGGCAAGCTGGGAGATCCAATCCTGACACTCACCCGTTGTAGAATGGAGTTCCAATGGGGCTCACCATGGCACGTGCGGCGATCATCACGTTGGTTGTACTGATTGCCCTGCTGGCGATCTGCCGCGGCGGGGTGCTGTTTCTCCGGGCGTGGCTCGGGCGGAAGATCGTGTCGGGCTACGCCGCCCGGCTGACGCGGGCGCAGCACACGGTCTTCGAGCACCGCCTGCGGGAGATGATCTTCAAGGACCCGTTCCGCTACACCAACATGCTCTGCTCCAAGGAGGCATTGTGGTTCGTGCGGAAGCTCTGGGAGGAGACCGGCGACGCCTGCGCCCGCGCGAGCTCCCCCGGCGGCAGCTCCGCCTCGGCGCTGGAGCGGGACGGATCGCCCGCGCCTCTTCCGACCCGCCTGCCGGCGGACGGGATGGGGGTCGATGTGTTTCGGATGCACGACGGAATCATCCTCGCCGTCATCACGCTCCCCCCGCCCCGAATGACCGGCGAGGCGTACCTGATCGGCATCCTGCTGCCGCCCGATCCCACGCTGGCCCGCGACATCCTCCGCGCTCGCAAATGCGTCCGGTATTTTGTGTTGAACCGGTGGGAGGGCGGGCGCGACACGGATTTCTGCGAGTGGAAACCCAACGGCAAACAACTCACCTACAACATCGGCGCCCCCAAACACCCCGAGGGATTCGCCAAAGCCATCGAAGCCCGACGCCAGGAAGAACGGCAACGTGGCCTGCGCCCCGCCGGAGCCGCTCAACACGTTTTGCCTCGGCGTTAGCGTATTCCGGCCTTGCGGGACGGCGTGATGGAGGCGCATGCCAATGGGACGGGACACCGACCGCCGCCGACATCGCTCGATTCGTATCCTGAATGGCGTAGACGACCGCATGCCGAATAGGTGTGCCGGGCGCGGGGCTGGGGTGGGACAATCCGCTCGTCCGGCGACGCGATGCGGGCTGAGCCCGCGGGCGTTTACCTTCCGATACGGGGGTTCGATCGTGCGAACAATCCTTTCATGGGGCGTTTTGGTGGCCATGGTCATCGCGCTCGTGGTGGCGGCCCGATACGGCAGCCGGATCCGGCGGTGGGCGACCGGCGCGCCGGACGCCGACGACCTGTTGCTGGAAGCCGCGTGGCACGGCGACGCCAAATCGTTCGAGCAGGCGGTCGCCGTCGGCGCCTCCGCCCAGTGTACGGACAGGTTCGGCAACACGCCCCTCATCGCCGCCGCCCTCCGCGGCGACACCGACATGGCCGACCGCCTGCTGGCGATGGGCGCCGACGTCAACGCCCAAGGCGCCCACGGCTACACCCCGCTGATGTGGGCCGTCACGACGGACCGCGCCGCGACCGTGGCCCTCCTGATCCGCCGCGGCGCCGACCCGCGCCTCCGCTCCCACTCCGGCCAATCCGCCGCCGATATCGCCAAATCGATGGATCCGCCCGACGCCAAGGCGATCCTCGCGGAGTTGGACGATGATCACCGCAGATGCGACTAAACTCTGCCGCTCGGACCGTGAGTGCAAGCGCCCGCTCTCGCAAGCGATAGCTGGCTCGCCGGCCGGGGGTCCTAGTTGGGGGTCACCGGTCTCAACCGAGGCAGGGCCTCTCCGCTCGCGTGGAGAACCTCCAACGCGTTGGAGCGAGCGCGACGTTCATGCCGCGCCCGGTCGCGCCGGGCCGGATGGCGCGCGCGATCGCTTAAGCACACGTGTGGCGGGACTTGGGATTGAGCGGCTGGTGCACGGGGCTGAATTGTGAACACGCTTCGGTTCGGCAGCACGATTGCACTTCATCGGCCAGGGGGCCATTTGAGCGGGAAAGCCGCGTTCCAACCACGGAGGAGTTTAGGCCGATGCGAAAGACCACCCCGCAACTCGTCGTTCTGATGGCCGCCTTGGCGCTGATGTTGCTGTGGGCCGCGGTCGCGCGTGCGCAGCCGAGTCCGGCGGCACCTCCCGCGCCCCCGGCCCAGCAGCCGCCGCCGCCGCAGCCCACGCTCGCGGAACGCGTCGCGGCGATGAAGAACGCCCTGATGCTGAGCCAGAAAACGCTGCGGCAATACGAGTGGATCGAGACCACCGCGCTCTACGTCAAAGGCGAGGCGAAATCGAGCACGCAGCAGCGGTGCTATTATGGGGCGGACGGCACGCTGCAGAAGGTCCCCGTCACGCCGGCGGCCCCGGCGCAGAAGCCCAAGGGGATTCGCGGCCGGATCGCCGAGAACAAAAAGGAGGAGATGACCGATGCCATGAAACAGGCGATCGCGCTGGTCAAGGGCTACATCCCCCCAGACCCGGCGGCGATCCAGCGGGTTCACGAGGCCGGCAACGCCTCCCTCCTGGTCCTCGTTCCGGGCCAGCGCATCCGTTTGGATTTCCGGAATTACCGGATTCCGGGTGACCTGCTCGGCGTGGAGATGACGCTCGCCGACAACCGCCTGTCCGGGATCACCGTCTCCAGCTTCATGGACGAGAAGCAGAAGGAGCCGGTCACGCTGATCGTCCAAATGAGCAAGCTCGACGACGGCACCGGCTACGCGCGACAGACCGACCTGGAGGTCAAGTCAAAGGACCTGCGGCTCGTCGTCACCAATTCCGGATATCGCAAGCAGTGACGGGACAGCTTAACTGATCGGACCGTTCGCGTTGCAGCATTCTGTAGAAACGCTTTGGGAGAGACCATGAACATCATCACGCGAAGAACGATGCTTCAGGGGATCGCCGCGGCTTGCATCGCCTGGGCGACGCCTGCGTTTGCCAGGGATGACGACTGGGATTTGATCGGCAACGCGAAGTTCAAGGACGAGGCCGATCAGAAAGACATCGCCGTGTCCGCGATTAAGGGCACGTTCCGCAGCATCAAGTTCAAGGCGAGGAACGCGGACGCCAAGATCGACGGAATGATCATCGAACTCGCCAACGGCGACAAGGTGGACAAGCAGATCCGCGACACCGTTAAAAAGGACCAGGAGACTCGCCCCATCGCGATCAAGCTCGATCGGGGCATGGTGGTCCGAAAGATTACGATCAAGGCCCGGTCCGATGAGGATGGCAAAGAGACCACGATCGAGGCGTACGGGACAAAGTAGCTCAGGACGCGAACCCTTCGTTTTGCTTCGCCGTTTCCTGGTCCCCTCCCTCGGATTCGGGGACCTCGTGCTCACTGGTTTCGCTAGGGGTGGCCTCGTTTTTCATCAGCTCGCGCAACAGTGTCGTTGCGAAGGAGCCGGTGGGGAGCGTGAAAGCGACTGTGATGTGCGGTCCGTGCTCGTCCACTCCTCCTGCTACATCGATGTCGGTCGGCTGGACGCGCAGCGGCCGGCGGTCGCCCTTGACGCGGAGTTGGCCGGCACGCTTGAAGTCGCCCGGGGCGAGGCCGTGGGCGGCGAAGACCTCCTGCTCGATCCGCAGCGGCTCGTCCTCGGGCAGGGAGACGCGGAAGCCGATCAGCGGGCCGGTGGGGCTGATCTCGAACGCGTCGGCGCGGGGCTGCTCGAGGGCGGGATCCTCGACGCGGAAGCAGGCGCCGTTCTCGTGCTTGTAGGCGAAATCGCCTTGCATCAGATGGTCGAGCGAGTCGATACGTTTGGCCATGATCTCGTTGAAGATGCGGGACTGTAGCGCGGAGACCCAGAGTCGGCGGAGCTTCTCGTCGATCGCCCAGACGGCGGCGCTGGGCCGGTGCGTCTTGGCCAGGCGGTGCAGGATCCGCCGCTCCATGCCGTGGCGGCGAGGGAAGAGCCGCATGGCTTCGTCCAGGTCGTGCCGGTCGAAAGCCTCGCGGGCCTTGATCGTTTCGCGGTCATCGACTTGCGGATTCGGTTGGCCGAGCAGGAGGGAGAGGAGGGCCTTGTGGTCGCCGCTGACGTAGGCGGCGCCAAGTTTGTCGTTGTCGTTGCGGCGGCCGAACCGCTGCTCGCCGAAGTAGTTCGGCATGCCGCGCCGCTGCAGGTCGGCCAGCACCGGGCGGATCTTCACCACGTCGGTCGGGTTCACATCCCGGATCTTGATCGCGAAGCGGTTCGCCTTCAGGTGCCCGAGGCGGAGCTTGTTCGTGTGCCGGGCGGCCCAGAGGACGGTCAGGTCGGGGAACTTCAGGTTCATCACCACGGCTTCGGTGGCGCCGGGGATCGAGACGACCTGCCGCGTGATCGCGCGGGCGTCCTTCAGCCCGGCATAGCCGATGTCGCGGTTGGGAACCTTCAACGCCGCGGCGATGCGGTTGATCGCGTCGAACGTGGTGAGGCCGACCTTCTGGATCTCGGCGTAAACGTGCTCGCCTTCGCCCGAGGGTTCGTAGAGGGGGATTTCCTGGACGAAGAAGTCTTCCGGGCGGTTTTTGATCGTGCCGCCGATGCCGGGGAAGTCGCGCGTGAGGTACGGGAGGGACGGGAGGGACATGGGGGAATGATAGAGGGAGC
>DASXMX010000458.1:0-8685 GCA_036495445.1 Tepidisphaeraceae bacterium
CTCGAACCGGCATTGATTAGAATCCTGCGGTCCGTCCGATAAATTCTGGAGGCTCCCATGAACCGACCCCTTCGATTCCTCTACGCCGGGGCAGTCTGTGCCCTCGCGGCGTCGATCGTCGCCGGCCTGGCGGGGTGCGCCATCGACCCGCCGAAGCCCAAGCTGCCAACGTATCCGGACCTCGGCAAGCGCGAGGGCGTCCCGTCGTACATGCAGGACACCGTCTACGAGGTGACCGACCTGCAGAACGACCAGCCGTTCCTCGTCTCGGGTTGGGGCCTGGTCGTGAACCTGGACGGCACCGGCGGGAGCCGGCAGCTTTCCAACTCGGTCAAGGCGTTCATGGTCAAGGAGATGGCCCGCAAGGGGTTTGGCAGCAAGCTGATGCCCCAGTTCCAGAACGTCGCGCCCGAGCAGATCCTCCAGGACCCCAACGCCGCCGTCGTCGCGGTCTACGGCTGGATCCCGCCGGCGGCGAAGAAGGGACAGTACTTCGACATCGCGATCAAGGCCGGGGCGGATGACGTGACCAGCCTGGCCCGCGGCATGCTCTATGACTCCGAACTGACGATCGACGGGGCCAACGCGATCGACCCTAACCGTCGCGTGAACGTCTGGGCGACGGCCTACGGACCGGTCTTCGTCAACCCTGCCGTCGCGCTGAAAAGCTCGCAGAATCCCGACGGGGCGACCAAGCGCAGCCTGCGGGTCGGAACGATCATGGCGGGCGGGCAGGTGCTCAACGACCGGCCGCTGCTCGTTCGGCTGCGGCATCCCGAGCGCCGCTTGTCGCGGGCGATCGAATACCGCGTCAACGAGGCGTTCCACCAGGATAAGGTTTGCACGGCGTTCGATGAGGGGTATTGCCAGCTCTGGCTGCCGGGAAAGTACGCCGACGACTGGGAGCACTTCGCCAAGCTGGTGCAGCACGTCTACCTGCACGGCGGCTCCGAGGCGTTCGCGCGGAAGCGCGCCCGCGAGCTGGCCGAGGCGGCCCGCAAGCCGGGCGCGATGCTGCAGGACATCAGCTATTGCTGGGAGGGCCTGGGCGAATACGCCCTGCCGGAAATCTCGCCGCTGCTGGTCGACCCGCGGGACGACGTGCGGTTTGCCGCCGCCCGGGCGGCGGCTTACATCGGCGACCCGTCCGGCGCCGCCCAGCGGGCCCTCTACGACCTGGCCCGCACCGACCGCAGCCCGTTCCAGATCGCGGCCGTCCAGGTGCTCGGCAAGATCCCCAACTCCCGCGCCGTCAACCAACTGCTCCGCGACTTGCTCGACAGCGAGCAGACCACCATCCGCATCGAGGCGTACAGGATCCTCGCCCGCGCGCACGACGCGTCGATCAGCAGCCGCGTGATCGGCTCGGCCCGCGAATCGGCCAACCAGAAGTTCGTCCTCGACTTTGTCCACTGCCACGGTGCGCCGCTGATCTACGCGACGCGGGTCGGCGTGCCGCGGGTCGCGATCTTCGGCGACGTGCCGCAGCTTAAGACGCCGGTCACGTTCACGGCGCTGAACAACAGCCTGATGATCTCGTCGCAGCCGGTCGGCGACGACGTGACGATCTTCTTCCGCGACGCGCAGCTCCGGCGGGCGGTGCAGATGTCCAGCCCGCCGGACGTGGGTGACGTCGTCGCCCGCCTGGCGGGGCAGATGGATGACGGGACGGGCCAGCTCGATTTCACGTACGCGGAGGTTCTTGCTATCCTTCAAGGCCTTAGTGACGGGCGCCTGCTGAAGGTGACGAGCCCGACGGGCGAATCGCTGGCCGCGGCGTTCGTGCTGCAGGCCGACTCCGGGCTCCGCGACGAGATCGACAACGCCGCGTCCATCGAGAAGGGCCGCCCGACCGCCGACACCAGCGCGCCCAAGATCGACGCGCCGGCCGCGCCGACCCTGCCGGCTGCCGCGCCGCCCCCGGCCGCGGCCGGGACGCCGCCCGAACGGGTCGGGCAAGCCGCCGACGATTCGAAGGACGTCACGGGCGCCGCGGCGACAATCGGACGCCAGTAAAACGAAAGGGATTTTCGATTCAGGATGAAGAACCATCACCGGTCAGGGAGGACCGTCGTTCCATGCGATTGAAGAAACTGATCCTGCAGGGGTTCAAGAGCTTCGCCGACCGAACCGAGTTCGTGTTCGACTCGCCGATCACCGGGATTGTCGGCCCCAATGGGTGCGGCAAGAGCAACGTGGTCGACGGGTTCAAGTGGGTGCTGGGGGAACAGTCGGCCAAGAGCCTCCGCGGGGAGGCGATGCTGGACGTGATCTTCAACGGGTCCGGCGGCCGCAAGCCGGCCGGGATGGCCGAGGTCGTCCTCGTCTTCGATAACCCCAAGCGCGCGGACGAGTCGCGCACGCTGAACCTCGACGCCGACGAAGTCGCCGTCGGCCGGCGACTGTTCCGCGACGGGACCAGCGAATACCAGATCAACGCCAAAACCGCTCGCCTGAAGGACATCCGCGAGCTGTTCCTCGACACCGGCGTGGGCGTCGACGCCTACAGCGTCATCGAGCAGGGCCGCGTCGCCGCGCTGCTGGAAGCCAACCCCGAGGAACGCCGCCTGATCTTCGAGGAGGCCGCCGGCATCTCGAAGTTCAAGCAACGCAAGAAGGAATCCCAGCGCAAGCTCGAAAAGGTCGACCAGAACCTGCTCCGCGTGAACGACATCGTGGAGGAGGTTGAAAAGCGCCTGCGCAGCGTCAAGATCCAGGCGGGGCGGGCGCGGACATATAAGGAATACTCCGATCGCCTCAGTGACCTTCGCCTGACCTACGCCCTTCAGGAATACCACACTCACCGCGGCCAGCATGCCGACCTGCAAGGAGCGACCGAGGACGCGCAGTTCCGCTTGGACGATGCCGCCGCGAATCTCGCCCGCCGGCAGAACGAGCTGGCGAGCAAGCGCGAGGAATTCGACGTCCTCTCCCGGCAGCGGCAGCAGCTCGAATACGAGCTGGTGCAGGCCAAGGCCGGGATGCAAGCGGCCCAGCAGCGGCAGCAGTACGCCAGGCAGCAGCTCAAGCAGATCGCCGAGCAGATCGAGGCGTTCGAGCAGGACCGCCAGAACGTCGAGGCGAAGCTCGCCGAGGT
This sequence comes from Tepidisphaeraceae bacterium, assembly GCA_036495445.1. Lineage (GTDB taxonomy): Bacteria > Planctomycetota > Phycisphaerae > Tepidisphaerales > Tepidisphaeraceae > DASXMX01. The sequence continues at coordinate 3,098 of DASXMX010000458.1, forward strand.
GAGCGAATCGCTCGAGGCCGAGACCGAAACGCTCAAGCGGCTGACCGAGGAGCTGGAAGAGCACCGCCGGATGATCGAGGAGCGGCAGCAGGCGTTCCGGGACGGGCAGCTTCGGGTCGCATCGATCAACAAGGAAGTCGAGCAGCACAAGGCCGCCATCCTCGACCTGATGCGCAAGCTCGCTCAAGTGAACAGCCGGCTGGGCCACATCGAGATCGAGCGGAAGAACATCGCCGCCCAGCAGTCGCGCCTCGCCGAGCGGCGACAGGTCGTCGTGGGCGAACTCGAAACGCTCGAATCCCAGCGACAACAATTACAGGGGGAACTCGAAGGCACGCTGACGCAGATCACCGATCAGCAGCAGCAGCTCGAGGCACGCCGGCAGGAGGCCGCGAATCTCGGCAAGCAGATCTCACAGATCAGCGAGCAGCTCGGCGCCGCGAAGGAACATCGCTCTGGATTGTTGTCGCGGCAGAAGCTGTTGAAGGACCTTGAGTCCCGCCGCGAAGGCGTGAGCGAGGGCGTCAAGAGTGTCCTCCGGCAGCGCGAGGCGAAGTTCCCGTTCATCCGCGGGCTGGTCGCCGACGTGCTCCGCGTGGACGTCGAGCACGCCCACGTGATCGAGGCCGCCCTCGACGGCCGCGACCAGTGGCTCGTCACCCACGACCTGGCCAGCGCCGCCGCCGCCCGCGAAACCCTCGAAGAACTCGAAGGCCGCGTGAACGTCCTCTGCACGGACCGCCTCCCCCGTGACACGGGTTTCGAACCCGTGCCGACGACCGAAAAATCGGAGGGGACGTCCGAATCGGAAGGTCCTCAGCACGGGTTGGAAACCCGTGTCACGGGCGACCATGTCTACGACTGGAATCAGCATCCGCATCGCATCCGCATCGCGGCCGATCTGGTTCGCGTCGAGGGCGATGACGCGATCATCGCGGACCATCTGCTCGGCCGCACGGCCGTCGTGGACGACCTGGGCGTCGCGAAGGACCTCCACGAGCACGGCCCCCGCGGCTGGCGGTACGTGACGCACAACGGCGAGGTGCTGGAAGCCGACGGCACGCTCCGGGCCGGGCCGCTGACGGCGTCGATGGGGCTCCTCTCCCGCCGGTCGGAATTGGAAGCGATCGCCCAGCAGATCGCGGAAGTGGACGGCCGCATCGCCGATCTGAGCGCCAAGCTCAGCGAAGGCAGCGCCGCGGCCAAGGCATTGGAAGAGCAGCAGAACGCGATCCGCAACGAGGTCTATCGGCTCAACACGATCAAGGTGGAGCTGACCAGCCGGGTCGCGCAGAACAACGACAAGCAGAACTCCCTCCGCCGCGAGCAGCCGGTGCTTGAGCGTGAGCTGAACGTGTTGCTCGACCAGACCGGCAAGCTGACGGCCGAGGAGACGGGCCTCGCCGAGCAGCGGCAGCGGATGGAGGCCGATCAGGCCTCCCGCCAGCAACAGGTGACCGAGCTCACCGAGGTGCAGCAGCGGCTCGCCGAGGAGATCCGGCACCTGAACGAGGAGCTGACCGTCACCCGCGTGCAGCTCGGGCAGGTGCAGGAGAAACAGCTTGCCGCCCACCAGCAGGTGCAGCGGCAGACCGCCGCGAAGGCGGAATTAGTGCAGCAGGCCGAGCGGCTCAAGCGGAGCGCCGAGGCCGTCGCCGCCCGGCAGGGCGGGGTGGACGCGGAGCTGGAGGCGGCGAGGGCCGCCGAGGCGGCGCTGGTCGAGAAGCAGCAGACGCTCGCCGCCCAGATCGAAACCGCCGGCGCCCAGGTCGCCGAGATGGCGGACCTCGTCCGCACGCTCACCGGTCAGGTCGAAAGCCTCCGGGGCGAGCACGGCGAAATCGAGCAGCAACTTCACACCCTGCAACTGCGGTTCAGCGAGGTGAAGGTTCGCCTCGAAACGTTGATCGCCCGAACCCTCGAAGAACTGCAACTCGACCTGCCGGCCAAGTACGAGGGCCTCAGCGCCGACGGCGGGCCGGGCTACCAGCCGGCCGACATGGACTGGGACGCCGTCGCCGACGAGATCAAGCAGCTCCGCGAGAAGATCCAGCGGCTCGGCAACGTCAACCTCGACGCGATCGGCGAGCAGGACGAACTCGAACAGCGGTCGCAGTTCCTCGAGACGCAAGTGGCCGACCTGACGGCATCGAAGAGGCAGCTCGAAGAGCTGATCGACGAGATCAACCGCGAGAGCAGCCTCCGGTTCGAGCAGACGTTCAACACCGTCCGCGAGCACTTCCAGGGCATGTTCCGCAAGCTGTTCGGCGGCGGGAAGGCGGACGTCTATCTCGAAACCGAACTGGAAGACACACGCAAGCCCGAGATCGGCCCGGACGGCCAGCCGCTGCTGGTCGAGAAGAAGAAGATCGACATCCTCGACGCCGGGATCGAGGTCATCGCCCGCCCGCCGGGCAAGCAGCCGGTCTCGATCAGCCAGCTCTCCGGCGGCGAGAAGACGATGACCTGCGTCGCCTTGCTGTTGTCGATCTTCAAGAGCAAGCCCAGCCCGTTCTGCATCCTCGACGAAGTGGACGCGGCCCTCGACGAGGCCAACAACCAGCGGTTCAACCTGATCGTGCAGGAGTTCCTCGAGCAGAGCCAGTTCATCATCATCACCCACTCCAAGCGCACCATGCAGATCGCCGACGTCCTCTACGGCGTCACGATGCAGGAGCAGGGCGTCAGCAAGCGGGTGTCGGTCAAGTTCGACCAGGTCGACTCCCACGGCCATATCAACGAACAAGCCGCTGCCTGAAAGCATTGATCACCGCTTTCCGAATCACCGCAGAATGTCGATTTTTCGGTTGAATCCGATGTAGGCGGGTCGACAATGCACCGCTTGGGATAACCGATGGAGGTCGCATGAACGTCCAATCCTATCTCGACGAAATGGGAGTCGCCTATCGCCTGTCGCATCACCCGATTGCCTACACCGCGCAGGACCTGGCCTCGGTCGAGCACGTGCCGGGGCAGCAGGTGATCAAGGGCGTGGTCGTCAAGGCCGACGGTCGGTTTGTGATGTGCGCGCTGCCCGCGTCCCACCGGATCGACCTGCAGGCGCTTCGCTCGCAACTCGACGCCGAGGACGTGAAACTGGCGGACGAGCACAAGCTCAGCGAGCTCTTCCCCGATTGCGAACTGGGCGCCGAGCCCCCGATCGGCCGCTTGTACAACCTGCCGACGCTGATGGACGAGTCGCTGACGTCCGACGCCCGCGTCACCTTCCAGGCCGGCACCCACCGCGACGCGATCACGATGTCGCTGGCCGATTACCGGCGGGTCGCGCAGCCCGAAATGGGATATTTCGGGAGACACCTGTGACGCATCACCCGGTTGCTGATTCAACCGGCCGGGTGAAACGTGATGAGTGAAACGTGACCGATGCCCGCGCGTCACGTTTCACTCATCACGTTTCACGCGTTCCGATTCCGTGGGAATCCGCAATCGTCAATCATCCTCTCGTCAGCGTGATTTCCACCACCTCGGCGGGGCAGAAGAAGCGGAAGGGCACGCCGGTGAACCCCAGCCCCCGGCTGACGACCAGCCAGGTGTCGGAGGTGCGGTGAACGCCCTTGCACAGGCGGCGGGGGAGCGAGTCGTGGCGGATCGGGGCGAACCCGCTGGGCAGGCAGATCTGTCCGCCGTGCGTGTGGCCGGCGAAGTAGACGTCGGGCCGCAACTCGCCGACGCGCCGGATGTGGTCTGGGAAATGCGCCAGGACCAATCGCGGCACGCCGAAGTCTTTGGGCGGATAGCGGTCGAGAACTTGCCGGGTCAGGTCGCGCCGGTCCACGCCGGGCAGGGCGAGCAGTTCCAGTTCCGCCCCGTCCACATTGATCCGGCGGGATTCCATCTCCAGCAGCTTGACGCCGGTGCCCTCCAGGTAGGGGGCGAAGTGATACCGGTCGTGATTGCCGAGAATCGCATAAACGCCCAGCCGGGCCTTCAGCGCCGACACGAGCCGGCGCGCGATCGCGGCGGGCCGGGCCGGATGGTACTTGTTATCGATGAAGTCGCCGGTGATCAGAATCAGGTCCGGCGATTCCTGTCTCACGCGTTCGATCAACTGGTCATACACGCCCGACCAGAATCGCCGCAGGTGCAGGTCTGTGAGTTGCGCCACCCGAAGGCCGTCCAATTCCGGCGGCAACCCCGCGATCGGAAGCGAATACCGATTCCACTCAAATCCCCGCGGCACGCGGTATTGCATCCATGGGCCGCGCGGCGATGGCGCGACGCTTGCGATCACGCTTGTGTCGCGAGAGGGCGATTCGAGTTGTTGTGGCTCCTGTCGATCCATTTACGCCGGTTTCCCGTGCCCGGGAGGGCGAGGCTCCTGCCGAGCCGGGTTTACTGGGCGAGCCTCGGCTCGGCGGGAGCCTCGCCCTCCCTTAGCAGCGATCGGCTGCCCTGTTTCTCACCCGTCTCGAACCGCCCTAAAGTTTTGCGGTTGCGGACCGGGCCGCGTATAATAACTGTTGCGGAGTTCCCGGCCAGCGGAGTTTATCAGCTTTGGAGACTCACCCCCACATGAGGCGCTCCCGCCGCAATCCCCACCTGTTGATTGCGCTGTACGTCAATGCGGCGTTGCTGCTGGCGCTGGTGGTCGGCCTGTTGGCCCGCGGAAACGTGCCGACGTTCCTGCCCGCTGCATACGGCGCGCTCGCCCCGCAACCGATCGCCGGCGGCGGCAGTCTCTACCTTATGCCGGCTCAGTTCAGCCCGAACTCCTGGGGCTGCTACATCCTCGACATCGACACGCAAACCCTCTGCGCTTATCGTTACCGCCCGACCAACGACGGGGCCGACCTGCAACTGGTCGCAGCACGCAAGGTCAGTTATGATCGAAAGTTGACGAATTTTAACAGCGGTCATCCCAGCCCGGACGAGGTGAAGAAACTGATCGACGATGCGGCCCAGGGCATCCGCGGCCAGGACAACGCCGCCCCCGCGTCGGCCAATCCCCGTGACAAGCCGCCCGGAGCACCGCAATGACCGCAATCGACTCAGGACTTTGAGGAACTCAGCACCCGGAACTCAGCACTCTTAACTCTGGAGCCCGCCCATGATGGCCAAGATGTTTTACACGCTCGAGGAAGCCCGAAACGTCCTCGGCCGCAGCGAAGAAGAGATCAAGCAGTATGCCCGCGACGGGCGCCTCCGCGAGTTCCGCGACGGCCCGCGGCTGATGTTCAAGGCCGACCAGGTCGAGCAACTCCGCTCCGAACTCTCCGGCTCCGGCGAGCACGTCGACCTGGGCGTCAGCGACTCGGGCGGGATGATCGACCTGGTCGACACCACCGCCGCCAGCGGCACTAGCGTCACGCTGGCCGACACCAGCGGGCAGGGCACCGCTTTCGGCTCCCGCGCCGGCACCGGCGCGGGCATGAAGACCAAGGACGACACGGCCCTCGCCTCCGACCTGGGCCTCTCCGGCACCGCGACGGGCATCCCGTCGCCGGCACGCGTCGGGCCCAGCGGCACCGGCCTGAGTGGCACCGCCACGGGCAGCCGCGGCGGCATCAACGTCTTCGGCACCGACGAACTGCCGGGCGTCACCGATCCCTCCGCCCAAACCTCGATCT
>DASXMX010000459.1:0-2624 GCA_036495445.1 Tepidisphaeraceae bacterium
TCCGCCGCCACCGCGGTCTTCAACGCCCAAGGGTACGAGCAGGTCGCGCTGGGCGTGGTCGACAACAACCAGCTCGTCTTCGGCGCCCTGTCCCAGTGGAGTGTCGGGTCGGCCAGCGAGAATTTGGGTGCCAACGACGTGCTGGTGAAGTACACGTACGTTGGCGACTACGCCCTGGAGGGCATGGTCGGCGACGACAACGCCGGCATCCTCCAGGTCGAGTACGACCACGGGGCCCGCAACACCCACAACTGGGCCACGGGTTCCACCCTGTGGGACGGGCTCGCCGACGACAACGAGGCCGGCGTGTTCCAGATCCAGTACGGGCTGGGCACCGGCGGCAAGAACGGGGCACAGCTTTAGCGCAGTGATACGGGCACGGAAGGGGTCGTTCGTTCTCCCGGAGCGCCGGCCCATCCTCGGCTCAGCGGCGCCTTCGACTATTCGGCCGGACTTGCGTGGCGGGTTTTGGCGTCGAAGCGGGGGTCGAACTGGTCGTCGACGTCGCGGACGAACTGGAAATCCGCCTTGTAGTCAATCGGGATGAAGCGCAATTCGTCCGGGGCCGTTGTCGGCGACGGGGCCAGGATCGCCTTGCGGAGTTGCTCGGCCAGCGCGGGTTCCAGGTTGTAGAAATAGCCGATTGTCGTGCGGGGGATGACGGGCGATTCGTAGATGACCTTGAACTTCGAGGCGTCGAGCGCCCCACTGGCGACCATCGATTTGAGCTTGTCGTCGGAAACGGCGGCGGCTTCGAACTTCTTCTCGGCGATCCCATTGATCGAGCGCTTCATGCCGGTCGACCAGATGACCTCGTAATCAACGTTGGGGCGAAGGCCCTGATCGCGCAGGAGGAACGCGACCGCGGCACGGTAGCCGGCCACGGACCCGGGCACGGTACAGACGAGGCGATGGCCTCTGAGGTCGGCCGGTTTGGCGATGGGGCTGCCGGCGGGGACGATCAAGTCGAGGCGGTGGCCGTTGATGCCGGAGGCGTCGCCGAGCACGGCCAGCGGCTGGAACCCGTGGTTGTTCACCAGGAACGGCGCGTCCGCCGCGTGCAGCGCCAATAGCGTGATCTTCCCGGCGCTGATGGCTGCCACCTGATCGGGGCTGTTCGTGTAGACCTGGTCAACCACCTTCTTGCCCGTGGCCGCGGCGAGCCGCGCTTCCCACTGGGCCCACGAGGCGCCCGGCGTCGTGCCGTCCCCCTCGATGTGGGCGACGACCAGCGTGTCCGGATTGAGCCACTCCGTCTCCGAGGCGGGCGGGTCGGCCAGAAGCCGGCCTTGCTTATCCGTAAACGCGGCGGTCAGGACTTTGTGGGCCGATCCGGTCACCAGCCCGGCGCTGGCGACGGTCTGCTCTTCACTCTGCCGTACCGCCTCCTTGCCCTGCATGACCTGCCGGGCGGCGATGCCGACGTACGCCAGGGCCGCCGCGAGGCACGCAAATAAGATGATCCGGCCGACAAGGCCGCTGCCGCGGCGGTGCGGAATCAGTTGCCGATGGGATTCGGGTCCGGTGGGTGGCGTCACGTCCGACATGGAAATCCTCGCATTAGTTGACCGGCCCAAGGCAGCTCCAGATCAAAAAGCCCTGCTGGTTGGCATCCGAGTGATTGGCATTGTAAGGCATCGAGCTGAGCGGAAACTGGGTTTCGAGCCAGCCATACCAGCCGACGTGCCCGTCGGCGAAGAGCAGGTGCCCGCCGTGGCGATGCCGCGTCGTGAAGCGGCGCCAGTCGGCCTTGGTCTGCCCGATGTTGGTGTAGGAGCCGCTGGCGTTGATTTTGCCGTTGAAGGCGTGGGCCGCGTCGCCGGCGCTGGCCCGGCCGGACGTCCCGGCCAGATAGCCCTGAACGGCCGGGTCCTCGTACTCCCCGAAATTGGTCAGCTTCTCCACCATCACCACGGTTTCGCTCGGGTACTTGATGCTCGAGATCTTCACATGGGGCGGCTCGTTGGTCGAGGCGAGGATCGTGTCGGTCAGCTTCGAGTTCCACACATAAGTGCTGGCCCACGGGAACTGTCTGTTTGAGATCAGCCCGGTCCCGTTCTTGATCACGTTTCGCGAATCGGTCCCCCAGAGGGCGAAGTAGTCGCCGGCCATGATGTCGATGGTCTGGCTGCCGGAGCGATCCTGCAACGGGCAGATGAAGATGCTCTTCATGTCCTGGCGCGGCACGGTGGTCAGCGTGCCGCCGTCGTCCAACAGGGTTTGGTAGTAACTCTTCTGGGTGATATAGGGCGGGATCGAATTGAACCAGATGCTCGGGTCGTCGTACCCGATGACGCCCCCGGACGGGCCGAAGTTGTTCGGGCCCGGCGTCGAGCCGTCCGGCCCCTTTTGGGGGAGTTCACCCTTGTTTTCATTGATGTACATCTGAAGGCCCAGGCCCCACTGGCGCAGGTTGCTTTTGCAGACGACCTCCATCGCCTGGACGCGGGCGGCATGCAGGGCCGGTAACAAAATCGCGATCAAAACACCGATGATTCCAATCACCACCAGAAGTTCGATGAGTGTAAAGCCACCACGGCCCCGGGCGGGTTTCATGACAGATCCTCTCTGAATGCAGGGCCGGACGGCGCCCCGAAGGTGAGCGGTCAAGACTAGCATGACCG
>DASXMX010000460.1:0-16324 GCA_036495445.1 Tepidisphaeraceae bacterium
CGCCGGTGCGGTTGCGGGTCTTGAGTTGGGCGATGTCGGACGCCTTGGCTCGGAACGGGGAATCCGCCTGGGCCATCACCCGGTAGGTGCGGCCCAGGTAGTTGAAGTCATTGACGTACAGGCTGCCCAGGTAGACCTGCAGCGCGTTGAAGACGTCGGTCACCCTGACGTCGGCGGATTTCACCTTCGTCCGGTCGACGTTGACGTAGAGCTGCGGGACGTTGGCGCGATAGCTGGTGAACAGTTGCTGGAGCTTGGGGTCCTTTCGCGCCTCGGCGATCAATTTGTCGGTGACGGCCTGAACCTGCTGCGGCGTCTGGAGCCCGGTGCGGTCCTGCACCTGCATCTTGAACCCGCCGGCATTGCCGATCCCGCGCACGGGCGGGGGCGGGAAGACCAGTGCGAAACCCTCCTGAACGTGGCTATATGCCCCCATCAACTTTCCCGTGATCGCGCGGCTGGACAGATCGGGGTGACCGACACGTTTGCTGAAGTCGTCCATCACGACGAACATCGCGCCGGCATTTGGCTGATTGGTGCCGGTCAGGATCGAGTAACCCGTGATGGCGAACGTATCCCGGACGCCGGGCGTCGCGTTGGCGATGGCCGCAAGCCGGTGCATCACCTTGTCGGTGCGATCGAACGCAGCCGCGTCAGGCATCTGCAGGTTCACGACGAGGTATCCCGTGTCCTGGTTGGGAATGAATCCGGTCGGCACGGATTTGAACCCGCGGTAGGTGAGGAACAGCAGCCCGCCGTAGGCCAGCAGCGCGATCGCGCCGACCCGGAGCACCCGCCGCTCGACGCCGACGTATCCGTGGGTGAACCATTCCAGCAGGCGGTTGAAGCCGCGAAAGAACCAGCCGAGGCTGAACGCCAGCCCCTGCGTAAACCAGTCCTGCTTCCCGTCCCGCGGCCGCAGCAGCAACGCGCCCATCGCGGGGCTGAGCGTGAGTGAATTGAACGCCGAGAGGAGCGTCGAGACGGCGATCGTGAGGGCGAACTGGCGGTAGAACTGCCCGGTGATCCCGCTGACGAACGCGACGGGCACGAAGACTGCCGAAAGCCCGAACGCGATCGCGATCACCGCGCCGGTCACTTCGTCCATCGCCTTGTGGGCCGCCTCCCTGGGCGACAGGCCTCGCTCGATCCACCGTTCGATGTTCTCGACGACGACGATCGCGTCGTCGACGACGATGCCGATCGCCAGCACGAGGCCGAACAGCGACAGGTTGTTCAGCGAGAACCCCAGCGCCTTCATCACCGCGCACGTCCCGATCAGGGAGACCGGGATCGCCAGCAGCGGGATGATCGTCGCCCGCCAGGTTTGCAGGAAGACGAGGACGACGAGGACGACCAGCAGCAGGGCCTCGAAGAGCGTCTTCACGACGTCGCGGACGGATTCGCGGACGAAGACGGTCGTGTCGTATGGGATCGCATACTCCAGGCCCGGCGGGAAGCTCTCCTTCAGCTCCTTCATCTTGGCATAAACGGCGTCCGCGGTGGCGATGGCGTTGGAGCCGGGCAGCTGGAAGATCGGGATCGCGACGGCGGCCCGCCCGTTGAGGTAGGCGCTGGTGCCGTAGTCGGCGGCGCCGAGTTCGATGCGGGCGACGTCCTTCACCCGGGTGATGCGGCCGTCGCTGCCCGTCTTGACGATGATTTCCGCAAATTCCTTGGGGTCGGTCAGCCGGCCCTGCGCGTTGATCGTGAGCTGGAAATCGGTCGTCCCGGGCGGCAGCGGCTCGGCGCCGATCACGCCGGCCGCCACCTGCACGTTCTGCTCCTGGATCGCCTGGACGAAATCGCCCGTCGTGATCTCGCGCGCCGCGAGCTTGGCCGGGTCGAGCCAGAGGCGCATCGAGTAGTCGCGGGCGCCGAAGAGGAAGATGTCCCCCACGCCCGGCAGACGCGCCAGCGGGTCGCGGACCTGCAGCAGCGCGTAGTTGCTGATGTAGAGCGGGGTGTAGCGGTTGTCCGGCGAATAAAGCTGCACGACCAGCGTGATGTCGGGCGAGCTCTTTTTCACCACCTCGCCGAGCCGGCGGACGTCCTCGGGCAACTGCGGGTCGGCGATCGCCACGCGGTTCTGCACCTGCACCTGCGCGATGTCGAGGTTCGTCCCCGGCTCGAACGTGACGGTCAGCCGCATGTTCCCGTCGTTCGTGCACTGGCTGGACATGTAGATCATCTTTTCGACGCCGTTGATCTGCTCCTCGATCGGCGTCGAAACCGTCTTGGCCACGACGTCGGCGCTGGCCCCGGGGTAGCTGGCGGTGACGACGACCGTCGGCGGCGCGATCTCCGGGTACTGGGCGATCGGCAGCGTGAACAGCGCGATCCCGCCGACCACCAGCATCACGATCGAGATCACGACGGCAAAGACCGGCCGGTCGATGAAGAAGCGGGCGAAGTTCATCGCGTGGCCTCCGATACAGCCGGCCTTTCCGGTTGTGTCGACGCGGGCCGGGTCTCGGGGAGCGCCTGGGTTGTAGGCGAGCCGGGTGCGGTCAGGACGAGCGAGTCGGCGGGGATCCGCACTTCCTGCGGGTCCACCTTCGAGCCCGGCCGGGCGCTCTGCAGGCCGTTGACGATGACGCGGTCGTTCGGGCCGATCCCCGCGTCAATGCACCGAAGCTTTCCGAACAGCGCGCCGAGCGTCACGGGCTTCAACTGCACCGTCGAATCCGGGCCGACGGTCAGGAGGAACCTCAAATCCTGATCCGTCCCGATCGCCGAGTCAGGCACGAGCAGCGCCTGATACCGGCCGCTGCCCGGCACCCGTACGCGGCCGAAAAAGCCTGGCGTCAGCGAGCGATCCGGGTTGGGGAACACGCCCCGCGCGCGGAGCGTGCCGGTTCCCGGGTCCACCTTGTTGTCGACGAAATCCACGACGCCTTCGTGGGGGAAGTACGTTTCGTTTTCCAATTGGAGAAATGTGGGGATCTTCGCGTCGCGGGCGCTGACCCGCTTTTTCTCGCGGGCGAGCCGCTGGTACCGGAGGATCGACCGCTCGTCCACGTCGACGTAGCAGTAGATCGGGTCGAGGGATTGGATGGTGGTCAGCAGCGTGACCTGTCCCGTGCCGCCGTTGATGAGGTTCCCCTTCGTGATGTACTTGCGGCTGATGCGCCCGCCGATCGGCGCCACGACGCGGGTCCACTCGAGGTTGAGCCGCGAGACTTCCGCCGCGGCCTTGGCCGCGGCAACCGCCGACTGCGCCTGGCTCAGCTCCGCCTTGGCCGTGTCGTAATCCTCTTCGGAGATGGCCCTGGTATTGTGGACCTTGTCAAACCGCTTGAGGTGGACCTCCGCCAGTTCCTCCTGTGACTGGGCCTTGGCCACGTCGGCGAGTTTGCTGTCCAGGTCCGCCTTGAACGGGCGGGCGTCGATTACGTAGAGCAGGTCGTCCTTCCGCACGACCGCCCCCTCTTCGAACGGCGTCTCCTCGACGAAGCCGCTGACCCGCGCCACCACGTCCACCGACTCCGGCGCTTCCAGATGACCGGTGTACTCGTCCCACTCGATCACCTCCCGCTGCAAGGGGCGGGCAACGCTCACCACCGGCGGCGGGGGCGCGGCGTCGGCCTTTCCCTCCCCGCACCCTGAGGCATAGAACGGCGCGAACGCCAGGAATGCCGTGACCAACCACCGCAGCAGGTTCGATAACATGGCAAACTGCCCTGAAGAACGGAGGCGAACAGCAGACGCGACGAAACCGGCCGTGCCGGGAAAGCAACTCCCCCAAATTGATCGGCGTCCCTTGCCCGCGTCTCTGCCGTGCTTCCGTGGCTCTCCGTTGTGCCGGTTGGTATCCACTGAACCGTAGGCGTGATCGCAAAAGTTGACAAGTGGAAACGCCGAGCCCGCGACAGTTTCAACGAGCGGTGGGACGACATGGCCGGTTCACTGAAGTGCACCCATTGCTGCCAAGGCGTTGCGGGCGCGTTGGAGATGGGGGTTCAGTCGAAGCGCGTGTTCGAGGAACGGCTTGGCCTCGGCCGGTTGGCCTCGTTCGACGTAGAGCAGCCCCATCCCGAGATGTCCCTCCGCCTCGTCGGGTTTGACCTCCAGCGCGCGGCGGAAGTGGGCTTCGGCCTCATCAAGGTCATTCAACAGGCCGTAAACCCGCCCGGCGGCGAGGTGGGCGAAGAGGTCGTCGTGCTCGGAGGGAAACAGCTCGGCCGTCGCAGCGAGGGCCTCGTCCCGCCGGCCGAGCCCGGCCAGCGCGACCGCCCGCGCCCGCCGCAACGTGGGGTTATCGCTTTGGATCGCAAGGCCCTGTTCGGCGGACGCAATCGCCTCGGCGTAGCACTCCTGATCGAGATAGACCGAGGCCGGCGTCGCGTAGAACAGCGCCTGGTCCAGCATCAGGCGAATCGCCTCGGCGGCGTGGTGAAGGGCGGCATCGTGCCGCTCGAACTGCGCGAGCGCGAGCCCGAGGACATGGTGGGCCCTCGCGTAATCCGGCCAGCGGCGCACGTTCTCGTTGGCTTGCGCGAGGCCTTCGTCGTAACGCCGCGACAGGAGCAGGGCCACCGCGAGCTGCGCGTTGGCACCCCGGTGATCAGGCTGGATCGTCAGGATTTGGCGCAGGAGCCGCTCGGCCTCGTCCGGCCGCCGCTGCTTGTATGCTTCGGTGACGTCCTTCCAAAGCGGCTTGCACTCGATCTGCTTCAAACCAGAGATCGCGGACTGCATTCCCGGGCGCAGGGCAAGGGCCTGCTCGTAATGGTGCCGGGCTTCGTCGAGCCGGTCCTGGTTGAGGCGGAGCAGGCCAAGAAGCCTGTGGACCTCCGGACTGGCTGGATTTAATGAGATCGCCGCTTGAAGATGCGCCGCGGCTTCGTCGAGCCGGCCGAGGAGCCTGTAAACCGCGCCCGCGGTGCCGTGCGACCAGAAGCTGGCGGGCTCGGTGCGGAGGAACAGCTCCGTCACCGCGAGCGCTTCGTCCCCACGGCCCATTGCGGCCAGGGCGGTGGCGCGGGACCGCAGCATCCCGCAGTGGCCCGGGCTGAGGGCCAGGCCCTTCGAACTCCACTCCAGCGCATCGGGCCATCGATCCAATTGGCAAGCGGCGTCGGCCAATCCGAAGTATGCGATCACAAACCCAGGTTTGAGCCGAAGCGCCTCGCGGTAGGCGGCGATCGCCAGTTCCTGTTCGCCACCCATGCTGTGAGCGGCGCCGAGGATCGCGTGTGCGGCCTCCGAGTCGGGCTTGAGCGCGACGGCTCGCTTCGCCTGTTCGACCGCCTCGTCCAGGCGGCGCAACGACATCAGGCACGACGCGAGCTGGCGGCCCGCCTGCGCATCGTTCGGCGCTTTGGAAAGGATCCTTCGGATGATCGGCTCGGCCAGGTCATAGCGATGGCGCAGGATGAGCTGCCGCACGTGGGCGCGGTCGCGTTGCAGGGGCGTGAGGGGTGGGAATCGCACAATATACGAAGATAGATGACGTGCCCGATCGGTTCAAAGGGCTGTTTAAGCGACGCCCCGGGCCAATGTGGCCTTGGGCCGGGTGAGATCGCTTGGGCGATCGCGGAAATGCAATGAGAGAGGGACAAGGATGTCCCTGCAAAAAGGCAGGGCAGACAAGAATGATCTGCCCCACCAGAAATACAAATCCAGAAGAAGGAAGGGACAGGAATGTCCCTGCAAAAAAGTAGGGCAGACAGGAACGTCTGCCCCACCTTTTGTGCCCACATCGCACCTCAGCAATCCCTGATCACCGGCCGGCGGGATGCTCCTTCAGGTCTTGTTGCGCTTCTTGCAGGGCGAGGATGGCATAGGCAGTCGAGAGGATGGGCTTGTTTTCCATCCACTTCTGGATGCCGGTCCAGTGGCCGTCGCCTTGTTGCTGGGTGGCGAGCTTTTCGACCAGCTCGGCCCGCCAGTCGTGCTTGGCGCCCCTGGCGTCAGTGATGACCGGCTGGCCGTAGGCGTGCAGGGCGCGGGCGAGGGTGTGGTAGTAGTAGAACAGGCCATCGTCGCCCCCCTTGGGGTTGGTCGGGTCGCCGTAGCGGATGCCGGGGTTTTCGTCGAGGGTCCAGTTGTTGGTGACCCACTTCCACGCGGCCTTGACGCGCGGGTCATCGTGGGAGAGGCCGGCGTAGATCATGCTCTTGAGGCCGGCGTAGGTGATCGAGCCGTAGGAGCGGAACATCTTGCGGCCGTCGGGCGCGGTGTACTCGCCGGCCTTGGACGAGCCGCCGTCGGCGCCGGAGTAGATGAACCCGCCGTCGTCGCCGGCCCACTTTTGGTCGTTGGTCTCGGAGTTGTTCTGGGCGCGGGTGACGAACTTGAGGGCGGCCTGGTAGGCCGGGTCGTCGGGCTTGAGGCCCGAATCGTGAAGTGCGTCCAGCGCGATCTGCAGGTTGCTCATGTCGGCCCGCGCGCCCTTCTTGCCGTAGCCGAACCCGCCGTAGTTGGGGTTCGATTCGGGCACCTTCATGTTCTCCGGCACGCCCTGCACCTTGTCGGTCCACTGGATCTCGCGCAGGTATCCCAGCGCCTTCTCCATCGCCTTCTGGTACTTGGGCTGCTTCGACTCGCCCAAGGCGCTCAGCGCGATGGCGGTGTTGTAGGTGGCGAGCTTGTCGTCGGAGATGCTGCCGTCCGCCTGCTGATAGGAGAGGAGCTTGTCGTACGCCTTCTGGAGAAACGGGTCGTTCGCGTTGAAGTGGGGGTCTTGCACGAACGCCTTGAGCGTGATCGCTGTGATGGCGGGGGGATCCTGGCCGAGTTGCCAGCCGCCGTCGGGTTGCTGCTGCGTTTTGAGGTATGCGAGGCCGCGGTCGATCTCGGCCTGCGCCGCCCCGGCCGGGTCGGCCTTGACAGAGGCGTTTGGCACGGGTGATTCCGCCGATGCGAGCGGAAGGATCGGAGAAAAACTCGCGACCGCGGCCGCAACGGCCGCCGTGGTAATGAACTGTCGGCGGGTGCACTTCATGATGGCGACTCCGTTTCCTGCAGAAGTTCGATTGTCAAACATTCACCCGGGCAGACTACCGATGCGGCCGATCGTGCATGTAAATATTGCACGGGGGAGGAGGGGAGGGCGAGGCTCCTGCCGAGCCGTAGCGTTTGTCAACGGTGCGGCTCGGTGGGAGCCTCGCCCTCCCGAACACGGGGCATCGCAGCTACAGCGCGGGCACCGCGGATTCCTGCGTCGCGGGCTGGGGCTCGGCCCGGCGGAGTTCCTTGAGGACTTCCTCGAGGCACTCGCGGATGCTGTCCTTCGCGTTCGCGCCTTTCTTGCTGTAGATGTTGCGGATCTGGACGCGGGCGTTCTCGAGATAAAACCGCACCTGCTTGAGATCGATCGGTTCGGCCATGTCGATTCCGCCGCTTCAAACAATAGGACGCGTCCGTCGCCCGTGACACGGGCAGCGCACGCGCCAGTTCCGGCCGGGCCTGAACCATCCTCATCACGTCACTCCGGCGGGCTGGGCGTCGACGTGGACGGGGCGGGCGGGGCCGGTGGCGTCGGCCGCGGACGGGACGTTCTCGCGGACGATCAGCAACGACGCGGGCGTGCCCGCGGCGATCCGCTCGCGGCGGAAGCCGAACCGCTGCGATTCCAGGCCCCATTCCTCCGACACGCCGATCACGACCAGGTCGAAGTCGGCCGACTGTTCGATCACCGTGCCGACCGGGTCGGCGCTTTCGATCACGCGGAACTGCACCGGCAGCGGCTGGCTCGGGTCGTTGAAGACGCGATCGACCGCCTCCTTCGCGTTGAGCGGCGGCTCGCCGCCCTTGGGGGCCGTGACATGCAGGATCGTAACTTGGGCGTTCGCATGGGCCGCGAACCGCCCGGCGAGTTGCATGGCGAGGCGGTCGTGCCGTCCGCCAAGGAAGGGGACGAGCACGCGCTGCGCGCCCAGGAACCCGCGATCGATCAGCACCGCCACGTTCGTCGGCGCCGTCTCCAGGATCCGGCCCACCGTGCCGCCGAGCAGCGATCGGCCGAAGACCGGCTGGTGATACCCGATCAGCACGAGGTCCGCCTGCCGCTCGCCGGCGACGCGTACGATGTCGCGCGCGACGTGGTGGCTGACGAACGAGACCAACTCGACGGGGATGTGGTGATTCTCGGCGTGAGCCATGAGGCTGCGGACGGTCTCGTCGGCCGCGGCCTGCTGTTCCTCGCGCAAGCCGCTGCGGAATTCCGAGCGGTCGACCGGACGGCGCAGGTGCAAGGCATAGATCCGCCGGTCGGTCGACCCCGGGCCGGTGATCAGGTCGGCCAGCCGCAGCAGCGGCCCGCCGCTCCGCGGCGCGGCGACGGGGAGCAGTACCGTGTAAGGCTTCTTCGCCTCGCGCGGTTGCCCGGCCGCGGCGGCCCGCCGCATCTCATCCTGCAGCAGGTGCGCCGGATAGACCCAGTGCAGCAGCGGCGTGGTCATGAACGTGGTGACCAGCGCCATGATGACCATCATCGCGAAGACCTTGTCGTTGATCACGCCGAACTGCAGCCCGACGGTGAGGATCACCAGCTCGACCAGCCCGCGGGTGTTCATGAGGATGCCGATGGCGGACGACTCGCGCCAGGTGGCGCCGAACGCCTTGGCGACGACCGCCGCGCCGCCGAATTTCCCCAGGCACGCCGTCGCGACGATCAGCGCCGCGTACATCCACAAGACCGGCTCGTTGAGCAGTCCGAGCTGCGTCTTGAGGCCCGTGTAGGCGAAGAAGATCGGCAGCAGGAAGACGACGGTGAAGTCCTCGATTTTCTCGGTGACGTGGCGGACGAACTGCGTTCCCTTGGGCATCACTACGCCCAGCAGGAACGCGCCGAACATCGCGTGGATGCCGATCCGCTCGGTCGACCAGGCGCAGCCCAGGATCAGCAGGAACAGGACCGCGATCACGTTCTGCGAGAGGCGGCCTTGCCGCTGGTAGATGAGCTCGAGGCGCTTCAGGAACGGGCGGACGAAGGCGAACATCACGGTCCCAAACCCGGCCGCCAGGCCAATGGTGCGGAGCGCGTCCCACTTGCCGTGTGACGAGCCGCTGCTCGCCTGGGCGGCGGTGTGGGCAACCGCGACGACGAACGCGAGGATGACCCACGCGGCGACGTCGTTGATCGCCGCCGCGGCGATCGTGGCGACGCCGAGCTTCGTCTTCTGCAGGTTCCGCTCGGTGAGGATGCGGGCCAGGACGGGGAAGGCGGTGACGCTCATCGCCGCCCCGACGAACAGCGCCGCCGGGAGGCGGGGGACGTCGCCGAACAAGCCACGTGATTCGAGGAACAGCGCCACGCCCATCCCCAGCGCGAACGGCACCGCGATGCTGCTCAGCGCGGTGAAGACCGTCGAGCGGCCCCGGTTCTTCACCAGGTCCATCTCGAACTCCAGCCCGACCAGGAACAGAAAGAAGATCACCCCCAGCTCGCTGAGGATGTTGAGCAACTCCAGGCTCGGCCCCGGCGGGAAGAGCCGCTGCTGAATGTTCGAATGGAAGTGCTGGCTCAGCGCGCCCAAGACGCTCGGCCCCAACATGATCCCCGCCACCATCTCCCCCACGACCTGCGGCTGCCGCATCCGCGCAAACAATATCCCCATGACCCGGCTCAGCCCCAGGATCAACGCCACCTGCACCAGCAGGAGCAGCAATTCGCTTTCGATCGCGTGCGAAACCTGGTGCTCGACGACGTGGGTAACGACCCGCGGCAGCTCCACCCCCGGGAGGAGCTCGATGGCAAAGAACTTGGCAACTGACAATGCAGCCATACCAGCCGGCACGGCCGGCAGGGGAGCGTAGCAGGGCTCGTGCCGCAGCGGAGCGCCGAAAGTGGCTGCCCTGTGACACGGGTTTTTAACCCGTGCAAGTGACTTTCAAATCGAGATAACCCGGAATCTGATGGGAAATACAGTTCTCGCGACTTGCAAGGTTTTCGGCACGGGTTGGAAACCCGTGTCACAGGGAAGCACCCCAAGCGCAAGCGGTTCCGGCGACCCGAGGGTCGCCGGAACCGCTTCATAAGCTGGGTTGTGGGGCGGCGCGGGGCGCGCGCTATACGACCTGCACCCGCCGGCCGACGCGGCGCTTGCGGTTGATCATCTGGCGGCCCTTTTTGGTCCGCATCCGGGCGCGGAACCCGATGTTGCGGGCCCGCTTGATCTTGCTGGTCTTGTGAGGGTAATGCATCGCTCGTTTCCTTCAGAACCTCTGGCGAAAGACTCGGCTCGGCAGGAGCCTCGGCCTCCCGATAACCGCACATCACGTCGCTACTTCTGTGCCACCGGCTCCTTGACGTTCACGAAAATCGTGTGGAACGCCTGGTTCCCCTTCGAGTCGGTCGCCCGCAGGGTAATCTGGTGCTGGCCCGGCTTCAAGCCCGGGGTGGCAAACGACACCGTTTCTTCCGGGGAATCGAAGATCTTATCAACCGGCAGCACCATCTGCCAGTCCCGGTCGCTGTCGATCGCGTAATCGCAGGCGGCGACGGTGCTCGTCTCATCGACGATCTTGAAATCGAGCTGAATCTTGTCGCCCTTTTGCGACGTCCGCAGGTCGCCGATCAGCGGCGGCGTGTTGTCCACCGCGAAGGGGTCGGAGACGCGGCTGGCGGTCTTGCCGTCGCCGGGCGGGTTGGCGTTCGCATCGGAGGCGACGACCTTCACCACGTAACGCCCATCCGCCACCGTGCGGGTGTCCCAGTCGAACTGGGCGTCGGTGAGCTTGTCCTTCAGCAGGATCCATGGGCCGTGGGGCAGGCGACGCAGGTACAGCGAATACTGCAGGGCGTCGTTGTTCGGGTCGGCGGCATCCCAGGCGATCGTCTGCTTCGGCGTCGCCGGCACGCGACGCAGGTCGTTCTCGCCCGACGGGCCAGCCTGGCCGCCGTTCGCGCCATTGTCGCCGCCGGCGCTCGCGCCGATATGGACCGACTTCACCTGCGGCGGCAGGTTCGGCATCTGGTAGGCGATCGAGACGTCATCGACCACCGGCGTCGAGTCGCCCTCCTTGCTGGCGAACGTCAAGCGATATTGCAGGAACCGGGCGGACGGGGCCGCGACCGGCAGGAACTCCTCGGCCGGCAGGTCCTTCGACCAGCTCGACCACCCCTTTTCCTCCGGGTCCTTCACGTTGCCGCTGCGGCTGGCGACGGTGAGCGTCGTGCCCGGCGGGAGCGTGCCGTGCAGGCGGATCTTGCCGAACCGGCTGATCTGCGTCGCGTCCAGCACCGGGCTGGTGTACGTCCCTTGCTTGGCATACCCCGAACTCATCACGGCGATGCTGCCGACGTCGGCCATCCCGAGATAGACATTGCCGTCGCTGGCGGGGAGCATGCAGGTGACCATCTTCGGGTCGGCCTTCGCGAGCACCACCGTCTCATCGGCGGCGGGCTTAACCTGGTAGATCTCCCCCTCGTTGCCCGTCGCGATCAGCAGCGTGCCGTTGTGCTCGACCATCGCCAGGACGAGCACGGGTTGGCGGAAGACCTCGGTGACGAACCCGTCGCGATCGATCTTGTAGACCGCGTTGCCCTCGGGGCGAGGTTCTCCCGTGTTGGCGGTGTTGACCGGGGGCTGGCGGTTGGGCATCTGCCCCGGGTTCGCCTCGCCTTGGGGGGCCGGCGCCGGCGGGCCGGGCGGCTGCGGCTTGCCCGGGCCGGGGTTGGGGCCAGGGTTCGGCTCGCCTTGCGGCGGGCGACGCCGGGGCTCGGCGCTGGCGGTCGAGACGACGTCATCGATCAGGAAGATGCCGGGGCTAGTGGTGGCGAACTTTGTGTTCGCCCTCTGGATAGGGGTGAACCTCGTGTTCACCGTTTGTCGTTCGTCGGTGAACGATGGGCGAACACGAGGTTCGCCCCTACGGGGGAGGGCGAACACAACGTTCGCCCCTACGTGGTCACCCCGACCCTCTCCCGGAGGGAGAGGGAGGAATGCCCCGTCCAACCGGGTTTGCTGCGGGTGCTTCGGTATCGGGTTCGGCTCGCCGGGGTTGGGGTTCGGCAGCTTCGGGGGCGCCGGCGCCTTGGGGCTCTTGGACGGGATCGGCACGCCGGTTTCGCCGCCCTCGGGGCGGCCTTGCGGTTCGTTGCCCGCCGGTGCATTGGCGGGGCTGGTCGGCTCGCGCGCTTCGGAAGTCGCGGCGTAGAGGTTGCCGTCCTTGTCCAGCGCGAGCGCGCCGACTTCCGACTCGGCCGCGTTGTAGAGCACGAAGCTCTCGCCGGTCTTGCGGTTGATCCGGTAGACCAGCCCGTGCGGGTCGGTGCCGGCGTAGAGCAGGTCGTTGCCGTCGCCGACGAGGCTCAGGATGTTGTTCTCGCCGCTGTCGAGCAGCACCTTGTTCGAGCCGTCGGGATGGATCTCGTACAGCTTGCCGGTCGGGCCGGTGGCGGCGTAGAGGTTGCCATCGGGCGCGGCGACGATCTGCCAGACGTATTGAACGCCTTCGGCTTCAAAGAGGACGTGCGGCTTGTCGCCCGGCTTGTCGATCGCCAGCACCTGGCCCTTCTGGCCCGAGGTGCCGATGAGCAACCGGCCCGACGTCTCGGCGAGCAGGGCGGTGAGGTTCGTCCCGCCGTCGATCGTGGCGACGGTGGAGACGTTCCCGCCCTCCTTGATCGCCAGCAACACGCCCTGCGGGCCGGTGCCGGCGTAGATCGTCCCATCCGGTCCCTCGGCCAGCGCGTTGACGGAGCTGATCCGCGGATCCTGCTCCAGCAGCGTCTTGATCGCGCGCGACAGCTTCACGTCCCCCAGGTTTGTCGCGACGACGTTGTCGAGCGTCCCCTTCTTGAAGTCGTCCTGGTTCGTCTGCGTCCACACGCTCGTGCTGACGCCCAGCGCCGGCGCCGCGAAAAACAGCATCGCCAGCAGAATCGTTCGTTTCATGGGGTCTCCGTTCGGCGGGGAAAATGCAAAAATGCATTAACCACAGAGGACACAGAGAGCACAGAGAAAAGAGGAGAAGAAAGTCGGGTTGGAGCAATTCGAATCTTTCTTCCCGGCCGATCCAATTCTCTTCCTGCTCGTTTTCCGGTCTTTCTCAGTGATCTCCTCTGTGTTCCCTGTGTCCTCTGTGGTTAATCCTCTTTCTTGTCCTTGGGTTGATCTTCCGCCGGCGGGGGCGGTGGGGCGGGTTCGGCGGTGGCGGGTTTGCGGTGTTCGTCGCGCTTGCCGGCGGGGATCGGGGCGGCAGCGGGCTCGGCCTTCGACGGCCGCGGGCCGGCCACTTCCACCTTCGCCTTCGGGTCCACCGTGATCGCGAACTGCGCCGACCCGGTCATCACCCGCTCGGTCGGCACCGTTTTCACCGTCGAGCTGACGAACGGCGTGATGTTGCTCCGGCCCGCGCCCAGCAGGATCTGCCGCCGGGATGACGGCAGGTCCGGCAGCGCCACCCGGCCGACGGCCACGCCGTCAGGCTGGCGGATCAGGCGCAGGTACACCGCGTTCTGCCGAATCGCGGCCACATCCTTCAGCACGCCGAACACGTCGCCGATGCTGTCCGCCGTAAATCGGAACGGCTCGGACTGCTGCATGTCCTGGAAGTACCGCTGCGCGTCCGAGATGATCAACTGATACGTTCCCTGCGGCAGGTCGCGGGGCAGTTCCATCTCGATCGGCAGGATCCCCTCGGGTTCGCGGAACGGCTTGTACGTCACGTAAGCCTTCACCGTCTCGCCCGGCCGGTACTTCGATCGCGGGACGTTCACGTCGAGGATCTGCGCCAAGTTCGCATCGTCGTCGATGCTCATCGTGCCAGTGATCCGCTTGACCGGCACGCGCTCGAACGGGTTTTCCATCGCCGCCTGCAGCGGCAGGCCGATCTCGCCGAACAGTTCTTGGGCGTTGGCGTTGGCCGCGGTGTTCTGGATGTCGATCGACTGCCCGTTGGCGAACTGCAACGTGATCTGATACCGGACCGTGTTGTACTGCGGCAGCTCGCTGGGCCCGGTCACCGCGGCCGCCAGCGCGGCACCGGCGATCATCGGGGTGAACTTCGGGTGCTGGGCCGCCTGGAAGTGATACGCGCGGGTCGAGCCGTCGGCATAGCGGACGTTGAACTCGATCGGAATGGTCGGCGCCGAATGGCCGAGTTCGCCTGCGACGCCGACCGATTCGTCGGTCGTCAGTTCGCCGCAATCCTTGGTCAGCGCGCCGAGCTTAAAGCTGGTTTGCAGGTTGGCGATGACGCCGTGGATCGTGCCGCTGCCCAGCGGCAATTGGACGGGGCCTTCGTTGTTGAACGGGTGACCGAAGCCAAAGATGCGGCCGCCGATATTTTCGGTGACGGTGCCGATGGCGGTCATGTCAACGTCGCCGCTCAGCAGCGGGACGGCGAGCGCGGCGCCGGGCTCGAGTTTCGCCGGGGCCTCATCGGGCGAAGCGGACCCACCGCCGCCCGATTGCAAGGCAGTCAGGCCGTAGCGGGCGAAGAGCGGCGCGACTTGCTTGAGCACGCTGGGGGAGAGGCCGCCGGTCATCAGCGGCGTCGCGAGCTGTTCCAACTGCGGCGCATTTTCGCCGAGTCGCGAGCCCGCGTCGAGCCCCTTGGTTGGCTCCGCCTGGTTCCCGCCCGACAGCGGCTTCCAGAACGGAACCATGCCGGCCTGCGTCAGCGACCAACTCAGCCCCGAATGGCGATCCGCACGGATCGGCTCGCTTCCGGCAGCGCCGTCCGGCTGCGTCGTCGGCTTGCTGTTCGCCCGCGCCGACCAGTTGCGGCCAACCGGCAGCTTCAGCATGTATTCGATCGGCTGCACCCCGGCGACCGGGTCCTTCGTCAGGGGCCAGCCGTAGGCGAACGCGCCGATCATCCGGTACTGCCCCTCGTCATCCTTCAAGAAGATCGGCGAGCCGCTCATCCCCGCGACGCTGCCGGTGTGCTTGAGGTAATCCCCCTCGCACTGGATCAGCACCACATCGTGCTGCGGATTGAAATTCTTCAGGATCGACAGGACTTTGACATCGAACTTCTCGATCTTTGTCCCCTTAAAGACCGTCAGCCCGTAACCGGTCATCCCGGGCCGGACTTCCGACACGTGCATGTGCCGGGCGGGATCGAACAGCGAATCCTGGGTGGAAAGCGATGCGGTGGCCGGCACGTCATGGGGCGCGGGGGACTCGGCCCGCGCCAGCGCCGGCAACCCGGCCGAAGCGAGGGCCAAAATGAGGGCAAGGCGAGACGTCATGAGAACCTCAAAAGGAGCCACGTTCGAGGCCGGCGGTTCCCCGGTGCGAATCGTAGACGCGGGCAAAATCCGCCGCAACCTTCTGTTGTAATCGGCGGAATCAGGCAGCGCGTTCGGGCGCTGGCCACCTAACCTAACCTCACCCAGCCACCGGCGCGCAAGAAACGACCGTTGCCGGCAGCGGGGCCGACGGCTAAGGTGTTACGTTAGGACGCGCCGGTTGTGCGTTCCATGCCGCGTCGCCTATCATTAGACCCGCTTTGCCGGAACGATCCGCGGCAAACGCTCTGTGGAGGATTCGGCCTGTCGCGCCATTCCCCGCGAGATTTATTCAAACGAGTTGTGCAGCGTGACGCCTGAAACCCGTCAACGAGCCGAGACCGTCCTCGGCTATCATTTTGAGAATCCCGAGCTCCTCAAAGAGGCCTTGACGCACGCGTCGAGTGCCGATAACCGCCTCGACAGCAACGAGCGGATGGAGTTCCTCGGGGACGCCGTCCTCGATTTGATCATCTGTGAGGCGCTTTACCAGCGGTTCCCCGAGTACCAGGAAGGGGACCTGACGAAGGTGAAGTCGGCGGTCGTCTCCCGCCGGACCTGCGCCGAGGTGGCCAACGAGACCGGCCTGACCGACCTGCTGATCACCGGCAAGGGGATCAGCTCGCGCAGCACAATGCCCAGCTCGCTTGCCGCGGCGGTCTACGAGTCCATCGTCGCCGCGATCTACCTCGACGGCGGGTTCGACGTCGTCAAGGAATACGTCCTGCGCACGATGACGCCCAAGGTGGACGCGATCTGCTCCAACAGCCATCACCAGAACTACAAGGCGGTGCTCCAGCAGCACGCCCAGAAGGTCCTGGGGGCCACGCCGATCTACGAGCTGATGGACGAGAAGGGCCCGGACCACAGCAAGTGCTTCGAGGTCTGCGTCACGATCGACGGCCGCCGGTTCACCTCGGCCTGGGGGCCGAACAAGAAGATGGCCGAACAGAAGGCCGCCCTGATGGCGCTGGAGGAATTGGGCGTCTTCGACCAGAAGGAAGTCGATCAAGCGATCGACGAGATCCACGCGACGGGCGTGGTCGAGTAGAACTCTTGTTGCGAGAACCGGATCGATAGCGCGAGCCCCTTCGCCGCGTCGGGCACGCCGAAAGACCGCTTGTCGGTTTGGGG
>DASXMX010000461.1:0-7150 GCA_036495445.1 Tepidisphaeraceae bacterium
TACATGCCCATGCCACCCCCCGACGCGCAGCGATTTGCCACGCGCCATAGGCGGCGCGTGACAGACTCTGCGGCGCCTCATACCCTCTCAGGGCGAGTTACCAGTGTCGTATTCGGGACGTTGCAACCCCCGAGCATCTAACACAACTTTTGCTTCGCGTGTGACTGAGGAGGCCGCTGCTCCGTGGATTGGATTACTCTGCACGTCCTTGTCGTCGTCTTCGTCGCGACGCTCATCCGCTCGACCCTCGGGTTCGGCGAAGCGCTGGTGGCGGTGCCGCTGCTGGCGCTGCGGCTGCCGGTGCAGGTGGCGGCGCCGCTGGCGGTGCTGGTCTCGATCACCGTCGCCGCGATCGTGATGGCGCAGGAGTGGCATCGCGTTCACTTCCGCGCCGCGGGGTGGCTGGCGGCCTGGACGATGCTCGGCATCCCGCTGGGCCTTTTGATGCTCAAGGAGGTGAACGGCCGCACCGTGAAGGCGACGCTCGGACTGGTGATCATCGCCTTCGCCCTCTGGTCCCTGCTGAACCGCGTGCCGTTCACGCTGAATCGCGACCGGCACAAGTGGCTCTTCGGCTTCGGCCTGTTCGCCGGCGTGCTGGGCGGCGCGTATGGCATGAACGGCCCGCCGCTGGTCGTCTACGGCTCCCTGCGCCGCTGGTCCGCCGCACAGTTCCGCGCCACCCTGCAGGGATACTTCCTGCCCGCCAGCCTCGCGGGCATGTTCGGCTACTGGGTCGCAGGCCTGTGGGTCCCGGCCGTCACGCGCTTCTACCTGCTCTCGCTCCCCGCGACGATCGTCGCCACGTTCCTCGGCCGCGTCCTGCACGCGCGGATCTCGCCGCGGGCGTTTTTCGCCTACGTCTACCTCGGCCTCCTCGCGATCGGGCTCGTGCTCCTGGCGCAGGCCTTCGGCGCGCAGTGATCAGGCGAAATTGAACCGATGTTGCATTTGTTGCATGTCGATTACGGATCATTCTATGCAAGTCAATTGAAAAGAACCGGTTGTGAATTCCGGCCTCGCCCGACCCGGTGCAACATGCCCGCAAGTGTTGCATCAGATGTTAGATGGTGCGTGCGGGCGATGAGATCCGTCCATCATCAGTGCGAATCAGGAGTTGCAGCAAGCCGGCCCATTCGCCCGCCACAAAGTGAGGATCGGGGCATGTTGCATCCGACCGCGCCCGCAAGTTCGTGGGGGCAAGGAGATTGTCTACTGCCTCTACCCTCCTTAGGCGCAGACTTTACATTTTGAGGCGTAAGTCTTGGAACTGGCGCGGCTTGTGATCTCGTTGCGCGTTCACAAGATTTTGCGCGCCGGGCAGTGTGATTGGGGCTGACGGTGAGGTTCGACCGTATTCCCGGTAAGATCGCGCGCATCCGCCCGGCGATGGGGCGAGTAAATGTCGCGGGGTATCGCGGGGTATGGGAGGAGCCACCGATTGGTCTTGGATCTGCTGGCGCTGGGCGTCGTGATCGCCTTCATCGTCACGGGCGGTCTGCTGCTGTGGCGGCGGTTGCCGCGGGCGGCGGCCGCGATGGAGCCGGTCTGCGTCGCCTGCGGCGCGCCGGCCCGGTCGCTCGCAGTCGATACGTTCATCTGCCGGGCGTGCGCTCGTGACGTGCGCGACGACGGCGTGGCCGTGCTCCGTCCGTCGGAGGCCCGCCGGCCATTCTGGCGCGTCGTCTGGTTCTCGGCGGTCTTGTGCCTCGTCGCGGCGATCGCAACGTCGATCGTCCTCAGTCAACTGCCCACGGCGAGCTTCGTTTCGGGCGAGGTGAGCGTGCGACCGTCGGCGGAAACATTCCGCAGTCTCGAATTCACGTACGATGGTCGGCGAGGAGACTCCGGGCTGCTCAAGGGCGAACTCGACGCCGACCTGGTTCTCCCGAATGGGGACCGGGTGACGCTGGAAGTGCAGTCGCCTTCGATGCGGTATCGCATCGTCGACGCGGCGGGGCGCGAGGCGATCCCGCTTTCGCCTCCGAGCGGGTTCGACGAAACGGCCGTGCGACGTTGGATGGCAGCGGGTGGGCTGGATCCCACCGCGGACCGGAAGGTCGCCGAGCGGGCGGAATTGACCTGCCGCTTCATCATCAACGTTCTCCGTCGGAATCCCGATGGGTTCGAGTCCTTCCGTTCGACGGGCGACTCGACAAGCTGGAGTTCATTCAACAGCGACGGCCGACCGCCTCCGGACGCGCTGCCCATCGCCGTGATGATCTGGTCTGCAATTTGGCTGGCCGGGATTGCACATTTGTTACGCCCGTTTCCGCGTGACGTGCCGGTCCATGAACCGGCGGGGGTGACGCGATGATCCTGGTGCTCCTCGTCTGCCTTCTCATCGTGCTGGCGGTTCTTGCCGGGATTTGGATCAACGTCGCGGCCGACCGGCCTTGGCGGCCCAAGGTCGTCGATGAGCCCGTGCGCGGCGGGCCCGTGTGCGGCGGGTGCGGGTATAGCGTCGTCGGCCTCAGCAGGATGACGTGTCCCGAGTGCGGGGGCGATCTGCGGACGGTCGGCATTCTCACCCCGCTCGCGCCGCGATCGGGCATCGGCGTGCTTGGCGCATGCATCGGGTTCAGCGTGCTGCTGGCATTCATCGCGATCGTGGCCAGCATTGGGATCTATTCGGTGCTCCCGCCGCACCGTTCGTTTGAGAAGCAGGTCTGGCTGATGGGGCCCAAGTCCGGCGCGTATGCCCTGGCAACGCTTGAGGCCAAGGGCGCGACCTGGCGGACGCCCCCGCTGAACGTCCCGGTCGAGATCGAGATCGAATCCAGCCACCTCGGGTCATTGCCGACATCTTGGTCGTCGTTGCCGCAGATGACGGTCTATCCGGACGGCCGCTACGAGTTCCGCGGCGGTAGCGCGCCGCGAGTCGCCCGGAGCGATGGCTTTGGCTCACCAGCCGTGCTCGAATGGCTGAAGGCGGCTGGCGTGAACACCACGTCGCCGGACATTGCCGCCGAGGCGTCGGAGATCGCCGGGCAAGTGCGCGGCGTCGCCCGCGCCAGCCACGAAGTCATCGCCAGGCAGAGCCCGGACTTCTACTCGTCGAACAGCTCCCGCAGCGATTCCACTGGCGAATTCGCCTCCCGCGCATCGCGCGATCAGGGCGAAATCAGCCCGCCTGGGTGGGCGGCGCTCGTGATCCTGGCCTTCTGGATCTTCGTGTGGCTCGCCGGGCTTCGCTTCCTGAACCGCCGGGCCGCTCCGACAAATGAGGGATCACCCGTCGGAACCGCACGCGGCTCATGATCGCGACATTCCCCGCCTCAATCCAAGAACACCCCCGACGACACCGCGTTGGGGCCGGAGACCTGGGTGAACTTGATGTTCACGTCGCCGGAGGCGTTCCAGATTACGTATTGGCCCCCTTGGAAGTCGTAGGCGTACACCGTGTTCAGCACGGCACCGGTGTTGGCGTCCGAGAATTGGATCGTTTCCGAGCGGTTCTGGTAGTCGTAATCGGCGATGTAGATCGCCAGTTGATGCACCTTGCCGTCGGTGAGGTTCAGGTTGTAGGTGAAATCGGTCGGCGCGTAATCGACCGCTTCCACCCGGTTGGTCGACCCGGGCTCGGCCTGCAGCGCGCGCGGATCGGTCGGGTTGGTGGCGTAGTCGTATTCCGCGACGGGCATCCCGCCAGGCTGCGGGTGGACCGGGAGCGTCCAGTTCCCGTCGGCGATGTAGTATCCGCCGCCGCCGTATTTTCCGGACCAGTTTCCCTGGGTGCTGAAGTCGGCCGTGGCGAACGACGCCGTCGCCGTGGGCGGTTGGGTGACGGGGGTCTGTACCGGATCAATGAAGATCCCGCTGAGCACCGCGTTGGCCTGCGGGTTGTCGTTGGTGAACGTGATCTTCACGTGGCCCGAGAGGTTGTAGTCGAGGTATTGGCCGCCGGCGAAGTTCGAGACGGTCCGGCTGTCGAGCACGGCGCCGGTCGTCGCGTCGCTCACCTGCACCGTCTCGATGCGGCCGGCCCCGTCGAAATCCAACACGAAGAAGCCGACCTGGTGGGGTTGGCCGTCGGTGAGATTCAGGTCGAGGCTGAAGCTGCTGAACGAATAGAGTGTGGCGGCCACGCGCCCCTGCGTGCCCGGGCCGATCTGCGGCGCACGCGGGTCAGTCGCGGGGTCGGCCCACGTGTACTCCTGCGCGCCAGAGGTGGAGAGTTGCGCGGAAGCCGGGAGGTTGGTCGTGCCATCGATGACCGAGTACCCGCCCGTCCCGTATGTACCGATCCAACCGCCCAGGGTCGCCGTGTCGGCCTTGGCGAACGTCGCTGTCGCACCGGCGGCGGTGACGGGGTCAAACATCAATCCGCTCGCGACCGCGTTCGCCGAACCGGAATTGTTAGTCACGGTGATCGTCACGTGGCCCGACAGGTCGTAGACCAGCCAGCGGCCGCCTTGGAAGCCGCTGACGTTCTGCGTATCGAGCACCTGCCCGGTGCCCGCATCGCTGACCTGCACCGTCTCGCTGCGGTTGCGGTAGTCGTAGTCGACCAGGTAGAGCGCGACCTGGTGGGCCTGCCCGTCGGTCAGGTTGACGTCGAGCGTGAAACTGCTGCCGGAGTAGTCGCATGCCGCGATGCGGCCGCTCGACGGGGGCGGGGCTTGCAGCGCGCGGGCGTCGGAATTGGGGTCGGGCCACGTCCAGTTCCACTGCGCATCGTTGGCCGCCGAGACCTGCGCGTAAGCCGGCAGATTCGCCGGGCCGTCCAGGAAGTCGAACCCGTCCGAACCGTACGTGCCTTGCCACGCGCCCGTGGTCGAGTTGTCGGCGCGGACGAACGTCGCGCGCCCCGATGCGGCTGGCGGGATCGACATGCCATAGACGTTTTGGTGAACTTGGGGCGGGGTCGTTTGGCTGGTCGGGACGCCCGCGAAGATCAGCGTGTTGTCCGCCTGCCCCATCAGGTGGATCGGCTTTACCTGACCGACCGCGGCTGGATCCGCCTGCACAGTCCCGGCGGGCGTCCCGTCGGTCTGGTAGACCCCGACGCCGCCGCCGCCCATCGGCAATCCGATGAAGTAAACCAATCCGTTCGCGGTGACGAGCGTCGATTCGAAGGTGTTCTGGTTGTTATCCACGTATACATTCGGAGCGATCTTGACCGTGCCGGCCTGCGTGCCGTCGGTTCGATATAGGTAAATGAAATCGTCGAGGAGGTTGTACTCCGCGACGATCAGCGTGCCGTTCAACGTCGCGTAATTGACGGGAAGGAAGCTGGTTTGAAGGGTGTGGAATTCCGTGACCTGGACGGTGCCGGCGGTCGTGCCGTCGCTCTTCCAGAGGTTGTTGAACTGCGTCCCGCCGACGGCATCGGTGCCGGCAAAGTAGATTGCGCCATCGAACGCATAAAGGTTGGAGGCGAGGGTCTGCTTGACCAGCACCGTTCCCGCCGCCGTCCCGTCGCTCTTCCACAACGCGCCCCCGTACAGCCCGTCGGAGGAGGCGGGGACGGTGAAGAACAGTTCCGAACCGAGCGCGGTCAAATATCCGAGGCTTGAGGAGGCCGTTCCCGGCGTGATGTCTTTGACCAGCACAGTCCCGCCCGGCGTGCCGTCGCTCTTCCAGAGTTCCGTGCCGTGCGCCGCGTCCGTCCCTGTAAAGAACGCCGTACCGTTGACGTTCGTGATCTGCGACCCTGCCGGGCTGCCCGTGACCCGTCCCAATTCGACAGTGCCGGCGGCCGTGCCGTCGCTGGTCCAAAGGCCGCTCTGTCCCGCCGCATCGATGGCGGAGAAGAAGAGCTTTCCGTTTACGTTCGTCAGGTCGGTCGGATTGGAGGACCCGGGGCCGGTGACGATGTCCTTGACCATCACCGTGCCGTCGGCGGTGCCGTCGGTCTTCCACAGCTCGTAGCCGTCGGTCCCATCATTGGCGCTAAAGAAGATCGTGTTCCCGACGGTCACCAGTTCCGTCGGGTTGGAACTGCCGGTGCCTGGGTCGATGTCTTTGACCATCACGGTCCCCGCGGGGGTGCCGTCGGTCTTCCACAACTCGTAGCCCGCGCCGTTCGTCGACGGGGTGCCTGCGATGTCGCTCGCGGCGTAGAACAAGTCACCGCCGAGGTTCGCGGTGCTTGTGGCCCCGGTGGAGGATTGAAGAGGATCGGCGGTGCTGAGCAACTGCGTGCCCGACAGCATCACCCGGCCCTCGAGCGCCTGGGCGACGCGTTCGGCCGCCCGGCCCAATCGGCGATTCCGGTACATACTCGAACGAGACGATTCCGAACGAACGCCAAGCCGCTGTGCGCGCATGGGGTCCTCCCAAATGTGACTATTGGATGAGGTCAGCGAGTGTTCGGGTCACGTGCCCCGCCACTCTGTTGGTTGAAGAGATCCTTCATCCCGGCGGAGAGCATATCCTGAATCTGTGAAGAGGCGGAATGTGCATTTCTATAAACGTGCGAACGGGCTTATCCGCCTTTTCCATAATTCCATGGGCATTAAGATATTACGGCTGGGCGATGAGTTGCTGTGGCTGTCATGAAGGCACCCCGCGCCGCGCATCTCAGGGACCCGCGTCAGAACGTCTTGCGGGCTCGCAGCGACAGGGGCGGCTGAAGCACCTCGGCCAGGATGAATTGGGCCCGAACAGTGGTGGGGTTCAGCAGATTGGCAACCGAAGAAGCGGGGAGGGACGGCGTGGCGCGAACGCCGGGGACGGCCGGCGCCGGGGTGCTCAAGCGAGACGGTTGGGCACCCGCCTGCTGTCGAACGGGCGCCGCCTGGCGGCGCACGGCCGCCCGCCGGGCGGTCGTCGGGCGCGGCTTCGCCGCCTGGGCGAGCGCCGGCAGCGGGGGCAGCGGCTTGGGGCCGGGTGCCCTGACGCGGGCGGCCAGCGGCACGGGCCGCCCCGGCAGCGGCGGGGGCACGGGGCGGCGGGCCTGCGGCGACTGCCCTTCGCGAACCTTCTTCACCAGCGCGCCGATCGCCGCGATGACCAGAATGATCGCGATGCCGACGAGCTTAAACAACTCGGTGTCGTCGCCGCTGGCGAGGATGAAAGGAGCAACGTGCATCGTGATTCAACTCAAAAACCAGTGCTGATTGCGGATTAAGGGAGGGCGAGGCTCCCGCCGAGCCGAGTCGTTCGAGCGGGCCCCGGCTCGGCGGGAGCCTCGCCCTCCCGGTCA
>DASXMX010000462.1:0-7063 GCA_036495445.1 Tepidisphaeraceae bacterium
CGTCCGCCGGAGAGATCCTCCCGGAGAACGGCCCTTCGTTCGCGAAGCCGCAAGCGGCGGATCCAAAACCTTCCCCTGCTAAGGTCTTCCCTCCAACACGCCTTTTGCCGTCACTTCGATGAGTGCCGGCGCCCGTCGAATGCATTCCTCGATCGGAAGCGCCCCCTCCCCGATCACCCGATACTCCCGCAATCCCTCTTCCCTCGCCCGTTCCACGCCTTCTCCAACTGATCCCACGATCGCCATGCACGGCACACCCAGCTCCTTGCACAGCCGCGCCACTGCGATCGTCGCCTTTCCGTGAAGGCTTCCCGCATCGAGGCACCCTTCGCCCGTGATGCACAGGTCCGTGCCGCGAAGGCGCTCTTGCAATCGGGTCGCATCGAGCACGATCTGAGCCCCGTTTTGCAGCGTCGCGCCGAAGAACGCCAGCATGCCGAATCCCAGGCCGCCCGCGGCCCCCGCGCCCGGCATCCGGGCTTCCGCCTGTTTGCCCGTTCGCTCCGCCAGGCCGCGAAGTGCGTCGTCGAGCCATCGCACCTGTTTGGGAGTCGCCCCCTTCTGTGGACCGAACACCCGTGCGGCGCCGGTCGGTCCAAACAGCGGGTTGCTCACGTCGCAGGCGACCCTGATCCGCACCCGCTCGACCGTCGAGCCCCGGCCGTGCTTCACCATCAGGACGCTCGGCAGATCGCGCCCGCACAGTGGCTCCGTCGGGGAAAGCGGCTCGCCCCCTTCAAGCAGCACCGGCAGGCCGCAGGCTTGTATGCAACCGATCCCGCCGTCAACGGTGGCGCTTCCGCCGATGCCGAGGATGATCTCGCTCGCGCCTAACGCCGCGGCGGCCATGAGTAGTTCGCCGGTGCCGAACGTCGTCGTATTGAGCGGGTTGCGGTCCTCGGGCTTGAGCATCGCCAGCCCGCTGGACGCCGCCATTTCGATGACGGCGGTGTGGCCGTCACCGAAGACGCCGAACGTCGCGTCCACCTTCATCTCCGGCAGCGGCCCGGTAACGCGGCGCGTCTCGAATCGGCCGCCCGTCGCGGCGACCAACGCCGCGACCGTCCCTTCGCCGCCGTCCGCAACCGGGCAGGCGTCGATCTCGATGTCCGGGTTCGCGGCTCGGAGTCCACGCGTCATCGCGGCGCAGACGTCAGGGGCAGAGAGCGAGCCTTTGAACTTGTCAGGCGCGAGTACGATTTTCATGACTGACCCGAGGATACCACTAAATCCGACGAGCGGCCTTGATCCCCACTCCCTCCGGGAGAGGGTTAGGGTGAGGGGGAATTGCGAGCGCGCTTCCTCGTGCGACGGCCCCAACCCTTGTCATCCTGAGCGGCAGCGAAGGATCTCTGATGCGAGAGGCTCAACCGGCGCGGAGATCCTTCGCTGAAGCTCAGGATGACAGGATTCGCCGGTCGCGGGAGGGTCATTCGCAATTTCCCCTCACCCCGGCCCTCTCCCAGAGGGAGAGGGAGCAAAGGCGTGGTTGCCGTTCGACCATCATTCATCGGCTCGCCTTGCCCACCGCAGCTTGGCGGAGCGGGAGCGGGGGTTGGCCTTATGCTCGGCTTCGGCGGCGATCAGCGGGTCGGGACTGATGTGCGAGTAGACGCCGCTCGCGAGGCCCGCGCGGAAGGCGGCCTTGACGCGGCGGTCCTCGCCGCTGTGGAAGCTGATGATCGCGGCCACGCCGCCGGGCTTCAGGTGGTCGGGGAGGACCGCCAGCAGTCGGTCGAGGTTCGCCAGCTCGCGGTTCACGAGGATGCGCAGCGCCTGGAACGTCCGGGCGGCCGGGTGGAGCTTGGCACCCGCGGCCCGCTGGAGCGTGAAGTCGCGGGCCTCGCAGACGATCGCCATCAGGTCTTCTGTCGTGGTGATCGGCCTGGCCTTGCGGCGTTCGACGATCAGCCGGGCGATTTGCGGCGCGTCGGTTTCGTCGCCCAGCTCGAGCAACGCGTCGGCCAGTTCGCGTTCACTCAGGCGGTTGACGAGTGCGGACGCGGGCTGGCCGCGGGTCGGGTCCATCCGCATGTCAAGTGGCCCCGGCTGGCGGTAGGAAAAGCCGCGTGCGGGGTCATCGATCTGCGGGCTGGCGACGCCGAGGTCGGCGAGCACGCCGTCAACACGATCGATCCCGGCTTGGGCCAACACCGTCGGCAGGGCGGCGAAGTTGTTGTGATAGAGCTCGAACGCGCCGGCGGGGACCGCTGCGAGTGTAGTGCGCGCCAGCGCAAGGCTGGCTGGATCGAAGTCGATCCCAATGAGCCGCCCGCCCGGCGTGATCCGCCGGAGCAACGCCGACGCGTGTCCGCCCAGGCCGGTCGTGCAATCCACGAGGATCCGGCCAGGCCGTGGCGCGAACGCTTCGAGCACCTGATCCATCAACACCGAAATATGGCGGGTCTCGCGTCGCATTCTGCTCGTTGATCGTAGTCGTTTGGTCCGCGAGCGAGGAGGAATTCAATCGGAGAGGCAAGAGGCCGTCGCGGAAGTGATTGACCGAATTGGCCCTGTAACGGGCGCTTCTGCCTTTCCTTCGTGCCTCTTCGTGCCCTTTCGTGGATCGTCACAAGCTCTTCGCCGCGGCGGTGCCCGCAAGGTAGCCGGTCGCCCATGCCCACTGGAAATTGAACCCGCCGATGCGGCCGTCGCAGTCGAGGATTTCGCCGGCGAGGTGGAGGCCGGGGACTTTGCGGGAGTGCATTGTGCGGTAGTCGATCTCCGCCAGCGGCACGCCGCCGGCGGTGACCTCGGCGTAGTTCCACCCGCGCGGGCCGGCGACGGGCAGCGGCAGGTCGGTCAATGCGTGGGCGAGTGCCCTCCGCGACTCCCGCGAGAGTTGGCCAAGCGTCGTTGCGGGATCGATGTTCGTGTGCGTGACGATCGCCGCGGCAATGCGTTCCGGCAATCGCTGGGCGATCGCCGAAACGACTGACGTGCGAGGTCGCGCAGAAGCTTGGCCCAGCAGCCACGGATCAACGTCCTCAAACCCGCCCGGCGGCAGGTAATTGCATCGCATTTCCGGCCGTTTGCCGGTCTCCTTCGCGACGACCCAATGCCGGCTCGCATCCATGGCGACCGGGCCGCTGATGCCGAAGTGCGTCCAGAGAAGGCTGCCGGTCCGGCAGTCGATTCGTTTGCCGTCGATGAAGGTCGAAAGCGCCGCCTCGTGAGAAATCCCGGAGACCTCGGCGTGGAACATCGTCGGATCGAGCACGAGTGGCACGAGCGCCGGATGCGTGTCCGTCACCGTGTGCCCCAGCGCGCGGACGATCTCCCACCCCGAGCCATCGCTCCCGCTCCGCGGCAGCGAGCGGCCGCCGGTGGTGACGATCACGCGTTGTGCCATGAGGGTGCCGTTGGCGTGGTGAACGCAAAATGAGGTGGAAGACCTGCCATCGGGAGGGCGAGGCTCCTGCCGAGCCGGGTTGTTCGAATGAGCCTCGGCTCGGCGGGAGCCTCGCCCTCCCATCTCGGTTGCTCGCTCGATCGAGCGAACAGGCGTCCCGGTCAGGATCGCGACGCCCAGTTCACGGCACCGGCCGAGCAGGGCGTTGAGGACGGTGCGGGCCGAGTCGGTGACCGGGAACAGTTTGCCAGTGTCCTCGCGTTTGAGTTCCACGCCCATCGAGTTGAACCAGCGGACCGTCGCCGCGACGTCGAACGCGGCGAGGACGTTGCGGACGACGTTGCGCGAGCCGTTGAAGTCATCGGGCGTGACGACGTGATGGGTGACGTTGCACCGCCCGCCGCCGGAGACAAGGATCTTGGCGCCCAGCGTCCGCGCGCCGTCGACGATGACGATGCGGCTTCCGGTCGGCGCCGCTTGAGCGGCGAAGATCGCCGCCGCCAGGCCCGCCGCGCCGCCGCCAACGATCGCGATGTCTGCCGCGTCGTTCATCGGCCGGCAGGGCCCAGCTTCACGTAATCGATGCCGACCATGTACGACTTTACCGCCTTGTCGTTCGCGCCGGTGATGCGGAATGTGAGCTTGTGGTCGCCGGCGGAAAGCTCGAGCGGGTCGCTCACGAATGGGGCAGCGAGCGAAACATTGGGATCGTACAAGTCGATCGGCTGGCCGAGCGGCTTGCCGTCGAGCAGGATCTGTGTGATCGCGTAGTCGCGGGCCTTGGTGAGTTGTACGGTCAGCTTATACGTTCCGCTCTTGGCGACTGGCAGCGCCAGGTCGAGCGCGTCGCCGGGCTTGGCGCCGGTCCACCAGAGCTGGCTGTCGTTGCTCCAGCGGCCGTCGAACCCGCCCATGTCCTGCTCGTGCGCGTTCCCGCCGGTGACGGCCAGGACGCGCATCCGCTCCGCTTCGATTGCACCTGGGACGACGTTCGGCTTGGTGGGCGTCCAATAGCCGATTCGTTGGTCGAGCGGGGCGGGGACGAACGGGTCTTTCCCGCCGGGCGCGAGATACCAATAGGCCATCGCGGCGTAGAGCGTGGGGCGGGTGTTGGGGAAATACTTTTCGATGTCGCCCTCGAAGGACGTGTGGAACGGGACGTTGTCGCAGATGTGCCAGCGGTTCACGGAGATGTGGCCGCGGTTGTTCTCGGAGATCGTCTGGTTGTGCAGCGCGTGTTGGAAGAGGGCGGGGTTGCTCCAGGCATAGCCGAAGTAGTCTTCGGAGCCAGTGCCGAAGGTGGAGGGGAATTTCTCGCCATCGACGAAGAACTTCTCGTCCCCCTCGCCCCACCAGCCGCCGCGGGGGTTCCAGATGTGGAGCATCATGCCGACAAACCGGCCGCGGCCCTCGGTGGTGAGCACCGTCCAATCGATCTTGCGATCCGGGTCGGCCGGCAGGAACGCGTCGCGGTGCCACTTCGCGTGGAACCGGGCGAGCTGCTCGATGGGCCGGTCGAGCGGCGCGTGCGTGACCTCGAACGCGACGGCGTGCGGTTCCTTCGAATCGTTCGTCAGCTCGATCGTCGCCGACCGCGCGAACGGCATGTACCAGAAGCAGTACCACTGCCCGTCCTCGGTGAGCCCGAGCGGCAGCGAGCGATACTTGTTCGCCCCGGTAGCCGTGCCAAAGAAATCCCCCAGCGGGGCCCAGACAGCGGGCGCAGCGTCATCGTCCCACGTGATCTTCAATGTCAATTCACGAAGCAGATCACGATCGGCGGGGGATGGGGGCAGGTCGAGCTTCACGCGAATCGCGGTGATCGCCTCCGGGCTCGTGAGCCGGGCGATCCGCTGAGTGGATCCGGGCTCGACGGTCACCTTCGCGTGCTCGGTTTGTTCCCCGTTCCGCGTGCCCGCCGGATCAACGCCCAAATTCCCCAGCGTCCGATCGGCCGCGTCCAAGGCCGCGTTCTCGTCAGGCGTCAATTCCCGCTTAAACGTGGGCACCACCGTGCCCGGCGGGAACGTGCCGTAGGTGAAATGGAAGTACCGGCCCCAGTTCTTGTCCGCGACGATCTTGCACGATTTCTGGTAGGGGATCGGCACATAGCAGTTCCACCCCTTCGAGACCTCGTGGACCAGATGCGGCCGCGTGAACGGCGCGTTTTTATGATCGAAATACCCCACGAACGGCAGGTCGACCGCCGGCTCGCTTGCGCCATCGAGGTAGATGCGGACGTGCCCCTCCTTCGGGTCGGCGGACCAGATCCGCCAGATCACGCCGGGGCCGTTCATCTCGGCCAATACCTGCCGATCGCCCTCAGTTCGGACAAACCCGACGCCGTCGTTGTTCGCGTCCCAGTGGATGTACTTGTTAGTTGCTGGGTCGTACTTGCTCGCCCGGTCGTAGCTCGACCATTGCTCGCACTTCTCGCCATCCTGCGGGAGGACGGCCAAGTGTTCGAGGTCGGCGACGCGATGGACTAGGTCGGCGTACGTGAGCGTCCCGGCGTCGGCGCGGGAAGGCAGGAGGAACTGGCCAACAATCAATCCGAAAAGTACCGTCACTTGAGCGCCGATGGAACTGGATCGCATGGAAAGTTCCTCCATGCGCGGCATGATAACCGACCTCATGCAACACGGCCAAACCTGACGGGTTCGTCTGGAGGGGACCAATCGTGAATGACATCATCTCTCTACTTCGCTCTTCTGATCCGACGCGAGTCGCAAAAGGGATTGTGATGGGGGAGGAAGCATTGACGAATGCATCAGTGGCTCCGCCCGATCGAACGTTGATCCGAGATGCCCTCGTGGCGATTGCGGATGCGGATCCTCCGCATCCTTTGGCAGGGTCCGCGATATGGGCTTTGGGCAAGCTGCGCGACGAGACGCTGCGCCCACTCTTCATCAAATTCCTACAGCGTTCGGTCGAAAATCTCAGGTCGAATGGTGGCGACCTGTGGCAGGCGATCATCGCGCTGGCTGATTGCGGTGAGGAGACGCTTAACGTCTCTGGCGGTGTATTGGACTTCGAGCGGAACCACAGCCTCGCGATCGAGTTCCTCAGGCGGGAAGGTCTTTTGTAGTCATTCCGGAACCACGCAGTCCCCCTGCCATCACGAGAGGGGCGGCCGAGATGTGGCGAGGTCCATGCTATTCGGCGTGAGCGGTCGGTTGCGTAGACGCGGATGCCTCGTAATTCGCGAGTTGTTCCTTCCACTGCGGCAGGTGCTCGCGGATCCAGGGGATGAGGGCGGGGTTGTGCTTGGGGTCGTGGCCGTATTGTCGCATTTCGGCGAAGGCGTCGTCGGGGGACTTGCCTTCGACGAGGATGCGATAGGCGGCGATGATGCCGCCGGTGCGCTGGGCGCCGGACTGACAGTGGACGAGGACGGCCTTGCCGTCCCGGTTCGCTTTGATGATGTCGGCAAGCGCCTTAGGGTAGACGTTCGGGTCGCCCAGGCCGTCGCCACTGAGGCCGAGGTTGACGCGCTCGACGCCGAGGTCATGGGCCGCCGCGGCTTCGGCCCGTTCGTCAGGGGTGTCGTCGAGGGAGAGGTTGACGATCAAACCGATGTGGTTCTTCTCGAGGGTCTTGCGAATGACCGGTTCAGTGATCTGGCCGCTGCGGTAGAGCCGGCCCGGTTCGACGACGCCGAAGTTCACCGGCTCAAACCGGTTCCGCAGCCCGGCGAACCACCAGATGGTG